>DATKZH010000520.1:0-35782 GCA_035528065.1 Thermoguttaceae bacterium | reverse complement strand
GTGCCCCACGTTAGGCGTTGTCACCGGCTCTCACTCGACACGCGCAATCCCGCGCCCGGGCCACACCTGCCCGAGGGGTGCGGTTCACGGCCTTGCGGCGGGGAAACGAATGAAGATCAAGCGGCGCACCTTTCTGGCGGCCTCGGGTTCCCTGTTCGGCTTTTTGGGCCTGGATCTCGGCCCGAGCAGGGCGCGGGCTGCCCAGGCCGTCGTCCGGCGCGGCAAGATGACCACCACGATCTGCCCCTATTGCGCCGTGGGCTGCGGGGCCATCCTGATCGCCGCGGAAGGAAAGCTCGCGCACGTGGAAGGGGACCCCGACCACCCGATCAACGGCGGCTCGCTCTGCGCCAAGGGAAGCGCCCTGGTCCAGGTCGCCGACAATCCCCGGCGGCTGACGACGGTCAAGCACCGCGCCCCGGGCGCCACGGAGTGGGAGGAAAAGGACTTGGATTGGGCCGTGCGGCGGATCGCCCAGCTCGTCCAGGAGACCCGCGACGCGGCGTTCACGACCACCGACCCGCAGGGCCGCACGGTCCACCGCACGAAGGCGATCGGCTGCCTCGGCGGGGCGGCGCTCGATAACGAGGAGTGCTACGCCATCGCGAAACTGGCCCGAGCGCTGGGCCTGGTCTACCTGGAGCACCAGGCCCGGGTGTGTCACAGCTCGACCGTCGCCAGCCTGAGCGCCTCCTTCGGCCGGGGCGCGATGACCAACCACTGGACCGACCTGGCCAACGCCGATTGCCTGATGATCATCGGCTCGAACGCCGCCGAGAACCACCCCATTGCCATGAAGTGGGTGGGAAAGGCCCAAGAGCGGGGCGCCAAGCTGATCTCCGTCGATCCCCGGTTCACGAGGACCTCCGCCGTGGCGGATCTCTACGCGCCGCTCCGCGCCGGGACCGACGTCGCGTTCGTCGGCTGCCTGATCCGCCACGTGTTGGAGCAGGGACTGGTGCACAAGGAGTACCTCGTCGCCCACACCAACGCCGGGTTCCTCGTCGACCCGGATTTCGAGTTCGACGCCGGGCGCTTCGGCCCGATCGCCGGCGGGCGATACACGCAGGAGCACTGGGGCTTTCAGCGGGACGACGACGGGCGGGTCAAGATCGACGCGACGCTGGAGGACCCCCACTGCGTGTTCCAGCTCCTCCGGCGGCACTTCGCCCGATACACGTTCGAGACCGTCTCCCGCGTCTGCGGCACGCCCGTCGACAAGCTCCGCGAGGTGGCCGAGACCTTCTCGAGCACGTGCCGCCCGGACCGCGCCGGCACGATCCTCTACGCCATGGGGGCCACGCAGCACTCCCACGGAACGCAGAACATCCGCAGCTACGCGATCCTGCAACTCCTGCTGGGCAACGTCGGCATCGCCGGCGGCGGCATCAACGCCCTGCGCGGGGAGTCGAACGTGCAGGGGTCGACCGATCACGGACTGCTGTTCGATTTGCTGCCCGGCTACCTGAAGAGCCCCTCGGCCGAGCAGGCCACGCTGGCCGAGTACGTCGAGGCGTCGACGCCGACCTCGGCCGATCCGCAGAGCGCCAATTGGTGGGGCAATTACTCGAAATACGCGGTCAGCCTGCTCAAGGCCTGGTGGGGATCGCACGCGACCCCGGCCAACCAGTTCGCCTACGATTACCTCCCCAAGCACGACGGCGACTGCTCCCAGGTGGCCATGTTCGAGGCGATGCACCGGGGCGAGGTTCGGGGGCTGGTGGTGTTCGGCCAGAACCCGGCCGTCAGCGGCCCGGATGCAGGCCGCACGCGCGAGGCCCTGGAGAAGCTCGACTGGCTGGTGGCGGTCGACCTCTGGAAAACCGAGACGGCCACGTTCTGGAAGCGGCCCGGCACCCAGCCCGACGAGGTCCAGACCGAAGTCTTCCTCCTTCCTGCGGCGGCCGGCATGGAGAAGGAAGGGAGCGTGACCAACTCGGGGCGCTGGGCCCAGTGGCGGCGGGCCGGCATCGAGCCGCCGGGCGACGCGCGAAGCGACCTGTGGATCCTCGACCGGCTCGTCAAGGAGTTGAAGGCGCGCTACTCGCAGGGCGGCGTGTTCCCCGAGCCGATCGTCCATCTCACGTGGGACTACGGCGATCCTCCCGATCCGGGGCTTGTCGCCCGGGAGATCAACGGCCGGTTCCTCGCCGACGTCGAGCCGGACGCCGGCGGCAAGCGGTTCCAGCCGGGCGACCAGGTCCCGTCGTTTACGCTCTTGCGCGACGACGGCACGACCGCCGCCGGCAACTGGCTCTATTGCGGGAGCTGGACGGCCGCAGGCAACCAGATGGCCCGACGCCGGCTCACGCTACCCGCCAGGGACCCGCTCGGGCTACATGCGAGTTGGTCGTGGTCGTGGCCCGCCAACCGGCGGATTCTCTACAACCGGGCCGGCTGCGACCCGAAGGGCCGACCCTGGGATGAGGCCAAGGCGGTCGTCCGCTACGACGTCCAACGCGGCCGCTGGATCGGCGACGTGCCCGACGGGGCATGGCCTCCGCCCCAGAAGCCCGACGGCTCGCAACACCCGGACGGCAAGCACGCGTTCATCATGCTCCCCGACGGGCGTGGGTGTCTTTACGCCCCCGCGCTACGCGACGGGCCGCTCCCTGAACACTACGAGCCGCTGGAAAGCCCGGTGGCCAATCTCCTCTCGCCGCAGAACGCCAACCCGCTGGCGAGGCTCTGGCAGACGGACGGGCTCGCGCGCGCCGGCGAGTATCCGATCGTGGCGACCACGTGCCGCGTGGGCGAGCACTGGCTGAGCGGGGCGATGTCGCGGAACCTCCCCTGGCTGGTCGAGCTGGTGCCCCATGCCTTCGTGGAGATGAGCCGCCAGTTGGCCCGGGCGAAGGGCATCGCTCACGGCGACCGCGTGACCATCCGCTCCCCCCGGGGGCAAATCAGCATGGTCGCTTTGGTGACGGGTCGCCTGAAGCCGCTGGAGGTGGACGGCCGGGGCGTCGAGCAGGTGGCGCTCGTCTGGCACTTCGGCTACGAGGGCCTGGCGACCGGTGAGAGCGCGAACGTGCTCGTGCCGCTGGTGGGCGACGCCGACGCGATGATCCCCGAGTACAAGGCGTTTCTCTGCGACGTCGAGAAGGAGCCCGATGGCCACACTGCCTGAAGCCATGGCCGCGGCGCTTGCCCATCATCGGGCCGGCCGGCTGCCCCAGGCGGAGCAGATCTGCCGGCAGGTCCTCGCGGTCGATCCGCAGCAGCCCGAGGCGTTGAATCTGCTCGGAGTGCTCGCCCTCCAGGCCCGCCAGCCCGAGGCGGCCGTCGATCTGCTGGGCCGTGCGGCGGCACTTCGGCCCGAGGTGGCCAAGTATCACAACGACCTGGCCGCGGCGCATTTGAACGTCGGGCGGCTCGACGAGGCCGTGGCCGCTTGCCGCCGCTCGCTGGAAATCGACCCGGGCTACGCCGAGGCCCACTTCAACCTGGCCGTCATCCTTCGGGCGCAAGGGGACGTCGACGAGGCCCTGCAGAGCTGCAAGAAGGCCTTGGCCATCCGGCCCGACTACGTCGAGGCGCACAATAACCTGGGCATCCTCCTTCAAGGCCAAGGACGGCTCGACGAAGCGGTCGCCTGCTACGAGCGGGCGCTGGAGATCAGGCCGGGCTACGTCCGTGCCCACGGCAACCTCGCCAGTGCGCTCGTCGAGCAGGGGAGGCTCTCCGAAGCCGTGGCCGCCTGCGCCCGGGCCCTGCAAATCAATCCGCGTTACGTCGAGGCCCACTTCCACCGAGGCAACGCGCTGGCGGCCGCGCGCAAACTCCCGGAAGCGATCGCCTGCTACCAACAGACGCTGGCTCTCCGGCCGAACCACGTGGGGGCCTGCAACCGCCTCGGGCGCGCCCTGCGCGAGCTGGGCCAGTTCGACGAAGCCCTGGCCGCCCACCGCCGGGCGACCGAGGTCGCGCCCGACAACGTCGAGTCCCACCACAACCTGGCCATCCTCCACGAGGAGCGGGGCCAGATCGACGAGGCGGCGGCCGGCTACCGCCGAATCCAGGAAATCCACGCGCACGAGCCGCTGTGGGAGCTGAGATTGGCCACGCTCTGCCCCAACGTGTTCCCATCCGCGGACCAGATCGACGAATACCGCGATCGGCTCCTGGCCGATCTCGAGCGGTTTGCCGAGCGGGAGTTGCGCGTCGAGCCGTCGAAGCTCGCCATCCTCGGGACCGGGCCTCCCTACGATCTCCAGTTTCACGGGCGCAACGACCGCCCGATCAAGGAAGCCTACGCCGCGATCTTCCGCCATTGGAAGCCGGGCGAAGCCCCGCGCCGGCGTGAAGGGCGCTACCGGATCGGCTTCGTCGTGAGCGACGCGCACGAGGCGATCTTTCTCCGCTGCCTGGGGGGCGTGCTGGAAAACCTCGACGCCGAGCAGTTCGAGCCGGTGGTGGTTTGTTCCCCGGCCGGGGCCGCGGCGGTCCGGTCGATGATCCGAAGCGACGCGGTCGACGTCCTGGCCGTCCCGGATCGGGTCGACTTGGCCCGGCAAGCGATCCGGGCGGGCCGCTTCGACCTCTTGTACTACTGGGAAGTCGGTTCCGGCACGGCCAACTACTTCCTCCCCTTTTTCCGGCTGGCGCCGGTGCAGTGCACCGGTTGGGGACTGCCCGTGACCTCCGGGATTCCCCCGATGGATTGCTTCTTGTCCAGCCATCTGGTGGAGCCGGCCGATGCCGACGGGCACTATCGCGAGCGGCTCGTCCGCGCCGGCACGCTCCTGACGTACCAGCGCCGGCCGTCCCTGCCCGACTCGCCGAAAGGGCGAGACGACTTTGGCCTCCGCGACGACCAGCACGTCTACGCCTGCCTCCAGCAGGTCCAGAAGTTCCACCCGGACTTCGATCCCATCCTGGCCGGGATTCTCCGCGCGGACGGCTCGGGGGTGATCGTCGTGCCCCGGGATCAGCACGAGGCGAACACCGCCGCGCTCGAGAGCCGGTTTGCCGAAGCGATGCCGGACGTCGCCGACCGGATCGTGTGGATGCCCCAGCAGGCGTATCCCGACTACCTGAGCCTCGTGGCCGCGGCCGACGTGCTCCTGGACCCGTTGCACTTCGGCGGCGGGCTGACCACGTACGATGGGTTCTCCGTCGGCCGGGCGATCGTGACCCTGCCGGGCGAGTTCCGGCGAGGGCGATTCACGCTCGCCTGCTACGGCAAGATGGGCATCGCCGAGTGCGTCGCCTCCGACGCCGAGGATTACGTCAGGATCGCCGTCGACCTGGCCACGGATCGCGACTACCGGAAGTCCGTCGAGGAAGACATCCGGGAGGCCAGCCCGCGCCTTTTTGAAGACATGGAAGCCGTGCGGGAGTACGAACGGATCTTCCAGGTGTTGATCGAGGAAGCCCGAGCGCGCTGATCGTCGTCCCGTCGTTTAACCGCAAGCCGGAGGCGTGCGCGACCGCGAAAGCCCGGTTCGCCATTGCGCGCACGCCTGCGGCTTGCGGCTAAACGAGACTACCATTCAACTCGCCCACGGCTTGGCATTCGATAACGACATGAACGACACGGGCACTCCCGGCGGGGCTTTCGACGTGGAACTGGTTGCCGAGCGCCTCCGATCGCTGCTCGGCCGGGACGGGATCTCCGACGACTACGTCCGCCTGCGGGTCGGCGTGTTCGAGGCCCAGGCGGCCGTGCTGTCGGCGTTTGTCGATTCGAGCGTCTCACGGACGTCGACGGCGATTCCGGCGAGGCGGGGACACGCCGGCCCGGCGATTGACCCGGAGATGGTGCCGGTGGACGCCGCGTCGGCCCGACGGCTCTTCGACGCCATCGCCCGCGAGTGTTCGCAATTCGGGAGCGTCGGCGCCGATCTCTCGCGGCTTCGGTCTGCGGTGGATGGGGAGCCCGGGCTGTTGGAATCGCTGATCGGACGGGCGGCGTTCGGGCCCGACGCGGAGTACCTCGCGTCGGTCGCCGGGCGCCTGGACGTCTCGCCCGAGCTGCTTCTTCTTCTGGGCCGCTTGGTGGCTGCGCCGCTGGTGACTTGTGCGGTCCGACATCTGCTCGAGGATGGGACCGTGCCGTCGGAGTCGGACGGTTCCTGTCCGGCGTGCGGCTCGACGCCCGGCTTGGGGAGTCTCCGGTCCGAGGATGGACGCCGCGTGTTGCACTGCTCCCTGTGCGGGCACGTCTGGCCGTTCGGCCGCTTGGCTTGTCCTTTCTGCGCAAGTGAGGACGAGGCGACCCTGACCCGGCTGACGGTTGCCGGGGAAGACGCCCGCCGGATCGAGGTCTGCGACCGATGCAGGCACTATCTGAAAGTGATCGACCGGCGGGGAGTGCCGGAGGCGGAGCCCTTCATCCCGCTCGTGGAAGAAATGGCCGGGCTATATCTCGATCTCGTGGCCGAGAAGGAAGGCTATCTCCGCAACCTGCCGTATGCGGCGGTTGGCTGATTCGTCCGGGTCTTCACCGAAGTGCTCGGCGGGGGCCGCGTCGGTTCTCGACTCGCCGCATCGGCCGTTTGTTCGGTGATCGCGATCTTACGACCCCCTGGCGGGTGGGTCATTATGCCTCCCGGAGGTGGCCGGCGGTGTGCGAATCCAGCGAACCCGGGTGTTGCCGATTTGCGTACAATTCTAGAACAGAGATAGTCAAGATTGGGGAGCAAGAACTGCCGATCACCAGCGAATGGCACGGTAGGGCTCCCCGGAAACCGCAGCCGGCAATCCGGCCGGAGAGGAGTTTTGCAGTGGTCTTTCACCCGTTGTTCTGGATCATGGTTGTGCCGGCGTTCCTGCTTGGGATCTTGGCCCAGCTTTGGGTCAAGGCGGCGTATGCCAGTGCCCAGCGGAGACCGGCCCCGCTCAGCGGGGCGGCGGCGGCGAGGCACATCCTCGACTCGGCCGGGTTGCAGGATGTGGATATCCAGGTGGTGCGCGGCCATCTGAGCGACCACTACGACCCGCGGCGGAAAGTGCTCCGCCTCAGCCAGCAGGTCTATCAGAGTCAGTCGCTGGCAGCCGTGGGGATCGCCGCGCACGAGGCGGGCCACGCGATCCAGGACGCCCGCGGTTACGCTCCCCTGCTGATCCGCAATGCGGCCGTGCCGGCGGCCAGCTTTGGAAGCAACTCCGCCTTTCTGTTGATCATCCTGGGCCTGATCTTCTCGCAGGTGTTGCTGTGGGTGGGAATCGCGCTTTTCGGTTGCGTTGTCCTCTTCCAAATCGTGAACCTCCCGGTGGAGTTCAATGCCAGCAGTCGAGCGAAAGCGCAGTTAGCCCAACTGGGCATTGTGGCGTCGCGGGAGGATATGGGTTACGTGAACAACGTCCTCAGCGCCGCGGCATTGACCTACGTGGCAGCGACGGTCCAAGCGATCATGACGTTGCTTTTCTACATCGTGCTCGCCCGGGGTCGAGACTAGCCGCGGGCGTTGGCTACGAGCCGGTGATGGGTAGAAGGGGCGCAAAAAGCGGGCGCCACGGACAGCCTCCGTATGTCCGTGACGCCCTACGTCGCGACGTATTGGTCCGCAAGCCGCGCGGGTGTCACTCTTGCACGCGACTTGCAGCCGTGGCTGTTTCGCCCGTTGGGAGTTATTTCACCTCGTCGAGCGGGACCGGTCGTCTCTCGCCGGCCGAAAGCAGGGCTGCTTCCAGCACTCGCTGCGTCTGGTAGGCGTCCTCGAAATCGGGGATGGGCACCGTCGGCTCCTCGCCGCCCAGCACGCGCATGATGTCGTAGGCCTCGTTCGTGAACCCGTGCTCGTAGCCGATGATGTGGGCGTCGGGCCACCAGTTGGCCACGTAGGGATGGTCGCCGCCGTGGGTGCACATGATCGTGCTCCACCCCTGCACGGCACGCGGCAACGTGGCGTCGTAGATCTTCAACTCGTTCATCCGCTCGAAGTCGAACTTCAGCGCGCCCTTGGTCCCGTTGATCTCGAAGGTGTTGCGGTTCTGGTTGCCGGTGGCCTGCCGGGCGGCCTCGAAGCTGGCGACCGCGCCATTGGAGAAGCGGGCCAGGAAGAGCACCGCGTCGTCGACGGTCACGTCGCCCATTTCCTCGGCCGCCTTGCCGGCACCCAACGTCTCGCCGCCGGTCCCGGTGAGCTTCTTCCGCTTGGTGATGAACGTCTCGGCGATCGCGCCGGCGATCTCGGTGATCTCGGCGCCGGTGACGAAACGGGTCATGTCGATGATGTGGGCGTTCAGGTCGCCATGGGCGCCGGAGCCGGCGGGCTCTTTCTCGAACCGCCACAGAAGCGGGACCGACTCGTCGGCCCAGTCCTGGAGATACGTCGCCCGCACGTGACGGATGTCGCCGATCTTGCCGTCTCGAACGAGCTGGTGCGCCAAGGCCACGGCCGGGCAGCGTCGGTAGTTGAACCAGACGAACGTCGGCACGTTGGCTTTCTTGGCGGCCTCCATCATCTTGCGGGCGTCGGCGAGCGTGCCGGCCAGCGGCTTCTCGCAGGAGCAGGGCTTGCCCGCCTCGACGGCGGCGATGGCCACCGGGGCGTGCATGTAGTTCGGCGTGACGACGTCGATCAGCCCGATCTCCGGCGATCGGATCACGGCCTGCCAGTCGTTCGACGCGTTCTGCCAACCCCAATTCGCGGCAAACGCTTGCGGGTCCTCTTCCGGTTGGCCGAAGACCGTATGCATCACGGGCTTGATCGGCGGCTGGAAGAACTTGCCCACTTGTCCCCAGGCGTTTGAGTGGGAACGCCCCATGAAGCCTTGCCCGATCAGGGCCACGTTGATCGTCTGCATCGCGGACTCCTTCGAAGCAACCAAGGTGCGATCTCGACCCGATCTCGAACTGCCGCCCTCGCCCCTTCGACCGCGTTTATAGCGAATTGTCTTCGGTTTGCAAGAGCCCGAGGCAAGGTTTTTTTCGGGGGCCTTCCTGCGCGTTTTTCGACGGCGAGTCTGCGCCAGGCGCAAGGGTACCGCCGTCCCCCCAAAAGAGAGCGGCCCCAGGGGGCCTGGGTAAATTCGAGACTCTCGGCTGGTAATCGACGCCCGGAATCGGTATCATACGCGGACGAGGCCGGGATCCGGTCGCGATCCCCTTGCGGGGATCCGCCACCGCAGATTGTGGTCGCGGCGGGCGCGTAAACTGTGGCTCTTGAGGGACCGTAGAAGGAGGTAGCGCAATGGCTTACCTGCGGAGACATGGCTGGGCCGCCGGACTGGCGATCGGCCTTCTGTTGGGGTTAATGGTCGGCGGTCTGTGGCCGGATACTCCGCTGCACGCCGTGGCCACCGATCGCGGTGAGAACTTCGCCATGTGCACCGGATTCGTGGACGACGGGCTGGAGGCCATCTACTTCCTCGACTTCCTCACCGGCACCTTGAGGGCCGGCGTGCTCTCCAATCAGGCTCCCGGGTTCCAGGCACGTTACGAGGGAAACGTCAACGCCGCCCTGGCCAGCGCGATTCAGGGGAGAAACGCCGGCCTGGCGCAATTGAACGCGCAAAGGAGACGGTCGGGTGCGCCCCCGCTCCCGGAACTCCAACTGCCGCAAAGCCCGAGCTACTTGATGGTCACCGGGGCCATCGACATGCGCCGCGGGGCGGCGGCGCGCCAGCAACCCCCGCAGGCTGCGCTTTACGTGGCGGAGACCACCACGGGGATCGTGCTCACCTACCTGCTCCCTTGGAATCGGCAGTCCCACTTGGCCAACATGCCTTACAGCGGACAACTGGTCCCCTGGTGGAGCGAGCAGTTCACTACCGCGCTGATCCAGACCGAGTAGCCGTCGGCTGCTTCCGAGTCCGACCAACGGCGAAAACCTTCCGGGCTGGCGCCCACTGTCCGGCGGCCTTTGCCCACGCGCGCCGCGCCCGCACGAGGCACAGCAAAGACGGGGACAAGCCGGCAGCTTGACCACACGCGGCCGCGCCTCCTAAAATGGTGCGCTCAGCCTGCCTTTTCGTTCCCGAGCCCGGTTTCGGAGCGAGGACGGCATCGCCGTGGTCGCCTTCACCGGCAAAACACCCAGAAGAGTTCAACGGTGCAGATCAGCGTCAACGGCCAGCCCCGCCAGGTCGCCGAAGCCACGACGATCGCCCGGCTGCTGGATCAACTCGAACTGACGACGAAATACGTCGCCGTGGAAGTCAATCTCCAACTCGTCCCGCGGAGCCGGCACGCCGAGCATCGGCTCTCCGAGGGCGACCGGCTGGAGATCGTCGCGCTCGTTGGAGGAGGATAACGCCATGTCCCGGGAACCATCGGCCGACGATGCCCTCACCATCGGCTCCCACACGTTCTCCAGCCGGCTGATCGTGGGGACCGGCAAGTACGCCACCTACGAATTGATGCGCGACGCGCTGGATCGGTCCGGCGCGGAGTGCATCACCGTGGCCGTCCGCCGCGAGCGATTGATCGACGCCGAGGGCAAGAACCTCCTCGACTTCATCGACACGCGGCGCTACACGATCCTCCCCAACACGGCCGGCTGCTTCACGGCCGACGACGCCGTGCGCGTCGCCCGGCTCGGCCGCGAAATCCTCTCCCAGATGGAGAACCCCGGCGCCGACTGGGTCAAGCTGGAAGTGCTCGGCGACAAGAGGACCCTGCTCCCCGACCCGGTGGGAACGCTCCAGGCCACCGAAAAGCTGATCGCCGACGGGTTCCAGGTCCTCGTCTACACGGGCGACGATCCGGTCGTGGCCAAACGGCTCAAAGAGGCCGGGGCCACCAGCGTGATGCCGGCCGGAAGCCCGATCGGCTCCGGGCAAGGGGTCCTCAACCCGAACGCGATCCGCATCTGCCTGGAGTATCTCAAGGAGGGCGACCCGCAGTATCCGGTGATCGTCGACGCCGGCGTGGGCACGGCCAGCGACGTGACCGTGGCCATGGAGCTGGGCGTGGACGGCGTGCTCCTGAACACCGGCATCGCCCACGCCCGGGATCCCCTGCGCATGGCCCGGGCGATGCGCCTGGCCGCCGAGTCGGGCCGAGACGCCTACCTGGCCGGCCGCATCCCCAAGAAGCTCTACGCCACGGCCTCCAGCCCGATCGAAGGAACGATCGCCGGCTCCTCGTAGGGTGCGTGCAACGCACCACAATCCGCCGCGCCGTCACGCGTCATCCTGGTTGGTGCGTTTCACGCACCATACAAGCTGGTTTGTGGGTGCCACGGGCATCTTGCCCGTGCTGCGGCATATTCACTGGCGAAACGCCATTGCCACCAAGCGCCCTGCCGGGCACCGCCGGCTACATCTCGCCCGATGCAAAGAGGATGATGTTCAGAACTAACATCGCAAGGGCCAACAGCAGTCCCAACACACTGAGCACCACGCCCGCGATGGCCATCCCGCGGCTTGGCCCTTTCAAGGCGACGATCCCCAGGATCAATCCGGTGCCCGCGACGGGAAGCCCGATGAGCGGGCAGCACCACACGATCATGCTGGAGATTCCCAGGATCAGCGAGGCCAGGGCCTTCCCGTCCGTGCCGCGAGCGGCCGGCTGATATTCATATTCGGGCGGCTGCGTGGGCGACGGATATGGACTCGGGGACGCTTGAGGGCCGGACGCCACGCCGGCGCCGGGCGGGGGGACGCTCGGACCGAACGGGCTGGGCTCTCCCGACGACGCAGGCGGACCGGATGCCGGCTCCGCAGGGGGCGTTACCGCGATCTCCCCCGGCGTGGGGATGATCAACGTCGCCCCGCACTGCGGGCAGGTCGCGTTCCGTCCGGCGGCATCGTCCGGCGTTCGCAGTAGTCGGTTGCACTGAGTACAGCGGAATTCGATGGGCATGACTCCAGATCCTGGCAGATAGGGGGTGACAAGAAGGGAAGTCATGGCGCACCGCGAAGCGGCCGCCCCAACGGACGGGAGTATACCGCATCCGCCCCCGGCAAGCCAGTTGGCGATCGCGGCTTTTTGCCGTTGCCCTCCGCCCCTGATCGGCTGCGAAAGGAGCCTTCAGGGCGTTGCAGCCCACCGGCGAACAGTCAGGCCAATGCCGGACCGGTTTGCACGTGGGCGAGCGTGGGTTGTCCGCTCATGCACAAGTACATCACGACCCACAGCACCGTGATGTAGGGCCCCACCAGCACGAAGCCCAAGCCGCACGTGAAAAGAACCAACAGTCCGCCCAGGAGTCCCGAAACGAGCAGCACCCCGAACATCGTCAGCTTGTTCCCGGCGGTGATCTGTCTGGAAAGCGAAAGCGACTCGATGATCCCGGCGTTGCGATCGATGATCAGGTACTGGAACATACAGAACATCAGCGAGAGGACGATCACTGGGACAATCACCAGAAGGTACCCACCGACCATCACGGCGAGCATGAGCGTCGGCTCGCCCTGCTGGAAGCCCAACGTCCCGGCCAGTAAGAAGCAGACCATGACCACGCTGGCGCAGACCAAGACCACGCCGGCAAGCATCAGCCCGAACAGGATGGAGGCGACGACGACCGTCAGCAGATAGGGCCCCCCGGCAAAGATCTCGCCCAGGTTGACCTCCTCCCCGCGTGCGATCTTCAAGAAGCAGAGGGCCGCGCCGATGCCGAGCCAGGTATTGAACAGCCAGGCGATCACCTGCAAGAACATCCCGATGATGAATCCGGCCACCGGATCGCCCAGCGCGAAGGTCACGCCGGTTCGGACAATCCCAATCCCGATCCCAACGCCCATGCTCAGGGCGAAGAAGACGAGGAAGACGGCGATGGAGATCCCCAACCGGTCTTTGAAGATCGTCCAGGTGCGACTGAACACGTCGCCGAAATCGATCCGCGTGGGAACAATCCTCCCCGCCGCTGGGGCGTACGCCGCGGGCGCTCCCACGGTGTAGTCGGTGGGCGAGGCGTACGGATTTTCCGCGTCCGGTGCGGCACCCGGACCAAAGGGGCTCCTCAGACCGCCCGGCGGAGGTTCGATCGGGCCGAACGGGCTCTGCGGACCCTTGCCCGCCGAAGGTCCTGACCCGACCGGCGGCGGCGTGCCCGCCTCCGGGGTCGACCCCGGAGTGGGGATCGTCAAGATCGCCCCACACTCGGGACACTTCGCCTTCTTGCCGGCGGTCTCGTCCTGCGTCCGCAACAACCGGTTACACTGCGTGCAGCGGAATTCGACGGGCATGGTGCTTCACATCCTCAGACAAGACGGCTCGGGGCAGGAAGTCAACCGATCACGGTGCGTTTCCTTTACTCCGCCTGAACGGCGCGCCGGTCACCGTCGAGTGTCGGCCGGATCAGACCATGGTCGGCCCGCTCGGCCTTTGGCCGGCGGTGGGCTGTCCGGTCATGGCCAGGTAGACGATCAGGTTCAGAAGCGCGGTAAACGGTACCGTGAACAGCAGGCCCACGAGGCAGGCCAACGCGCCTGCCAGGTTCAGCAATCCCATCAGAACCCAGATCACGAAGAGGGTCAATTTGTTTCCCGCGGTGATTTGCCTCGATAGGCTGAGGGACTCCAGGATTCCGACGTCTCGGTCGATGATCAGGTAGTAGAACTGCGAGTACATCAGCGACAAGATCAGCGCGGGAATCCAACATAGCAAACCGAGGCCGATTCCCGCGAAGATCATGACCGCTTGATCGCCCCCCTGGAGCGCCAGCAACATGGCCACCAACGCGGGGCCGAAAAGGATGCCGAACACGGCCATCACCATCAACCCGTAGAGAATGCTGGCAACGAAGATCCGTAGGAAATACGCCCCCCCGTTGAAAATCTCGCCGAGGGACGTCTCTTGACCGCGGGCGATCTTCAGCAGGGCCATGGCCACGCCGACATAGATCCAGACGGAGAAGAGCGCCGAGGCCAGCGGACCGATGATGGGCAGCATGCCGGCGACGAGACTGACGCCCGTGTTGATCAGCCATGCGACCAGCACGAGCCCCAGGCACAAGCCCCATTGCTCTTTGATGATCTCCCACGTGCGGCCGAAGACGTCGCCCAGCTCGATCTGCGTCGGCACGATTTGCCCCGCCGGCGCGGCGTAGCCAGCCGAAACGCCCGCCGTGTAGTCGATTGGCGAGGCGTATGGGTTCTCCGCGTCCGGCGCGGGACCCCGGGCAAACGGGCTTTCCGGACCGGGCGGCGGCGGCTCGATCGGGCCGAACGGGCTCTGCGGACCGGCACCGGGCGGCGGCGGAGACGCGGGCGACGGGGGAACCGCGGGGGACCGCGGCGGCCCGACGGGCGGCGGCGCACTCATCTCAGGGGATGCCCCCGGAATGGGGATCGTCAAGATCGTCCCACACTCCGGGCACTTCGCCTTCTTGCCCGCGGTCTCGTCCTGCGTCCGCAACAACCGGCTACACTGCGTGCAGCGGAATTCAATGGGCATGATCCCCTCAATATCGAGAAGCTAGGGTCCGGAAATGATTGTAGCCCACACTTCAGGGGGCCGACGAGCTCGCGGCAAGCATAGCAGGTCCCCACGCGCCAAGCCAGTCAGGAGGACAAGCGCCGAACGCTCCCGCCGGCGAGAACGAGGGCCCGCCCGACCGGTTCGACAAATGCCCACAAGGCGCTCTCAGTAAGTTCTTGCCTGCATTACGGTTATGGCCTTCCAAACCGTTCCGACCTCTGCCGAGTCGCCCTGAGGAGATTGGCGCAGATCCCTTCCCTTCCGGCTCCCGACAGCCGCTCAGCCTGTTGTTCGCCCCACGAAGCAGATTCTTGGGAAGGCGCGACAGGCCGGGGAGGGAAACTCTCGCCAATCGACTCGGATAGGCCACCCAGCCGGGTGGACCTGTCGATCAGGACGACGGGGGCGGGCCGAGCTCGAAACCGTAGAGGAATGCCCGCTTCAGGGTAAACTTCGCCCTGGCTGTCTGTTCTGGGGCGCGATCTCCGCCGGCCCACTTCACCACGAGGGCCCGGTGGTCGCCCTTCAGCCGGGGGCAGTCGTCGCGCGTGAAGCCCGGGAGCGGGTTGCCTTGGGCGTCGAGGAGCTCGACCTGGAGATACCCCTCATCGAAGCCCGGCTTCGTGGACTTCTTTGGGGGCCGGGTGAGGAAGTTGACGCGGAGTTGTCTTCCGGCGAGACGCCGCGGCTTGGTGACCGCCGTCCCCACCGTGAACCCGCCCGCCGCGGAGACCAGGGCGTAGAGCCGGTCCACGCGCCACGACGCCCGACACAGCGCCGAATTGAACGGCAGGAAGCCGTGCGGCCGGTCGAGCACGCTGTCCATCCCGATTTGGCGGAAGCCTTGCCCTCGCGTGTCGACGATCGGGCGGTGCAGCCCCTCCATGCCGCCGTAGTAGACGTAGAGCCGTTCGCCTTCGGCCACCAGGCTCTTGCTCTGCCAAATCATGCCCGAGCCGTATTCGCCCAACGGCGGGTTGTCGAGGCAGGGCCGCCGGTCGGGAAACCACCACCGCCGCCCGTCCCGCGAGGCGGCCAGTCGCAGGTTGAGCGTCTGGGTGATGGGGTGATAGATGGAGACGACGCCGAGATACCCGCCGGGCACGCGCTCCGGGACCAGCTCCATGTACTGCGTGTCGCGGTGGTCCCGCTCGTCGCGCATGATGATCTTCTCGGCGTCGACCCACTCCTTCCCGTCACGGCTCTCCGCCCGATAGAGCTGCCGGGTCGTGCTTCCGCTGCCTTCGTAGACCGGGATGGTTGCCTCCGGGTCGGGCGCCCCCACGCGATAGTAGGCCACGTAGCCCCCGTCGCGATCGGGGTCGAGGAACCGCGCGGGGTAGATGAAGCAGACGTCGCTGGTGAACGGTCCCTTGATCGGGCCGTGCACCAGCTCCCAGGTCTTGCCGTTCGGGGAGCGGTAGTGGTGCAGGTGCGTATGCCCTGGCTCCGTCCGGCCGTACATGTTCCGGTAGACGAACATTTCGTAGGGCCACGCCCGGTTGGCCGGGTCGACGTTCACCGAGGCGTACTGCGTTCCGCCGTCGTCGGTGTCGTCGAAGACGACGTTCGTGGCCTGGTGATCGCCCAGCGCCGAGTCGGGCAGGTTGGGCCGCGTCCAATGCACGCCGTCGGTGCTCTCGAAGTAGCACAACCGGCGATCGTAGTGGTTCCGAGTCGACACCTCCGCAAGCTCCTCCTCCGGCGGCGTGCAGATGATCCACGCCTTATAGAGCCCGTCGATCGGGTCGCGGAGCACCGTGCCATGGGTCATCACCCCGCCCGCGTCCCAGGGCGTGTCGCCCTCGAGGAGCGGGTTCTCCGCGTCCGGCGCGGCCGGCTCGACCCGCCAGAAAACGACGTTCATCTGGTCGAAATCGTCGGGCATCAGCAGCGGCATCCGCGCGGGCTCCGCGGCGGGTGCGACTGTGACCGAGCAAGCAAGGCAGACGATCGCCGGCAGCAACTTCTTCTGGTTCATGGTGGCAGTCCCCTCGGCAGTGCAGTGGCTCCTTGCTGTAATACGCGTCCGGCACGACGCCGGATTCTTCATCGAGATGCTCCTGTTTACCACAATCGTCGGTCGAGTCCAAGCCGGACGGCGTGCCCGGCGAAGTCGATCGCCCAATCTCGGAGGGCGGGGACGTCTCGCTCTACCGCGTGCCCCGCGTGACGGCCGACGTCTTCGGCATCCGGCCGGTCGACCTGGCGGTAATCGACGGGATCGAGACGGTGATCGGCGGCGAAGGCTATTGGATGAAGGACCTGAAGCCGACCGAGCCGAAGCTGCTCCTGGTGGGGCGAAACGGCGTGTGCACCGACGCCGTGGCCACCGCCGTGATGGGCTACGATCCGCAGGCCCCCCACGCGCACTTCCCGTTCCCGGGCGAGAACCACCTGCGCTTGCTCGCCGGCGTCGGCGTCGGCACCAACGACCCCGATCGGATCGAGGTGGCCGGACTGTCCATCAAGGAGGCGTTGCACCCGTTCCGTCGCCCGAACGTCGCCCCGGCCGCCTCGACGGCCTGGTGGCACGCGGGGCCCGCGCCCGGGGCGTGCCGTGCGTGTGTCGACCGCTCCAGGCCCCCTGCATCGGCCGGGTTGTACGGTTGACCTCCCGCCGCGCTGTGCCAACCTGGTTCCGCCCGCAGGAAAGGGCGTCAGGCACGCGGCGAGCGGCATGTCTGATGCTTTTGCTTGCCTCCCCTTGCTGCCGGCTTGAGGGTGGGCGATAATCGAAGAGGTTGGGACAACCGATCGCGATAGGGAGGCTTATCCGATGGCCGTCTTGGTTACGGACCCTCGTCTCGAAGAGCAACTTATCGAGCAGCGCCGTGCCTCGGGCGCGGACCATCACGACGAGGTGTGGGAGGGGATCTACATGATGGCGCCGCTACCTAACAGCGAGCATCAAAGGATCGTGGCCCGGTTGGTATCCGTCCTCGCGGAAGTGGTGGCCTGGCCCGGGCTCGGCGATGTGTTCCCCGGCGTCAACCTTACCGGCGTTGCGGAAGACTGGCAACACGACTTCCGCGTGCCCGACGTGGCGGTCTTCCTGAACGACGGCCCGGGCGAAAACTGCGACACGCATTGGCGCGGCGGGGCCGACTTCTTGGTCGAGATCACCAGCCCCGGCGACCGGACCGCGGAGAAGATCCCGTTTTACGGTCGCATCGGCGTCAAGGAGCTCCTGGTGGTGGACCGCCAACCGTGGAGGCTTGGACTGTATCGCGGGCGCGAGGGCCGCATGGAAAAAGTAGGGCAGTCCGTGCCCGATCAGGGGGAGACGCTCGCCAGCGAGGCGGTCGGGCTTCAGTTCCGACTCGTCGCGGCCGACCCCCGCCCTCAGATCGAGGTGACCCACCGGGCCACCGGGCGAGTCTGGCTGGTCTGATTCGCGGCCTCGAGCGCTGCTTGCTTCTTCCCGTTCTTCGCCTCGTTGACTTCCCGCGGTTTGTAGGGCATCCGTCTTCGGCGAGAACACTACCGGATTGCTCATCGGATTCCGAACGGTCTCCGCGGAGATCGCGCTCCGCCCTTCCCCGGCGGATCGTTGACATACCCGAGTCGGCTCGCCTACACTGGTCGGTGCCCCGGGCGCGGCGCATAGTCCCGCCCGGCTCCCCAAGCTCGATTCCGCACGGGAATCCGTCTTGCATGAAAACCGAAAGGCCAAAAGGAGGGACGAAGGGATGACCGAAAAACTCTCGCGACGGGAAATGTTGGGCGCCGCCGCCGGCGTGGCCGCGGCGAGCGTGGTGCCTCGCCACGTGCTGGGCGGGGCCGGGCAGCCGGCGCCGAGCGAGAAGCCGGTTTTGGCCGGCGTGGGCATCGGCGGCGTGGGGCACGGCCAGCTCCAGGCGTGCGATAAAGCCGGATTCCAGATCGTCGCCCTCTGCGACGTGGACGACGTGTACGCCAAGAAGTCGTACGACAAGTGGCCCCAGGCGCGCAAGTACCGCGACTACCGCGAGATGCTGGAGGCCGAGAGCGACAAGATCGACGCCGTCTACTGCGGCACGCCCGACCACTCGCACGCCGTCATCTGCATGGCGGCTTTGAAAAAGAAGAAGCACCTTTGCTGCGTGAAGCCGGTGACGCGCACGATCGACGAGAGCCGCGTCGTCGTCGAGGCGGCCAAGCAGGCCGGCGTGGCCACGCAGGTAACCGCGTCGCCGAACACGGGCGAGTCGGGCTGCCGCACGTGCGAGCTGATCTGGGCCGGCGCGATCGGCGACGTCCGGGAAGTGCACATCTGGAGCAATCGCCCGTTGTGGCCGCAAGGGATGCTCCCGCCCGACGACCAAGACGAAGTCCCCTCCACGCTCGACTGGGACCTGTGGATCGGCCCGGCGCCCATGCGCCCGTTCAAAGCCAAATGGCCCGAGGACCACTACGCACTTCGGCAGTGCAAGGCCTCGCCCCGCACCCGGCCCGACGTGTACCACCCGTGGAACTTCCGCGGCTGGTGGCAGTTCGGCACGGGGGCCCTGGGCGACATGGGCTGCCACCACCTGAACACGCCGTACCGGGCCCTGAAGCTCGGCTACCCCACGGCCGTCCACGCCTCGGCGAGCAAGGTGTTCGACGAGACGGCCCCGCTGGCGTCGATCGTCAGCTACGACTTCCCGGCACGCGAAGGGATGCCGCCCGTTCGCATCACCTGGTACGACGGCGGCCTGAAGCCCCCTTGCCCGAAAGAGTTGGAAGGCAGGTCGCTCCCCGGTTCCGGCGAGCTCTACGTCGGCGGCGAGGGGGTGATGCTCGGCTCCGAGATCATTCCGGCGTCCCGGGCGCAGCAGTTCCAATCGGTGCCCAAGACGCTTCCCCGCCGGTCCGGCACCTGGGGCGAATGGTTTGAGGCCTGCCAGGGGGGCGAGCAGGCCGGCTGCCACTTCGAGTGGGCCGGGCTGCTCACCGAGTTCGTCCTCCTGGGGAACATCGCCATCCGCGTGGGCAAGCCCCTGGAGTGGGACGCCGAGAAGACGCAGTTCACCAACTCCCCCGAGGCGAACCGTTACGTCAAGGAAGCCTACCGCGAGGGGTGGACGCTCTCATAAGGCGATCACCCCAGACCTCCCCTCTCCCTCTGGGAGAGGGGCCGGGGGTGAGTGGGCTAGCCCGCGACCCACCCACGCCCTTCGTGCCTCAGGCCGTGCCACCCACTTTGCGATTGAGGTTTTTTCACCCCGCGGGTTCACCGGAACACCACGAAGAACGCCGCCACGCCAACGATCACCGCCCCACCCAGCCAGAGGACCAGCGGCGAGGGCCGCATGTCAAAATCTTCGCGCACGGGCATCGGCTTCGGCTCGGCCAGCGGCCTGGCGAGCGTGATCAGCGTCATCGCCACGATCAGGCATCCGAACGTGATCGCCATGCGGTTCAGGAACGCGATCCCCTCTTCACCCCCATACTGCCAGTGGAGCAGTCCGTAGATCAACGGGTTGAGGATCAGCGCGGCCACGGCGGCGGCCGGAGGGGCCCGCTTCACCACGAAGCCGAACACGAACGCGGCCAGGATCCCCGGCGAGATGTAGCCCTGGAGCTCCTGGATGTAGCGAAAAATCCCGAGCTGCCCGAGCTGCGGGGCGATCAGGCAGCCGGCGACGACGAACACCAGCGTCATCCCCCGGCCGATTCCCACCAGCAGGCGCTGCGAGGCGTCGGCGCGGAAGTTCCGCTGGTACAGGTCGATGGTGAAGATGGTCGAGGCCGAGTTGAGCATCGAGGCCAGCGAGCTGATCACCGCCCCGGAGATCGCCGCAAACATGAACCCCCGCAGGCCGGCCGGGATCAGTTGACGGAGCAGGATCGGGTAGGCCTTGTCGGGCTCGGCGGCGATCTGGTCGCCGTAAAGCTGCAAGGCCATGATGCCCGGCATGACGATGACGAAAGGGACGATCAGCCACAAGGCCGCCGCGAAGATGATCCCCAATTGCCCTTCCCGGAGCGTCTTGGCCGCCAGGGTCCGCTGCACGATGAACTGGTTCAGGCCGCAGTAGTAGAAGTTAGGGATCCACAGCCCGAGCAGAAGCGCCGTCCAGGGCAGTTCGGCGTTATCCGCGGGCAGCACCATGTGGAGGCGGTCGCCGCTGCCTTCGAGGAACGCGGAAACCCCGCCCACGGCGTGAAGACCGAGGGCGAAGGTGACGGCTCCGCCGATCAACAGCGCCGAGCCCAGCAGGAGGTCGGCCCAGACGACGGCCTTCAGCCCGCCCCAGGTCGTGTAGACCGCGGCAATCGCGCCGACCAGCCAGACGGCCAGCACCATGTCCATATCGAAGACGGTGCTGAGCGTCAGCGCCCCCGAGTAGATCACCGCCGCGGTCAGAACGCCCACGTAGATGACCATCGTGTAGAAGGCCATGATCGACCGGGCGGTCGAGTTGTAGCGGTGTTCGAGGTATTCGGGCATCGTGTAGATGCCTGCCCGAAGGAAGCGGGGCAGGAAGAACACGGCGACCAGCACGATCGTGACCGACCCGAGCAGTTGGTAGCCGGAGACGGCCAGTCCGACGTTCCCCGCCCCGGCGCCCGCCATGCCCACGAACTGCTCGGTGGAGATGTTGGCCGCCACGATCGAGAAGCCGATCAGGTACCACTTCAGCCCGCGGCTGGCCAGGAAGTAATCCTCGCTGGTCTTCTCCTTCCGGCTCTTGACCATGCTGAACGTGACAACCGCGCCGATGAACGCCACGAAGACAGCGACGTCGAACCAGTTGAGCTGCATGCCGGGACTCCGTGGGTCAGTCGATGCGGTCCGCAAAGACCGCATTCATGGGGTCTGTTCGTTCGTAGTGACCGCATTCATGCGGTCTGTGCGAGATGACATTTCGTCGGACCCGATGAATCGGGTCACTACGAGCGGGCCGGCACGACGACGACCGTCTGGTTCAGCTTCGGCGCGGTCGCCGGGAAGCACAGCCCTTCCAGGTCGCCGGCCTGCACGTAATACTCCAAGTCCTCGTTGACGGCCTCCGGCGGCAGCGTCACGCGGTACACGCCCCGGGCGACGTGGTCCATTACGACCCTCGTGAACTCGCCGGTCCCCAGCGGCCGCCACGAGACCGCCACCTGGCTCGGCTTCGCCCCCAGCACGACCGCCGTCAGCCTGAGCGGCTCGCCCTGGACGAGGCACGTACGCACGGTGGGCACGAACAATCGCGGCTCGCCCTGGTAGTCCTTCGACGGCATGCAGTCGGCCGGCAGCGGCTCGCCGAGGATCTTGGCCAGCTCCTCGCCCGGCTCGGTCAACAGAACCGGCAGGATGTGCTGCTGCCAGTTGGTCACGTTCCCCATCAGGCCGGTCGTGGTCACGCTGGCGAGCAAGTGCCGGTGCACGTCGGCCACGTGGGCGACCAACTCCTTGCGGATCGGCAGGGCCAGCTCCCGGACGAGCCGCCGCTGGGCCTCGGCGTCCTTCTCGGCCTTGACCTTCGTCATCGCCTCGTTGAACCGGGCCCAGGTGCAGTTGACCTGGGCGTTGGCGCGCATGTAGCGGAACTGGTTGAGCCAGAAGTCGAACCGCTCCAGGTTGCCGGGCCCTTTGACGTTCGGGCGAAGTGCGGCCAGTTGGTCGACGAAGGCATAGTCCTCCCGGACCTCTTCCCACGGCTTGGGGTCCGGATTGATGCCGCCCGGCCCCTTGACCCAGTTCGAGGGTCGAGGGAGAAGGCCGTCGATCTCGGTGAATAGGGCCGCGATCGGCTCGGCCGCCTCCGGGCCGAACTGCGATCGGGCCCAATCGGCGTAGAAATCGGTCACCGAAAGGAACCGCTCACGATTGCTCTTCTCCGAGGGCGGCCAGTCGGCCTGGTAGTCCTGCCAGGCCGGGCCGCCGCAGTTGATCTTGCGCGTGACCGGGCCTTCCACGACGATCCCCGCGACGCACGGGAACTCGGTCTGGTGTACGAAGTCGATCACCAGCCGGCCGTCGGTCACCTCGACGTCTTTGACGGCGTAGTCCAGCGCCAGGTTCTGCCCCACCTTGGCGAAGAGGTCGAGCTGGTCGAAGACCTGCTTCCCCTGGACGATCGCGCCGAACACGCGGCGGCCTGCCTCCTGGTAGTGCGGCTCGCAGAGCTTCAAGGTCACGGTGTACGTCCCGTTAGGGACGTCGAGGTAATAGGCGCTGACGTCGTAGCGGACGGTCTGGTAGAGCGGGTCGTCCTCGGTATCCTCCATCGCGTTGTTGGGGAACCCGGCGTACTTGCCGCCGTCGGGTCCTTCGGGCGGTTTGGGGAGCGTGACTTTCAACTCGGGATTGACGGCCGGGTTGAACGATGACTGGTCCCAGGCTGCCTTGGCCAGCGCGGACACGTTGGGCCCCAAGATCCGCGTGCGCCAGTGGATGCCCATTAGGCCCGTGCACCCGTACGCGAGCGCGTCGGCGGCGTCCTTGCGCATGCGTCCGGCCCAGAGCTGCGGCGAGATCATCGCCGGGTCGTCCTCCAGCCAGGGGATCGCCCATTGCGGACGCCCTTCGACGTCGGCGAACCCCGATTCGACCGGCGAGTGGCCCACTTGCCGGTTGATGCAGCTCATGGGCATCTTTTTGGGGAGCACGTTGTCGAACAAGGCGCGATCCTGCTGCGGGCCCAGCACCCAGCCGCAGGTGGCCAGCGTGAAGGGGGCCTTAACGCTCTCGGCCGCCGCCATCGCCGCGCGGAAATCGGCCAGGGTGGCGTCGATCTGCTCCTGCTTCGTCTCTCGCCACGTCCAGCCCTCGGGCGTCCAGAACCAGTAATAGTCCAACGGATGCGTGTTCATGATCCGCCGGAACATGCCTTCGTAGACCTCCCGGACGACCGCCGGATCGGCCGGGTCCTTGCCCGCGGCTTGGAGCCGCTCTTTCACCGGCGTGGGGATCTTTAGGGGCGTTTCTGTGCCGAGGCAGGTCTTGATGCCGAGCTTGCGGGCGAAGGTGAACGTATCGTCGAGCAGGCGGCCCATGCGGTTGAACAGCTCGTTGCACTCCTCGGGCGCCATCTCGTTCCAGGGGCCCTCGATCCGCATGTAATCGGGCGCGAAGTCGTCGCGGTCGTAGAGGGCGGCGGCGCCGAAGGTGTAGTCGGCCGTCTTGGTCGGCCGGTAGCCCCAGGCGCCGGTCGGGTTGGCCGTGGTGAAGTGCCGCGAGGGATAGCTGGACTTCACCGTGCCGTCGTCGTTTACGTCGGCGGCCACGCCGATCCAGGTGAGCGGCTCGGGGCCCACGCCCCCCTCAGGGTACGTGTGCAGGCCGAAGAAATTCATCCGCATCTTGGGGAGCTGGCCGAGGATCGCCTTGTACTGGTCGGCGTCCCACCAGTCGGGGCCTTCGGGGAAGTCGTGGAACGGCTGGATGCCGCGGCGGTCGAAGAGCGGCTTGCCCAACTCGTCGAGCTGCGGAAGCTCGAGCGCCGGCTCCTGCTGGTCGGGCACCACGTCGCCGTGCATGTAGAAGCGGACGCCCAAATGCTCGGCGAGCCGATACGCGCCGAAGAGCGCGCCCTCCGAGCCGGTGCCCCCGACCAAGACGATCGGGCGGCCCTCGTGCCGGATCGTCTTCAGGACGTACTGGCCCTTCACCCAGGGGCCCTCGGGCGCCTTCTGCACGTCCGGACAGCCTTTCAGCCCGAACCCGTAGAACCGCGGATAGCACATACCCACGGCCACGAGCCCGCCCTCCGGCGCCGAGGCGATGTCGTGGACGATCGGCAGCAGCTTCCCGGTCCGCAGGTAGAGGTACCGGCGGATCTCCCGGGCGGCGAGCGACTCCTGAAAGCCGGCACGCTCGGGACAGAGCACCGCCACCGGCTGGGCGCTCGGCTCCGCGGCCGCGAATCCACTTGAGGCCGCCGCGATCCCGGTGAGGATGGCTGCCACCAACAAGAAGGCTCGGCGCAACATGGCTGATCTCCTCTTGAGGGCTCGATGGGAACAAGGTGCCCCCGATTGTAGGGGCCGTCGGGGGGGGATGACAACCGTCGGGGAGAATGTCGCTTTCTCAAAGGTCCACTGGCCGTCCGCCACCCGTACCGTAAGGCCGCTCGCCAACGGCGGGGGCTTGAGCCCGCCCGCTGATCGGGTTATAAGGATGGGTTGACTAGAATGCATTTGCGTTACCGGCCCGCTCCTTGGGCCGATCCCGGGGGGGGAGACGAATTGGGAGCACGTGAGCCGATGGACGAGATCGTATTGACAACGCCGCTCCAGCTCTCGAAGGGCCAGAGCGTCTTTCGGCTGGCCGACTTCGAAGTCCACGAGGCGCCGCCCGAAGAGGAAGGGCTGGCCCGGGCCGTGCTGGCCGAGAAGAGCCGTGCGGTGATCGTCGGCAGCGAGCCGTACCAGGGGCCGTTGTACGAGGCCCTGGCCGCGACGGGCGGCGACCGCGGGGCGATCATCGCCCGGTTCGGGGTGGGCCACGACAACGTCGACAAGGCGCTGGCCCGAAAACACAACATCGTGGTGACCAACACCCCCGGCGTGCTCGACGTCAGCGTGGCCGAGCACACGATGTGGCTGTTGGGCAACCTGGCCAAGAACGTCTGCTCGATGCACGCACACTTCAAGGCCGGCCGGTACGCGCCCGAGACGGGCATCGAGCTCCGCGGCAAGACCCTGGGCATCCTCGGCTTCGGCGTGATCGGGCGCCGCGTGGCGGCCATCGCCCATCACGGGTTCGGCATGCGCGTGCTCGCCGCCGACTCCCTCTCGCAGGAAGCGCTCCAGCAGCGGGAGGGCAAGCCGATGGACGAAATCAAGGCGGAATACGGCCTGGACCTCTACACCACGAGTCCCGAGAAGGTCCTCGACGGGTCCGACTTCGTCAGCGTTCACCTGCCCGCCACCCCCGAGACCCACCACTTCCTCAACACCCGCCGCATTCACGTGATGAGGCCGGGCGCCATGCTGATCAACACGTCCCGCGGGTCGGTCGTGGATGAGGTCGCCCTTTACGACGCGATCGCCGAAGCCTGGCTGGCGGGGGCGGCCCTGGACGTGTTCGAGGCGGAGCCGTACGTGCCCGTCGACCCGGAGAAAGATCTTCGCAAGCTGGACGAGGTCGTGCTCACACCGCACGCCGCCTCGAACACGGCGGAGGCGAATCGGGGCATCGCCCAATGTGCCATGAAGAACGTGACGAGCTTCTTCGCCGGCCGGCTCGACGAGCTGAACCGCGTCGACGCCGAGCCGTGACCGCCACCACGAGACCGCTCCCATGCTCTTCGCGCAGACCGCCGCCCTGGTGATCCTTTACGCGGTGATCGTCGTCTTCGTCTGCCTGTTCTCGATCACCCTCTTCGTCCTGGTCTTCGCCCCGTGGCTGGTGGCACATTTGTCGGGCGTGCCGATCCCCCTCCTCCGCGTGCTGGCGATGCGACTGCGGCGCGTCGACCTCGGCGCCGTCGTGCGGGCCTTGGTCCTCGCCCGAGAGACCGGCCTCGACGTTTCCTGCGCCGATATGGAATGGGCCGCTTTGCAGGGGGTCGATCCGGAAAAGGCGACCCGGGCCATGCTCGAGCGGGCCCGAGAGCAGCCCGGAATCGCGTTTCGGGACGTCGTCCGCGCCGAGCTGGAAGCCAGCCACGCGGAGAAGCCCGGGGAATAGGCTGAGCTTCAAGCCATCGAAACGCCGCTTGCGGCTTCGCCCGCTTTGCCGAATGCCCACTGCCCCCCGCCGGCCGGCACGTCATGCCGGCAGTAGCGCGGCCAGCTCGGGGTGGGGTCGGGTGATCACGTCGGCCATGATCAGCTTGCCGTCGAGGCGCTGGACGGTTTGGCGCCCGGCTTCGACGGCCGATTGCACGGCGGCCACGTCGCCTCGCACGACGATGGTCACGTAGGCGGCGCCGATCTTCTCTTTGCCGACCAGCTCCACCGGGCCGGCCTTGAGCATCTCGTCGGTGGCGTGCAGCGCCGCCACCAGGCCCTGGGTCTCGATGAACCCTAACGCGTCGGAACTTGGCATGGCGTCTTCTCGCTTGACTCGGCAGTCGTAGATCCCCAGCAAGGGGATGTAGGCGGGAGGGAGGGTCGAGACGGCGCGAGTGGCGTCGGTCGGCCCGAGGATGACGACCAGGTCGGCCCGGGCGCCCATCCGTCGCGCCAAGGCGGCGCCTTCTCGGGCCGCCTCACGCACGTCGGCGGTCGAGCCGGCCAGCTTGATGCACTGCTCGGCCCCCATGGTGCTTTCAATCCCCACGATCTCGACGCCCGCCGCCTTACTGCACCGGTCGGCCACGACCAGCGCCGGGACGAGGTTGCCGATTTCGAGCAGGGCGAAGCTGGGGCGGGACATCGTCGTGGGGGGTGATGGTGTGAGTTCGCGTGCGGCGATCCGGGGGAGAACCGGTCAAGGGGTCAGTGGTCGGCCGTCTGCAAAATCCCTCGCTCTTGGAGCACGGCCAGCACGCCGGTGACGATCCGGCCCAGCTCGTGCGGGTCGAACGAGGTGATGCCGGCCGTGGTGCCAGCGGCGACCGGCTGCGCGGCAAGCCCTGCTTCGGCCAACAGCCCCCCGAGCGTTCCTCGCAGCTCGTCCAGCGCGGCGACGTGCTTCTCCGAAAGCGGCTGCCGCGAGGGCCCCATGCGAAAGCCTCGCAGCTCGACGCCCACGCGGAACCCTTCCGGGAAGTCGACCGTGTAGAGCATCGCGTCGAACAGCCGGCAGACCGCGTACTGAAGGCGGCGGGCTTCGTCGAGCCGGCCGGCCTTGGTCAGGTCGTATAGCTTTCGCGTCAGCTCCGGGACGACGCCGCTGGAGGCGTTCGTGCCGCCGTCGCAGCCCAAGAGCAGCATCGGCATCAGCACCGGATCCCAGCCGGTCAGGAAGCTGAAGTCGGGCCGGTTCGGACGCACCGCCTCGATCATCCGCATCATCTGCGGCAGGTCGCCGGAAGAGTCCTTGATGGCCACGATCCGCTCGCACTCCTCGCTGAGCCGCCGGATCGTCGTCAGGTCGATCGGCGAGGCGAACATGGGGATGTTGTAGAGCGTCACGTCGACCGGCGTGTTGCGCCCGATCTCCCGGAAGTAGGCGTAGACGTTGTCCGGGCTGAGCCGGTAGTAGTAGGGTGAGACGATGGCCACCGCGCGGACGCCCAGGCCGGCGTAGTGCTCGCACGCCCGAAGCGTCTCGCGGACGTTCGCCTCGGCGGCCCCGGCCAAGACGGGCACGCGCCCCGCCGTCTGGTCGACGGTGATCTCGATGATCCGGCGTCGCTCGTCGGGCGTGAAGCGGGTGAACTCGCTGGTGGAGCCGTTGGGATAGAGCCCGTGCACGCCGCGGTCGATCATCCAGTCGATGTAGCGGCGGAGCTCGGGCTCGTCGACGTTGCCCTGCGGGTCGAGCGGGACCATGTTGGGCGTGAAGATGCCTTCGAGTCTTCCCTGGCCGGCCATCTGGCGGGACTCCTGCGACGGGAGCGTCACGATTGGTACAATGCGTAAATCCGGTGCGGCCTGTGCTCAAGCGCCACACAAGCATAGCTTGCCGGATGGGATAGGGCCTGAGGGGTGGGCGATGCGAGGTAAGGGATGAGAGCCGGGGGATAAACGGCGCTGATCCGTTGCGCCTCGTTCCTCGTTTCAGACAACACGCCGTGTGCGGTAGGCGACAAAATGGCCCGGAAGAAATCACGGCCTCAATCCCGCGAACCGGTCGTCGACGGACAGCGCCCGGGGAGGCGGCTGGTTGTGGTGCGGATGTCGCTGGTTTTGGCGGGTGTGGCGGTCTATTTGGCCTTGTTCTATGGGTCGAAGCTCCCGAGCCTGAGCGGCGCGACGGGCAATGTGGTTCGCCGGGTCCACCTCCTCACGTGGCTGCTTCTGCCCGACGAGCTGGTGGCGCAATGGTGCGGATCGCCGCCCGAGCTCGCCTTCGTCGATCGCATCCCGGTCCTGGCGATTGCCGGCGCGATTCTGGCCTGGGCCGTGCCCGCGGGGTGGGTGCTGATGTGGCTTTGCCGGGCCGACCGGGGTTTGACACGGCTGGAGACCTGGGTGTTCTCGACGGCCGTGGGGCTCAACGCGATTTCGACGTACGTGTTGCTGGTCGGGCTGATGGGATGGGTGCGCCACGTCTTCGTGTTCGCCGTGCCGGCCGTGTTGACCGGGGTGGCGGCCGGTTGGATTTGGCTTGCGCACCGGCCAAGAGATCACTCCGGTGAATCGGTTCTGGGGGCTCGCTTCGCTCGACCCCAGCCACCCAGCGCCCAGCCACCCAGCGCCCAAGCGGGCGCAAGCGGCGACGGCCATTGGCTCCGCCCGCATTGGCTCTGGCTGGCGGCCCCGTTTGCGGTGGTGATTTTGCTGGGCGGGATGCTGCCGCCGGTCGAGTTCGACGTGCGGGAGTACCATCTTCAGGTGCCCAAGGAGTTTTTCCAGCAGGGTTACGTGGGGTTTCTGCCGCATAACGTCTACGGCAACATGCCGATGGGCGCGGAGATGCTCAGCCTGTTGGCGATGGCCGTCGCCGGCGACTGGTGGCTGGGCGCGTTGGCCGGGAAGACGGTGATCGCCGCGTTTGCGCCGCTTACGGCGTTGGGCTTGTACGCGGCGGGGCGGCGGCTCTTCTCCACGGGCGTCGGCGTGGCGGCCGCGGTCGTGTACCTTTCGATCCCCTGGATCGCCCAGGTCTCCTGCCTCGGCCTGGTGGAAGGGCCGTCGGCCTGCTACCTCTTCCTGGCGTGGTACGCGGTGCTCCTCTCGCGCGAAGCGGAACAGAACGCGCATCGGGTGGCTGGGGTGGAGCGAAGCGACCCCCCAGGACGCCAAGCTGGGGGCTCGCCGGCGCTCGATGGCAGCCACCCCGTCGCAGGAGAAAGACGCTCCTCCTTCTCTCCCTTGGTGCTGGCAGGCTACCTTGCCGGTGGGGCCGTGTCGTGCAAGTATCCGGCCGTCTTGTTCGTGGTGTTGCCCCTGGCCTTGTGGATTCTCCTCAGGACGGCGAGTGGCAAGTGGCCAATCGCGAGTGGCAACCGGCGAGCCCCTCAACCCTCAACCCTCAACCCTCAACCCTGGTTCCTTCTGCATCTCGGCTGGAAGCCGTGCGGCGTGTTCCTGCTGGCGGCGGCGGTCGGTTGTGGGGCCTGGCTGGGGAAGAATTGGGCGCTGACCGGCAACCCCACCTATCCGCTCCTGTACGGAGCGTTTGGCGACAACACGGACACCTGGACCCCGGCCAAGAACGCGCAATGGAACCGCGTCCACCGGCCGCACGATTTCTCCCCGCAGACGTTCGCCCGGGACTTAGCCCGCGTGGGGCTCGGAAGCGAATGGCTCAGCCCGCTGGTGATGCCGCTGGCGGCGCTGGCGTTTCTGACGCGGCGGAGACGGCGCCTGTTGATTGGCCTGGCGGCGTATTTCGCGTACGTCGTGCTGATGTGGTGGCTCTTGACGCACCGGATCGATCGGTTCTGGATCGTGGCGCTGCCGGTGGTCGCGCTATTGGCCGGCGTGGGGGCGTGTTGGAGTCGGGAGGCGATCTGGCGCCGCGTGCTCGTCGGCCTATTGGTGTTCGCGTCGGTGTCGAACCTCCTGACGGTCACCTCGGTTGCCGGCGGATACACCCGCTACTTCGTCCGCCTCGGTCGGCTCCGGGACGACCCGATGCGCCTGGACCCGTGGCACCGCTACTTCAACACCCAAGCCCGCGACGGCCGGGTGCTGGTGGTCGGCGACGCCCAGGTGTTCGACCTCGAGGTGCCGACCGTCTACAGCACGTGCTTCGACGACTCGATGTTCGAGCGATGGGTGAAGGGCCGCACGGCCGACGAGGTCCGCGCGACGTTCGCCCGCGAGGGGATCACCCACGTCTACGTCCACTGGGGCGAGATCGCCCGCTATCGCGAGCCCGGCAACTACGGGTTCACCGACTTCGTCCAGCCGGCCGTGTTCGAGCGGCTGGTCGACCAAGGGATTCTGGAGCCCTTGCCGGCAATCGGGGAACACCCGGGGCGGGGGTATCGGGTGCGGGCTGAAAAGGTGACAGCCACCAAATCTGGATAATCTGCGTATTCTGCCAGGCACGATCTTCTCCAACTTCGCCAAATTTGGTGGCTGTCACCTTTTTCGATGAGTGAAGCTCGCCTTCGTCCCGCCGAAAGCGAGGTGTGTTGGACTCGGAGAACCGAACATGGGACATTCCTTCGTCGAATTCAGGGGGCAGAGTGCTCTCATTCACGACCTCGGTATTGAGAACACCGTGGCCCTGATGAAGGAAGAGTCCAGGAGACTGTTCAGCGCGGACGATTACCCCGTAGCTCTTGCCGAGCAGTTTGAGGCTTGGCAATACGCGATAGAGAATTGCGGAGTAGGATGCATCCAGATCGACGTTGACCGATTCCTCTCCGATGACGAGATGATCGAGCTGAACCTGAGAATCATCGACTCAGTGGAAGCGACAATCAGAGCGTTTGGGGAAGCAGTTCCGCGTTCCTATCTCCAGAGAGTGGTCGGAGGACGCTACTCGAAGGACGTACCGACTCAAGTGGTGCTTCGAGATCTGCGGAAGTTCCGAGAGGTAATCGTGTCGGGTACGAACCGTACGTGAAAGGGGGCGTACTACGCGGTCGACCGCAGGTCTCCCGGAGGCCAAATGGAGACTGGCGGTCAGCGTTTCGGCGCGCTCGGGAGACCCGCGCCGAACAAGCTTGGGGAAATCGCGACGAGGTGCTATCACTGCTAGCACTTGGGCGCTGAGATTCGCACGCTCGGCCGGATCCAATGACCTTGTATGGGAGGCGGGCATCGCATAAGCTATTCGGCCCCCGGGGCTCGCGCTCGGGGGAGCGTGTCAGGGACGACCGCCATCATCTGCGACGAGCACTCTCATGAGACTTCTGCGGGACGTTTCCGTCTTGCCCAGTGACGGGCACGACGGCCTCGTGCTCGAGCCCAATGGCTCGAGCTGTTCCACTTCCCGTCGTTTGGCCGAACCGGTTCGCCGGGCCATCGCCCGCACCCGAACCTGGCTCCTCGACCAACAGCACGAGGAGGGCTATTGGGTCGCCGAGCTGGAGGGCGACACGATCCTGGAGAGCGAGACAATCTTGCTCTTGGCCTTCCTGGGCCGCGAGGACTCGGACCTGGCCCAACGTGCCGCCCAACAGTTGATCGACGCCCAGCTTCCCGAGGGCGGCTGGGCGATATATCCCGGCGGGGGCGTGGAGATCAGCGGGAGCGTGAAGGCCTACTTCGCGCTGAAGCTGACGGGCCACGACCCGAGCGAGGAATCGATGCAGCGTGCCCGCCGGGCCATCCTCGCCCACGGCGGGGCCGACGCGGTGAACAGCTTCACCCGCTTCTACCTGGCCCTGCTCGGTCAGATCCCCTACGACCAGTGCCCGGAGGTGCCGCCCGAGGCGGTGCTCCTGCCGAAATGGCTCCCGGTCAACCTCTACTCGGTGAGCGCGTGGTCGCGGACGATCATCGTGCCGCTTTCGATCGTCTCGGCGATGCGGCCGGTCCGCGAGCCGGACCCCCGGCGGGGCATCCGCGAGCTGTTCCTGAAGAGCCCCGAAGACTGGCCGCCGCTCCGCTGCCCCGGCTTGCAGGGCGGCACGGGGCCGTTCAGTTGGGACCGATTCTTCCGGACGGTCGATCGGACGTTGAAGTGGTGTCGCCGACACGGCCTGCTGCCGCTTCGTCGCTCGGCGTTGAAGGCGGCGGAAGGGTGGATGCTCGAGCGTTTCCAGAACAGCGACGGCCTGGGGGCGATCTTCCCGCCGATCATCTGGAGCCTGGTGGCGCTTCGGGCCCTGGAATACGACGACGAGAGCCCGGAGGTCGCGGACTGTTGGCGGCAGCTCGAGGATCTCGTGGTCGACCGGGGCGAAGGCGAGTCGGTGAAGATCCAGCCCTGCAAGTCGCCCGTCTGGGATACGGCGATCACTCTGAGGGCGCTTTTGGCCGGCGGCGTACGGCCCGACAATCCGGCGGTGGTCCGCGCCATGCGGTGGCTGGTGGACCAGCAGATCACGCGTCGCGGCGACTGGGCGGAGACGGTCGACGCCGAGCCGGGCGCATGGTGTTTCGAGCACCACAACGACTTCTATCCCGACTCGGACGACACCGCCATGGCGTTGATGGCGCTGGCCGGGCAACTGGACGACGGACCAGGGCCGGCCGACGTGGTGTGGCGCTTCGACGCCCTGCCGCCCGAGCTGCGCCTGCTCGACGGCGACGTGATCGACGCGCGGCTCGACGGGACGCTCGACCGGAGCGAGGAGGCAATCGCCGACCACGCCGATCGGCTGGACCAGACGCACGCGGCCGTCGACCGCGGGCTGAAGTGGCTCTTGGCCATGCAGAACGACGACGGTGGCTGGGGGGCTTTTGACCGGAACAACAACCGCCGGTTCCTCTGCCACGTGCCCTTTGCCGACCATAACGCGATGATCGATCCCAGCACGCCGGATCTGACGGGCCGGGTGCTCGAGTGCCTGGGCCAACTCGGGCTGCGAACGGGCCACCCGGCCGTGGATCGGGCGGTGGCCTACCTCCGCCGCACGCAAGAGCCTGACGGGAGCTGGTTCGGACGTTGGGGCGTCAACTACGTCTACGGCACGTGGCAGGCGCTTACCGGGCTGGTCCGCGTGGGCGTGCCCGAGGACGATCCGGCCGTCGTGACCGGCGCCAATTGGCTGTTGGCCTCTCAGCAGCCGTGCGGTGCATGGGGCGAATCGCCCGATACCTATGCAAACCCGGCGCTGCGAGGTCAGGGCCCGCCCACGGCGTCGCAGACCGCCTGGGCCGTGATGGGGTTGTTGGCCGCCGGGCTCGACGATCATCCCGCCGTGGCCCGAGGCGTGCAGTTCCTCCTCGACACCCAGGAGGCCGGCGGGACCTGGGACGAGCCGGAGTTCACCGGCACCGGGTTCCCCCAGGTGTTCTACCTCCGCTACCACTACTACCCGATCTACTTTCCCCTGATGGCCCTGTCGCGCTGGGCGGTCACCGCGTCGGCCCCCCTGGCCGAAGTCGTCCTCCCCGAGCCCCGACCCGCCCGGCACGTCCACCGGGAAAGCCGCGAACCCGTCGCCGCCATGTAGCACGTCAGCTCACCACTCACCACTCATTACTTACCATGCGATTCCCCCTATCGCTGACCCGCTCGATGGCCGCCTACCTCCTGAAGAAGCGGCTCTCCGGGCAGGGCAAGTTCCCGCTCGTGCTGATGCTCGAGCCGTTGCACGCGTGCAACCTGACGTGCACCGGCTGCGGGCGGATCCGCGAATACGCCGGCACGGCCCGCCGCCGGCTCTCGATCGAGGAATGCCTGGACGCGGTCAACCAGTGCGACGCGCCCGTGGTGAGCGTGTGCGGAGGCGAGCCGCTGATCTACGGGGATATTGAGGAACTGGTCGGGCAGCTCGTCGCCCGGCGCCGGCACGTCTATCTCTGCACCAACGGGCTGTTGCTCCGGGAGAAGCTCGCCGGCTTCCGGCCGACGAGCCGGCTGTTCATCAACGTGCATCTCGATGGGATGGAATCGACCCACGATCGAGCGGTCGAGCGCAAGGGGGTTTTCGCCGAGGCCGTCGAAGGGATCAAGGCGGCGAAGGCGGCGGGCTTCCTGGTGACGACGAACACGACCGTCTACCACCAGACCGACGTCAACGAGATCGCCGTGCTCCTGGAGTACCTGACGGAGCTGGGCGTCGACGGCTTCATGATCTCGCCGGCGTACGGCTACGAGTCCGTGTGCGAAGCGAATCCCGACGCCGCGGGACAGATGTTCATGACGCGGGAGCAGATCGAGGCGAAGTTCCGCGAGGCGAGGCGGCTTCTCGGGGGCTTCAAGCTGATCACCTCGCCCATCTACCTGGAGTTCCTCTGCGGCGAGCGCGAGCTGCCGTGCGCCGCGTGGGCCAACCCCACGTTCAACGTCTGCGGCTGGAAGGGCCCGTGCTACCTGATCACCGACGCCCACTACCCCACCTATCGCCAGCTTCTCGAGGCGACCGACTGGGACGCCCTCGGCCCGGGCCGGGATCCCCGCTGCCAACACTGCCTGGTCCACTGCGGCTTCGAGCCGGCCGCCGTGCTCGCGGCCAACTGGCGACTCCGCGACGCCCTGCGGATGGCCGTCTGGCAGATGACCTGACTCGCCGACTCGCGCCGCGGGCGTCGTCACGCTTGGTCCCATGCTCCGGCTTGGGAACCAGGGCAAGATGCCCGTGGCGCCCGCCGACGCAATGTTGGACACGCCACAAGCGCCGCTCGCCGTGTTTCCCGCCCCGCGCCTGGCGCGCCCGAACGTCTGCCCGTTTTGGTCAACGAATTCGCGTTTTTCCGGGAAGGGGGGACCCTCGACGGGCAAGGTCGGCAATCTGCGCATTCCAGGAAACGCGAAAACCGCGCCCAACCGGCCGTAGGGTGGCTGCTTGCAGCCACGCGTCGTCGAGGAAACATGATACAAACACCCCGCGCCGCTGCCCGTCGGACTCGTCGCGCCCCGATTCACCGCGTCCAAAAAGCCGGCCCCGCGCCCGACCGTAGGGATGCAATCACCACCAGCGGCGCACGCGGTCATCCGGGCAGAGCAGCATCGCATGGCTTGTCGAGCCTCCTCGCAGCAGAGAAACGGGCCGATATTTCCCCAGCTTCGATCCTACCCGACCGGCGAACCGATTCGAGCCCAAGAATCGGCCGCCACGCCATGCGTGGGCTTCGCGGGCTTCGGGGGGGCGGAGCGCACTCTGTCACCGGCTTGCCGATCACTCGATGGCCTTAATGTCAGTGTGCGCTCTGACCCCATTCCCGCCCATCTCCTTGGGATGGCGTTTCCCATGATGTCCCGCCCATCTCCTTGGGATGGCGTTTCCCATGATGTAGTCCCGCCCATCTCCTTGGGATGGCGTTTCCCATGATGTAGGATGAAGCGGCGCACCCAGTGGACATACGCCTGCTCGGTTCGATAGGCGTAGTGTTTGGCCCGCAAAGCGAACCGCAGGCGGTCGAGGAGGCGTGGCGGCTCGGTTGGTGGCCGGTTGGTTGTTCGCGCAGGCGCGGAGTGGTAGACTGAGGCCATACTCAGGCCCTCCGTCTGGCGAAAGCAGCTACGGTACGCATGTATACCACTCGGTCAGCCGGTTCTCAACCTGCTTACTGAAGAATTCCTTCAATATGCAGGGCTTACCGAAGAAGTCTCTGTCTAATAACAAGTTAGCCCGCTCCGTTTATGAGCTATGGGCACAAGCCTCGTCCATGTCTTTACGGTGATCGGCAAGGGTGCAGGAGAGGTAGAAGCTGCCTGCGAGGAACTGCTCGGCCGCCGAGTGGAACAGTGCCCCGAAGCCTTTGGTAGCGATGACTGGTCCCAGGCAGACCACAAATCAATTGGTTGCAACCCCCGTCGCGCGCCCCCGCATGTTACCCAGTCTATCCGGGCTAACGCGATTGCGAGGTATTTGCGTAAACTGGGGTGCGAAGAAAAGGGGCCCGGTGTAGAACATGGAAGCGGTTTTCACATGTTCCCAT
>DATKZH010000519.1:0-26598 GCA_035528065.1 Thermoguttaceae bacterium | reverse complement strand
TGGAGATCGTCCGGTTGATGAACTCGGAGGACGCCACGGTCGCCGAAGCCGTGGGCCGTGAGGCGGAATCGATCGCCCGGGCGGTCGAGGTGATTGCCGAGCGGCTGCGGGGCGGCGGCCGGCTGATTTACATCGGCGCGGGGACCTCGGGCAGGCTCGGGGTGATCGACGCCGCCGAATGCCCGCCCACGTTCAACACGCCGCCCGAGCAGGTCGTGGGTCTCATCGTCGGCGGGCCCGGGGCGATGTTCCGGGCGGCGGAGGGGGCCGAAGACCACCCGGAGCTCGCCGCCGAGGACCTCGGGGCGATCCGGCTGGGCAGCCAAGACGCGGTCGTCGGCATCGCAACCAGCGGCCGCACGCCCTACATCCTCGCCGGGCTCCGGTACGCCCGCTCCCAGGGGGCCTATGCGATCGGGCTGAGCTGCAACCGCGATTCGGAGCTGGCGGGCTGTGCCGATCTGTGCATCGCCCCCGTGGTCGGGCCCGAGGTGATCAGCGGATCCACTCGCCTGAAGGCCGGCACCGCCACCAAAATGGTCCTCAACATGCTCACCACCGGAAGCATGGTGCTGTTGGGGAAGACGTACGGCAACCTGATGGTCGACCTGCGGGCGACGAACACGAAGCTCGTTGCCCGGTCGCGCCGGATCGTGATGGACCTGACGGAGCTTTCGGAGGAAGCGGCCGAGAAGCTTCTGGCCCGGTGCGACGGGGAGCTGAAGACGGCGATCGTCGCCCAACTCCGCTCGGTTGGGCCGCACGAGGCTCGATGTCTGCTCGACCAAGCCAACGGTCATCTTCGCCGAGCCCTTCAATCCGATGCAGAGTGACGAGCTGGTACTGGGGATCGACGGCGGCGCGACCAAGACGGTGGCGTGGCTCGCGTTGCGCTCGGGCGAGGGCGAGCCTTCGATCGTCGGTCGTGGCACCGCCGGTCCGGCCAACCCGCAAGCGATCGGCTTCGACGAGGCCCTGCAAAACCTGGATCAGGCCATCGCCGCCGCGTTTGAGGACGCTGGGGTAAACCCGGGCACACTGGCCGCCGCCGTGCTCGCCCTGGCCGGATGGGACCGGGAGCAGAACCGGCAGGTGCTCCGCCGCTGGGCCGACCAGCGACGCTTGGCGAGCCGGCTCCGTATGGTCCACGATGCCCTGCCGGTGCTCGTGGCCGGCTCGCCCGAGGGCTGGGGCGTTGCCCTGATCTCGGGAACCGGCTCGTTCGCGTTCGGCCAAACCCCGGACGGGCGCAGCACGCGTGCCGGAGGGTGGGGATACCTATTCGGCGACGAGGGGAGCGGCTATGCAATCGCCCTGGCGGGCCTGCGAGCCGCCGCGAAGTCGGCCGACGGCCGTGCCCCGGCGACGCAACTGGTAGACGCCTTGCTGCGTCGGCTCGATCTCCGAGAGTCCCCCGAGCTGATCCCCGCCGTGTACCGATTCGCCGAGGACCGCGCCCGGATCGCCTCGCTGGCCGACGTCGTCACGCAAGCCGCCGACCAGGGCGACGCCCAAGCCCGAGCGATCCTCGACGAAGCGACAGGCGAGCTGGCCGACATGGTCGCCGCGGTCGCCCGGCGCCTCGGCTTCTCCGGCGGCACGTTCCCCCTCGCCCTCACTGGGGGAGTCCTGCTGGGGAGCGAAAGGCTGCGAAGGGCGCTGGAAGCCCATCTCAACTCGCTGGGCCGCGGTCCGGCCTCCGTCGCCTGCGTCAGGGAGCCGGTCGCCGGAGCGGTGAGGCTCGCGCAGTGCCCAGATGCAGGGTGAAGAGTCCTTTCGCGCGCGAATCCCGAAGGAAACGCACTTCGCGGGGAAAAGAGGCGCTGCAGAACGAGAGTGGATGCCGAAGCCAGTCGGCTTCAGCCGACCGGTGGTCTGCCACCAGCTTTAGCTGGTGGGAAAGGAGGCAATCCCCACCGGAACGAGCCGGCTTCAGCCGGGCTTCTCGACAAAGAGGTTTCAACCGACTCCGGGTGTCTGAAGACGGGCCGAGAAGCCCGGCTGAAGCCGGCTTGACTCTCCGCTTGGCCCCGCTTTCCACCAGCTAAAGCTGGTGGCAGACAGTGTGTCGGCTGAAGCCGACTTGCGCGCCCGATACGGAGCAGACCGTGCCTCCGTTTGCTTGACGAACTCACCGGACGCAAACACAATGGGGGCGACCTTTACGGCCGCGCAAGCGGCGCGTCTGCGACACTCACCCGATGGTGAGGAGGAATCCGGTGCTTGGAAACCGCGTCGGTTGGCTGTTCGTCGTTCTTCTCGGCGTGGGGCCGGCGGCAGCCGCCGGCGACTCGGAGTACTTGCCCGGCACGCCGTTCACGTATCTGTTCGATACCGGCAGCCAATCGGCCCATCCGCTCTCGGCAAAGGCGATCGCCGCCAAGCAAGGCTGGGCGCTGGTGCCCGAGGACGACACGGAGCGCGCCTTCCAAGGCGACGCCGTCCTGTTGAACGACAGGCTCACGGTCGTGCTCCGCCGCCAAGGGCCCGGGGCGGAGGTCTACTCGCAGACGGCCGACGGGCCGAAGCTCCGCGCGGTGGTGATGTCGGCCCCCAGGAAAGCCGTTGCGATCACCGGCATCCCCTCCCTCCGGATCGTGGAGAACAGCCCGGGCGCCGTGATGGTCGAGGCGGACTTTCGCCCGCGAGGCCAAAGCGGCAGTTGCACGGTCAGCTACCGGCTAACCACCGGCCAGGCGATGCTCGAGATGACCGGCGGCCAAGCGGCCGATCGGTTCTTCGCCTGGTCGAACACCCGCTACGTGGTCGTGCCCGACTTCTTCGCCGACGACATGGTGTTCAGCGCGTCGGCCTGTGACCTTCCCCGCTTCGGGCTCCCCGCCGAGAACTTCCTTCTGAACCTGATCGACGGCGGCGATTGCCTGCTGGCGTGCGTGTGGCGTTCTGCGGAGCAGGAGGCGTATGCCGTCGCAACCGGCGACGGCGCCGAACGGGCGATCCGCGGCTGCGAGATCGGGGGCGGGGCGGACCGTGTCCTGTGGGTCGCCCTCTTGGAGCAGCCGGACATCTGGTGTCATCGAACCATCGCCGAGGATGACGCGCCGGGTTCCATCGACCTCGACTGGAAGCGGCCGTTCGATGCGAGATGGCGGGCCGACTTCGTCCGGTCCGATGGCGGGACCGACTCCCGGGCGTTGCCCGACGTCATGCTGCCGTCTGGACGCGCCGAATCCACGAGCCTGGTGCCGGGAAGGCCGTCCGGCCGCGTGGTCGTCTACCCCATCGACCGCAGCCCCGACACGCCGCTGACGGCTCTCTGCCCGATCGACGTCCTCAGGAACACCCTCGGCGTTGGGCCCTGCCAATACGTTCTCCAGAGCGAGGGGCTCGCCTCCGACGCCAACCCCACGCCCGCCTCCGTGATGGAATGGGTCGAAAAACAGTTCGCTGGCGACAAGGACGCGGAATCGGCCGACGAGATCCGCCGGCGTCTGGACGCGATGGCCGACCACGTCGCCCACGTTCAAGCGAGGATCGACCAATACGCCGCATTCTCGCACCAGATCAGGGCCTTGTGCGAATCGAACGGCGAAAATACGGAGCCGGCGGTGATCGAAAGATTCACCGAAGTCCTGGACGAGATGGACCGGTCGCTTGCGGCGTTCCGCGACACGACCGACGCCCCCGCCTCCGCCACGGCACTGGCAAGACAGATCGTCCGTCTGATCGGCGAAGAGAACGCGCTGGCGGAATGCGGACGGCTGGGCGAAAACGTCCGCCGCATCGGTGCGGCGCAGGACCGGACGCTCTCCAAGTGCCGCATGGCCGTCCGCTGGCTCGAGCAGCAAGCCCGGATGACCGCGATCAGGAACCCCCGCGCCGCGGAGCTCGCCCGAGAGATCCGGGCCCGCGCCGAGCGGTTTCTCGAAGGGCAATAACCACGTATCGAAACTCGACAAAGGACCCGCCATGTGCTTCCCTGCTCCGACCCGCGTGATGCTGGTCTTCGCCGGTACGTGCTCCCTTCTGTCTCTGTTCCCACCAAGCCAAGCGGCAGGGCAGGAGCCACTCCTGGAGAATCTGCTGGCCAACCCCAGCTTCGAACTCGGCTCTCAAGGCTGGAACCTGGCGACCGGCGGCAAGACCGAGGCCCGGTTTCAGGTCCAAAGCGACGAGGCCCCCGACGGCCGGCACGGCGGCCGCGTGACGATCGGGCGGGTCGAGGAGTGGGGCGTTCAGTTTGGGCAAACGCTCGACGCCGGCACGGTGGGCAAGACGTACACCTTCGCCGCCCTGGCCAAGAGCACCGGCAAGCCCGTCACCTCCTCCCTCCAGATCGAACGCCGCGCCAAGCCCTGGAGCCGGGTCGCGAGGAGCCCTCGAGTCACGCTCACCGGACACGAGTGGACCGAGCTGCACGCCACGTTCCGCGTTGAGGAGCCCTGCCCGCCGGGATGGTTCGCCTACCTCGCCTGCACGGAGCCGAGCGTCGAGCTGCTGGTCGATATGTTCCGGCTGTACGAGGGCGAGTACGTGCCGTACGAGACCTGGCGCGACGCGCAAATCATGCGTATGCCCCACGTGACCCTGTTCGACACCGGCCGGCGATCGTCCGAATCCCCTGCGGAGAAGGAGTTCTGGAAAGACGCGCGCTGGACCGCCGTGCCCGAGGACCGGACGGACCACGAGTTTCAGGGCGACGCGGTGATCGAGAACGACCGGCTCGCCGTAATCTTTCGCACGGGCGAATCGGGCGTGCAGGTCTACTCCCGAAGCGCCGCGCCGGGCGCGGCCTTGCGCGCGGTGCTCGCGCCGGCGTCCGGCGAGTCGGGCGGTCGGCTGGGGGCGGTGCGGATCGTGGAGAACACGCCGGCGGTGGTCGCCCTGGACGCCGCGTTCGACCGCGACGGCGCCCCGGGCCCCGTCCTCCGTTTCGAGCTGGAGATCGGGCAGCCGTTCGTCAAGACCGAAGCCCGCCAAGGCACGACCGGGCTGCGGATGCACGCCCCCAGCCGCTTCGTGGTCTTGCCCGACTTCTTCGCCGACGACCTCGTGGTCGACGCCGCGGCGCTTCCGGTCGACCGTGCCGAGCTGCCCAGCGAGCACTTCCTGCTCTCCCTGATCCCCGGCGGCGAGGCGATCGTGATGGGCATCTCCGACTCGGCGGAGGAGGACGTTCGAGTGGATCTGTCGGGCGAGGGGGCCCAACGAGTGATCGACGGCGCCGAGATCCGCTACGGCGAGGATGGGGCGATCTGGGTCGCGGTGATCGAAGGCGCCGACGTCTGGTCCGTGAGGGAGATCGCCCCCGACGACGCCGGCAAGGTCCTTCCGCTCGACTGGCGCATGCCTTACCCGGCCCAGTGGCGCGTCGACTGGACGCGATCCGGCGGCCTGACCGATAGTTGGGAGATGATTGCCGAGCGGCCCGACGGCCGGTTCGAAAAACACGGTTGGTTCGGCCAGCCCACGACGATCGAAAGCGACCGCCTGCGGTGGACCACGGTGCTCGGGCGGTTCCAGTATCCGTGCTGGGTCGACCAGGAGGGCCGGGGCTTCTTGCAGCCGTTTACGAAACGCCTGCGGTTCGAGGGCCCCGCGCTGGTCTACCCGGTCAACCGAGCCGGGCGCACGCCGCTCGACGCGTTCACGGTGGTCGACGTCATGCGAGCCACCCTGGGCGTCGGCCCCTGCGAGTACATCCTCGACGTCGAGGGCCAGCCGACCGCGATGAAGGGGCGAGCCACCTGCGCTACCCGCGACACCCTGAATCCCATCTACGACGCCGGGCGCCAGAAGCAAGAGCGGGCGACGATCGAGACGGCCCTCGACGAGGTGCTCGTCTTCGTCACGCACATCCGCAGCCGGATCGACGCCTACGTCGACTTCGGGCACGAGCTGCGCGAGTATCTCGGCCACCAGAAGAAGGCCCATCCGGAGCTGGCCGAGTTCATCTCGGAGATGGAGGCGCTCGCCCAGGCCATCGACGAGCGATTCGACGACAGAAAGGACAAGATCCAGACCCCCGCGTACGTCGCGGGGCTGACCGAGAAGTTCCGCACGACGCTCCTCGACTACGAAGGTCCCGACGCACTGGACAAGTGCAAGGAGATCACCGGCGCGATCGTCACCGTCGGCGGCAACCAGGACGAGCTGGTCGGCGAGTGCCGCATGGCGGTGAAGATCCTGCGACAGCGGGCCGGGCTGGCCATGGCCCGGGACCTCCGCACGGCGGAAATCGCCAACGAAATCCGCCGCCGCACCCAAGAGGTCCTCCGCAATCCCGCTTCCTATGAGGCGCCAAGGCATTGAACGCGAGCCCAAACATGATGTTTGTCAAACACGTCCCGGCAACGCTGGTCTGCTTCGGTCTGCTCGTCGGCGGATGCGCTCCCGGCGATCGACCGCCGACCGACGGGCCGCCGCCGCAGGGCCCGTCGAGCGCTGGGGCCTCGCAAACGGCCCCGCAGCCGATCACCACGAAGACGGGCGTGGAGATGGTCCTCCTCCCGGCCGGGGAGTTCGTGATGGGCGACGACCGCGCCGAGGACGACGAGAAGCCCCCCCACCGCGTCCGACTCAGCCCGTTCTCCATCGACGTCACCGAGGTCACCCAGGAGAGCTTCGAGCGGCTGATGGGGCGCAACCCCTCGCGATTCACGGGCGCCGACCGTCCGGTGGACCAGGTCAGTTGGCACGACGCCGTCCAGTACTGCAACATGCGATCGCTCCGCGAAGGGCTTTCGCCCTGCTACGATCCGGCGACGCTGGAGTGCGACTTCGACGCCGACGGCTACCGGCTCCCCACCGAAGCCGAGTGGGAATACGCCTGCCGGGCGGGGACCACGACGAGCTGGTCGTTCGGCGACGACCCGGGCCGCGCGGCCAGGCACGCCTGGCTCAAGGAGAACGCCAACGGCACGACCCATCCCGTGCGCCGGAAGCCTCCCAACCCGTGGGGACTCTACGACGTGCACGGGAACCTCGCCGAGTGGTGCAACGACTACTACGCCGAGACGTACGAGTCGGGGGACGAAGCCACCGACCCGCGTGGTCCGGCGGAGGGCGACGCCCGCGTAGTCCGCGGCGGCTGCTGGGCCACCGGCGCCGACCGCTCGCGATCCTCCGCCCGGGACGGCGAATCCCCCGCCTTCGTCGACGTCTGCTTCCGCCGCGACGCCTACGGGTTTCGCTGCGTCCGCCGCGCCGACGCCGATGCTCCTTGATACGATTCCCTCGCACGCCGAAATGTTATGTCCAACGAACCACTGCGACTGTTGATCCTCGGGGCCCATCCGGACGATTCGGAGTATCACGCCGGGGGGCTGGCCGCGATCTATCGGGGGCGGGGGCACCTGGTCCGGATGGTCTCGGTCACCAACGGCGGGGCCGGGCACCATGAGAAGCCGCCGGAAGAAGTGGCCGGGATCCGCCGCCGGGAAGCGGCCGCCGCCGGTCAGGTCCTGGGAGCCGCCTACGAGACCTGGGATTTCCCCGACGGCGAGCTGATGCCCACGCTCGACGTGCGGCACCGGATCATCGCCGAGATCCGCAGCTTCGCCCCCGACCTGGTGCTAACGCACCGCACGAACGACTATCATCCCGATCATCGGGCGGTGGGCCAGGCCGTGCAGGACGCCTCGTTCCTGGTCACCGTGCCCCACGTCGTGCCGGAGGTCCCCCCCTTGCGGCGCGATCCCGTGGTGGCCTACATGGTCGACCTGTTCACCAAGCCCTGCCCGCTCGTGCCCGACGTGGCCATCGACGTGACGGACCAGATCGACACGATCGTCTCCATGCTCGCCTGCCACGGCTCGCAGGTCTTCCAGTGGCTCCCCTACCTGGCCGGCGTGCTCGACCAGGTTCCCGGCAACGAGGCCGAGCGTCGGGCATGGCTCCGCGAGTGGTTCACCCGGCAGGTCAAGCCGCGAGCCGATCGGTTTCGCGAAGCGCTCGTCGCCGCGTACGGCCCGGAGCGGGGCTCGCGCATCGAGTACGCCGAAGTGTACGAGGTCAGCGAGTACGCCGCCGCCGCGGACGACGAAACCCGACGGCGGCTGTTCCCGCGGGCGAAGTGACCGTTTGCCGGTCGCAGCGCCCGCGCTTCCCTCGTTCCCAGGCTCCGCCTGGGAACGCACTAACGCGAGGCTCCGCCTCGCTGGTCGGCACCGGAGGTCGCGACACACGTCCGGGCGACCCCCGCGGCGCGTAAGGCAGGCAGAGCCTGCCGAGCATTGCGTTCCCAGGCGGAGCCTGGGAACGAGAAGTGGGGGAGTGTAAAACCCAGTCCCTCACTCCCCCACTCGCTCGACGTACACGTAGTACGCCCCCCGCGACTCGCCCGACGCATCGTCGACGAGCCACGTCTGGAGCTTCGTCTTCCCCGCCGCGAGCTCGACGCGGAACGTCACCGCGGCGGCGTTCTCGGGGATGGGCTTGGTGAGGTCGAGGTCGCCGATCTTCAGCCGGGCCGTCGTCGCGGCGATCGCCTTGCCGCCGGGGATCGCCGCCGTGATCGGGGCGCCAACCTCCTCGGGCCAGCGGCGCAGGGCGATCTCATAGGTGCCGTCCCGGGCGATCTCGACGGCCCAGAACCCGTTGGCCGCCACCCCGGCCCGCACGGCACGCTGGTTCCAGGGAGTCGTGGTGTACCAGTCGAAGCCGGTCAGCCGGGCGGGGTTCTCTTCGTCGGCCCCGAGGACGATCTCGCAGTACTCGTCGAAACGTGGGGAGACCTCGGCCCACCAGCTTTCGTATGCCTCGCGCAGCCGGCGGACGACCTCGGGGTGCCGGTCGGCGACGTTGCTCTTCTGCCCGGGGTCCGCGTCGATATCGTACAGCTCCTCGCCGCCGATCAGGCGCCACCGCTCGGAGAGCACCGCGGCTTTCCACTTTTCCGGCGGGTCGGGGCTCTGGCGAAACTGGACGAAGACCTGGCGGTCGGGCACGCGGTCGCTCTTGCCCAGGAGCACCGGGGCGAGGCTTACCCCGTCGAGGCCAGCGCCTGGGGGCACTTCCAGGTCGCACAGCTCGGCGAGCGTGGGGAGCACGTCGACGTGGGCGGCGAGCACGTCGACGTCGCGCGGGCCGGTCAGCCCGCCCCCGGGCCAGCGGAGGAAGCACGGCACGCGATGGCCGCCGTCGTAGAGGGCCCCCTTGGCACCCCGCATCCCGGCGTTGAACCCCTTGCCGCCGCGGAACCCGGCCGCGGTGCCGTTGTCGGTGGTGAAGATCAGGATCGTCTTCTCCGCCAGCCCCAGCTCGTCGAGCTTCGCCACCAGGCGGCCCATGTTCTCGTCGAGGTTGGTGATCATGCCGTAGAAGTCGGCGTTGGGGACGTCGGGGTTTTCTGCGTAAAGCCCGCTGTACTTCTCGTCGACGTGGAACGGGCCGTGCGGGGCGTTCGTGGGGACGTAGGCGAAAAACGGCCGATCGCGGTTGGCCTCGATGAAGCGGATCGCCGCGTCGAACCAGACGTCGGTGCAGTAGCCCCGGCACTTCTCGGGCTGGCCGTTGTGGAAGTAGGTGTCGTCGAAGTAGTCGTTGTCCCAGTAGTCGGGCGTTTGCCCCACGCCTCCCCCGCCGTGGATCAGCACCTCGCCGAAGCCGCGGTCCTGCGGCCGGAAAGGGTAGTTGTCGCCCAGGTGCCACTTGCCGAAGCACCCGGTCCGGTAGCCCGAGGCCGCGAAGACCCCGGCCACGGTCGCGGCGTCCCGGCGGGGCAGCGATCGCCCCCAGGTGGTTCCCCACGCGCCGAGCCGCACGGGGTTTTGCCCGGTCAAGAGGGCGGCCCGGGTGGGCGTGCAGAGGGGCGAGACGTGGAAGTCGGTCAGGCGCACGCTTTCTCGATAGAGCCGGTCCAGGTTCGGCGTGCGGATCCACGGGTTGCCGTGGCAGCCCAGGTCGCCGTAGCCCTGGTCGTCGGTCATCACCAGGACCACGTTGGGGCGCCCGGCGGCACGCCTCTCGTTAGCAGCACAAACCCACTGTGCCGCCAGCAACGCTGCTGCCAAGCCGATGGCACGGGCCCATCTCCAACGGGTACTCGCAAGCTTCGTCATCATATCACCTGGGACATCGGGTGTTCAGGAAGCGATTGTCGGTTCTCCGCGCCGGCCGACACGCGTTCCGCAGCCGCAGCTTGGGAACGAGCGTTGGCCGCTTCTTACCGTGACAAGGCGTCCTTGGGAACCTCGGGCGCCACGTCGGCGACTTCTTCCACCCGGCCGAGGTCGTTCTCTTCCAGCACGATCCCACGGCAGCCGTCGCCTTCCAGTCGGAGAAACGTCTGCGTCGCCGTTTTGGGCCCGGAGCGGCGAATCCGGGCCGCGCTCGTCTGGGTGAGTCGGATCATGGGGGCGGCGCCGGGCGAGAAGCCGGCGTCGAGGCCGTCGATCACGACGTTTTCCGCGTCGTCGAACACCATCGCGTGCCGCAGGTCGGGCTGGGAGACGCCCAGCGCGACGTTCTCCAGCGTCAGGCCCTTCACGTGCCGGCAGTAAAATCCCCATGCCGGCAACACGCCGAACATCGTGCTCTCCGGGTAGCTCTCCGGCCGCTCCGGAACGTCCCGGGAGGCCGTCTCCCGCGTGCCCCCGCCGTCGAAGCCCAGCTTCAGGTTCCGAAGCACCACGTTCTCGATCCGATGGCCCGGCAGGCCGGTGATCGAGCAGCCGACCTCCGACGTCTTTTCCGCAACGATATCGCTCACGACCACGTTTCGGAACGTCCCCACGCCCGGCTTGGGCCGGCCCTTCTCGTACTGCCGGGCGCGGTTCCCCAGGCGGAGGAAGATCGGCACGCTGACCCCCCGGATGTTGACGTTCGACACCGTCACGTGATCCAGCGTCCCCCCGTCGACGATCTCCAGGGCGATCCCGGCCAGGCCCCGTTGGCGCCCGTAGGTCGACTTCGACTTCTGCGGCGAGAAGACGGTGCAGTCGGTGACCGTGATGTTCTGGAAGCCGCCGCCCGACTCGGTCCCCATCTTGATCGCGTTGCAGTGGCTGCTGACCGTGCAGTCGGTGACGGTCACGTTCTGGCACGGCCGCGTCGAAAGGCTCTTGAGCACGATTCCGTCGTCGTCGGAGTCGACCCGGCAGCCCGTGATCGTTACGTCGCGGCAACTGTCGATATTCAGCCCGTCGTTGTTGTACGCGGCGTGGTTGAACACGTCGATCCCGCGGATGGTCAGCCGGTCGCACCGCTGGTAGTGCTGCATCCAGCTTCCGGCGTGGCGCATGTTGACGCCCTCCACGGTGACGCCGCGGCAGCCGATCAGGTGGATGCACTTGGGTCGGGGGCGGTCCTTCCACCGGAACGCGTCGCCCTGGCCGTCGATCGTGCCTTCCCCGCGGATCGCCACCCGCTCGACGTCCTGGCCGGCGATCATCGCCCGGATGCGATAGCTTTCCCCTTCCGGAGCGCCGGGCGGCACGCGGGGATGGGCGTAATCGTCGAGGTTGCGGCTCCCCAGGAGCGTCGCGCCCTTGTCGAGCGACAGCGTGACGCCGCTGGCCAGGTAGATCGTGCCCGAAAGCCACGTCCCCTCCGGGAGGCGGACGGTGCCGCCGCCCTGGGCCGCGCACCGGTCGATCGCCTTCTGGAGGGATTCCGTGGCGAGCGTTTTGCCGTCGCCGACGGCGCCGCAGTCGCGGACGTCGACGACCCGCTCGGCGGCGGGCGTGCCCGGGGCGGCCAGAAGCCAGAGGATCGCAAGGGCAGCGAGCCGCGTGGTCGTGCTTGTCGTTGGTCGGATCGCTTTCATGGTCTCTCCTTGGATCAAAAGGAAGCACGATTCCGGCGCCCTACGGTTGATTCTGCAACTCCGCCGCCACGCGCTCCACCTCGCGCCACACGCGGAGGAGGTTGCCGCCCCAGATCTTCTCGACGTCCTGTTCCGAGTATCCGCGTCGGAGCAATTCGCGGGTGACGTTGGGCGCTTCGGAGTGATCATCGAAGCCGGCGATGCCCCCGCCCCCGTCGAAGTCGGACCCGATCCCCACGTGGTCGATGCCCGCCACCCGGACGGCGTGATCGACGTGGTCGACGTAGTCCCGAAGGTTGGGCAGAGGATACCGCTTGTCGATCTCCGTCAAACCGTCTCGATACTCCCGGCGCTGCCGCTCCGCCGCTTGCTGGAGATTCGGCTCGTCGCGGTTGAGAGGAATGCCGACCTGTTGGGCGAGATCGCGGATCGCCTGGCGCCGCTTGGGCAAGCCGCCCTTGAGGTAGACGTCCACGGTCACCACCTGGATCACGCCGCCGTGTCTGGCCAGGGTCTTCAACTGCGCGTCGTCCAGGTTCCTCGGGTGGTCGCAGAGCGCACGGCACCCGGAGTGTGAAGCGAGGATCGGGGCCTTCGACCGTTCGATCACGTCGCGGAACGACTCCGGGGCAACGTGGGAGACGTCGATCATCATCCCCAGCCGGTTCATCTCCGCGACGACCTCGCGGCCGAACGCGCTCAGCCCGCCGTGCTCGCTCGCCGCGTCGCCGAGCGTCGGTTTCGGCACACACGAGTCGCAGACCTGGTTGTGCCCGTTGTGGCTCAACGTGACGTATCGGGCGCCCAGCCCGTAGAACTTCGCGACGTTGGCCAAATCCGTGCCGATCGGATACCCGTTCTCCACGCCGATCATGATCGCCCGCTTGCCCGTTCGGGCAATCCGCTCGACCTGGTCGGGCGAGGTGGCCAGCTCGGCCCGGCCGGGATATTGCGCGACGAGCCGGTGGATGGCCTCGAAGCGTGCCGTGGCCGTGTCGAAGGCACGCCGGTATCCTTCCGCATCGCGCGGCCCCTGGCCGATGTAGACGGCCAGAAACACGCCGTCCACCCCGCCTTGGGCCATCTTGACCAGGTCGCACTTGAGCTTGGGGTGGTCGATCCCCGGATCGAGTTGGTCGGTGGCGTACTGGGCTCCGGCGATGTCGACGTGGCTGTCCAGCGTCAGGACCCGCTCGTGGAGCGATTCGGCCTTGGCCGCCAGGCTCGCGTCGAGTGTCGCGCCCGCCGACTCGCTCTGGGCGGTCAACCGCCCTCGGCAAGTGACGCAGGCGACCAGGAGCATCGCCAAACGCAGACCGGTTCGCCGCGGAAAGGCCATCGAATGCGCTCCGTCGGGGTGTCGTCGGATGTAGGAGCCGTCACGGCATAAGTTGCCCGTGGTGCGGGCGTCTCGCCGGCATTGTACCGCGCCGGGTGCTTGGCCTGCATTCTACCGGGCGGGTTTCCGGTCCGCATTGTACCGAGTCGGCCGGCACGGGGTGAGTGCGGGCGGTGCAAATGTTTTCTGGAGAAAAAGCCTTGCGTCTCCGCACGTCGGTGAGGTCTAATACAGCGACAGGGGTGGCTCATCCTCCGGGCCGGACGGCTCGCGCGTGAACCTCGCGGGCGCAGCTCGGCGCTTTTCCATGGGAGACGTCATGGCCCCCAACCGGATCGCTCCGGCCGTGCCTTCGTTCTTTGTCGGTCTTCTCGTCTGCGTCGTGACGGCCGGTTGTGGAGACCGGCCCGACCTGCCGCCGACGGCACGGGTCTCCGGCACGGTCATGCTCGATGGCCAACCGCTGCCGCGCGGCACCGTGCAGTTCGTGCCCGACACGGCTCAAGGCACCGAGGGGCCGTCGGGCGTCGGCTACGTCGACGAGGAGGGGCACTACGAAATCAGCACGGCGGGCGTGCCGGGCGCGATCGTCGGACATCACAAGATCAGCGTCAAGGCGGAAGCCGACTACGACCAGACGCAGATCTCCATGGGCCCCTCCTTGATCCCCCGGCGCTACAACAACCCGGATGCCTCGGGGCTGACGGCGGAGGTCGAAGAGGGCGAGAAGAACGAGATCCCGCTGGAGCTTCATTCCGGTACCTGAAGGGAGAATCAAGCGGAAGGACCGGCTCGCCATAGAACGCAGCCAATCGGTTCCCGTCGCGACTCGAGCGTAAGGGACGAAACCATGATCCGTGCTCGCGCCCGTCGCGGCTTCACGCTCGTGGAGCTGCTCGTCGTCATCGCCATCATCGGCATTCTGATCGCCCTGTTGCTTCCGGCCGTCCAGGCGGCGCGCGAGGCGGCCCGGCGCTCGCACTGCACCAACAACCTGAAGCAGCTCGGGTTGGGGCTGCTGAACTACGAGAGCACCTTCAAAGTCTTCCCGCCCGCCGAGATCCACGGCGGGACCTGGATGCCCAACTATCGCAATCCCTACACCTACCAGCACTGCGACTGGGAAGGCCAGGTCGGGATGTGGTGCAACCTGATCTTCCCGTTCATCGAGCAGCAGGCGGTCTACGACAAGCTCGACTTCGAGATCGTCCCGCAATACGACTCGCCGGACAACATGGACGTGATCCGGATGACCTTCCCCATCTTCCTCTGTCCCAGCGATTCCTACCGAGGCCTGACCACCGACTGGGGAGCGACGGGCCGCAACGCGCGGATCATGCACTACTACGCCGTCCACGGCTCCGACGAAGGGACCACCACCACCCACGGCGATCAGCTCCCCGGCGTGAACTGGTACGGGCACTGCAACCGGCACGACGGCATGTTCTACAACGACTCGATGACCAAGATCGCCGACGTCCGCGACGGCACCTCCAACACGGCGATGCTCTGCGAAGTGTGGGGGCGCAAGTACGCGAACCACCTGACCATCCCCGGCGATCCCCGCGGCGGCGAATCGAGCCGGGGGATGAACCTGCACACGGCCGTCTACTTCGACTACACGCCCAACAGCTACCACGGCAATCCCTGGCACGCCGCCAGCTTCCACCCCAGCGGCGTGAACGTGCTCTTCGCCGACGGCTCCGTCCACTTCGCCGCCGAGACCATTGATCTGGCCATCTGGAAGGGGCTGGCCACGATCCAGGGAAAGGAAGTGATCCAAGGGTTCTAGGGTGACAATGGCCCAGCCGGGCCGGTTCGGACCACGCTCGCGCTTCTGGGGCCGGACGCTCCGAGCGGCTTACAGCTTCCCCACCGGCCGCAGGTTCTTGCCCGCGCGGCGGCCGTCGCCGAGGTCGGTGCGGGCTACTTCGGCGAGGGCCTGGAGACGTTGGACGACGTCGGCGTGCTCGTCGGCGACGTCGTGGGTCTCGCCGACGTCGGCGTCGAGGTCGAACAGCGAAAGGCCGACGTTGGACGACGCGCGGAGGCCGGGTTGGCCGCCGGAGCCGGGTGGGTTGGGGTAGCCGTAGGCATGGGGGAGGACGAGCTTCCACTTGCCGGAGCGGACCGCCTGGAGGTTGCGCCCGGCGTAGTAGTAGAATACGTCATGGGGCGATTTGGCCTCGGGCTCGCCGAACATCAGGGGGCGGACGTCCTTGCCGTCGATGATCCGGTCGCCGGGCAGCTCGGCGCCGACCAGGGCGGCGATGGTGGGGAGCACGTCGATCGTCGAGGCGAGCTCGCGGCAGACCTTGCCCGCGGGAATCTTGCCCGGCCACCGCATCACGCAGGGCACGCGGAACCCGCCCTCGAAGCTGGTGCCTTTGCCCTCGCGCAAGGGGCCGGCCGAGCCGGCGTGGTCGCCGTAGAGGAGCCAGGGGCCGTTGTCGGAGGTGAACAGGACGAGGGTGCGGTCGTCGACGCCGTTCTTTTTGAGGGCGTCGAGGATCTGGCCGACGCCCCCGTCGATCTCGCGGATCACGTCGCCGAACAGCCCCCGGTCGCTCTTGCCCCGGAACTTCTCCGACACGAAAAGCGGCACGTGGGGCATCGCGTGGGGGAGGTAGACGAGGAACGGCCGGTCCTTGTTCTCGTCGATGAACCGGACGGTCCGCTCGGTGTACCACGTGGTCAGGTGGACCTGGTCCTTCGGCTCGACCGCCGGGTTGAGCACCTTCGGGCCCTCCATCAGCGGCAGGTCGGGGAAGCGAAATCGCGAGCCCTGCTCGGGGTGATGCGGCCACATGTCGTTGGAGTAGGGCAGGCCGAACCACTCGTCGAAGCCCTGGGCGGTGGGGAGGAACTTGGGCATATGCCCCAGGTGCCACTTGCCGTACATCGCCGTGGCGTAGCCCTTCTGCTTGACGATCTCGGCGACGGTCACCTCGTCGGGGCTCAGCCCGGTCTTGGAACCGGGGCCGAAGTTGCCCGGCACGCCCACACGCAACGGATAGCAGCCGGTCATCAGGGCCGCCCGGGAAGGCGAGCAGACGGATCGGGCGACGTGAAAATCGGTGAACACCATCCCCTCGGCGGCCATCCGGTCGAGGTTCGGCGTGGTGTAGCCCTCGGCGCCGAACGGGCCGACGTCGGCGTAGCCCATGTCGTCGCAGAAGATGATGATGAAGTTGGGTAAAGGCTGCGGCCGCTCGCCGGGCGACGGCTCGGCGGCGGGGGCGAGGTGAGCCAGGGAGACGGCGACCAGCACGGTCCCCAACGCGGCGAGCAGTCGAGCGAGCATGGCGAGATTCTCCTGTCGATCGGTTGTGCGAGAAGGGAAAATGGAGAAGGGAGGGGCTCCGGACAAGCGCTCCCGGGATTGCGGGCCACGTAGGGCCGTCACCATAGCGGTTCGGAGACGGGCGTGCCGCACGTGCGCGGCGCCGTCATCGATCGATGTACTTGTCACGTCCGCAGCACTTCTTGTACTTCTTGCCGCTGCCGCACGGACACGGATCGTTTCGCCCCGTACTGCGCTTGGGATGGCTCGGATCCGCGCGGTACCCAACGGGCAGAACCGGCCGAACCGGCTCTTCGCCGCCAACCGCCTTGGCCTTTCGTCGCGGGAGGCTGCGACGCCCGATCTCCTTGATCGTCTTGTAGCGAGACTTCAGCACGGCCAGATCCCCGTCAAAGCGTTCCCACCATGCCGCCAGGATTTCCGTCGCTTCGTCCAACGAGCAGGCGCGCCCCTTCTCAACCTCCCGTCGGCCATCGAGCGAAACCTTGGCCATGAAACGATCGCGAATCGTGTCTCCCCCCGCCGTGCCGTCCCGGTCCGGCACGTATTCCAGGAACAGCAGGTGGACCTCCCGACAACGGCAATCCGGGTTCGAGCAGTAGAGATCCTCTACCAGGTATTCGCGCTCATGGTGCGTGAAGCGATAACTACAGGACGACCCGCCGCCGGAAATGCCGCCAGTCTCGGAAACGACGTCGGAATACGAGATCAGGGTGCCTTCCTCCACTTCCTCGGGCTTGATCCGATACTCGGCCAGTCGCCGGGTAACCCGCTTGTGCCGCTCGTAGTGGGCGCGTAGCTCCGATCTCCTTTCCTCCGGGAAGCTCTCGAGAAACTCCTTCGCGAATTCCGCGATCCGCGGCGGTCGGGCGGGCGGTTCCTGTTCCTCCCATGTTTCCAGGTCCACCCGCATGCGGAAGGAGAGCGGGGCGGCCAGCGGCTTGCCGTCCTCGCCGAGCTCCGTGAACTTGAGAAACACGTCGGTGCACTCGCAGTCCGGATTGTCGCAATAATCGTCCGAAACCAGAAACGGCCGGCGATGCGACGAGAATCGGACAAGGTTCTCCAGCTCCATGCTCATCGCTCCATGATGTGGTCGGCGATCTCCTGGAAGACGCAGCCTCGCGCTACATACTCTCCGGCAGCACCTGTCGCGTGCCCGCATCATCGCCGAGTTGGATGGCGAGCTTGCCGGACGGCTCGGCACGGAGTCGGATGCCCGTGGCGGCACTATCGAGCCAGCCGTCGGGGCCGGGAGACTGGTGAGCGTAATCGCCTGCTTGCAGGACGTGAATCTCCGGGCGCTTCGTATCGCGGTCGATGGTCCAGACCTCCGGCATCCCGAGACTCGCATAGAAAGGCATCTTCTCGATCGTCTCGTCGCCCGGACTGTGGACTTCCACGACCGTGGTCGGCGCCCCTTCGAAGTACTCGTTGTGATCGACGTCGAACCGGCCGGGCGTGAGCAGCACCAGGCCCGGGATTCGATAGTCGTTGGGCCAGCCGCCCGGCGAGGCCAGGTTGACGGGGCCGTGCACTCGATTGCCGAGCGGCAGTGCCCAGTTGAGCTTGAGCCAGATTGCCAGCGACAGGGCCAAGTCCTGGTGATCACGGTTGGGCATCGGCGGCATGTGCAGCACTCCCTCCCACATCTCGTCCCAGCGGTCGGCCCCGGTCCGCGCCCGCTCGTGGAGGACGTGCTGCGGCACTTCGGGCATGACGGCCTTCATGAGGACACCTCCGGGCTAAGGGCTCCTACTCTGATTGTACCTACGATAGGCGGGGGGTGTACAGGGGAGGTGGCTCTCTGCGCTCGACTTCTTCGGCCTCGCGACGAGGTAGTTCCGTGCCCCGGTGCGCTCGTCCGGACTCACCTCCCTTTCCTCTTGCCGACGTTTGCAGCGCCCCGGGGCAGCGACTATTCTGAAGGGTGCGCCGGATATTGCGGCGGCACGACGGGAAGACCATGTTCAACATCCTCGACGATCCCCATCGACGGCATCTTCTTCTGACCCTCCTCGTCGGGGTGGGCCTGGCCGCGTACGTCACCGGCTCGGTCGAGTCGATCTACGGCTTCGATCTGGCGATGGTCCTCACCCTGGTGGGCGGGTTTCCGATCTACGTCGAGGCCCTCCGCGCGCTGGCCAGGCGGAAGATCTCCGCCGACCTGGCGGTCAGCCTGGCCGCGTTTGCGGCGATCTACGTCGCCTACAGGGAACGCGACCCGACGATGTACGCCGTGGCCGCCGAGGTGATCTTCATCATGCTGATCGGCGAAGCGTTGGAGCACTTCGCCGTCGATCGCACTCGGGCGGGGATCGCGTCGCTTTTGGCCCTGCGGCCCCACGAGGCCAGAGTCCGCCGCCGCCATCAGCACGAGCACGCACAGACGCATCACGATGAAAACAAGGGCGACGAGCACCACCACGAAACGATCGTCCCGGTCCACGAGATTTGGCCCGACGACGTGGTGATCGTCCGGCCCGGCGACCGGATCCCGGTGGACGGGCGCGTGCTCTCGGGCGCGTCGTCGGTCGACCAGAGCCCGATCACCGGCGAATCGCTCCCGGCCGACAAGACGACGGGCGACGAGGTCTTCGCCGGGACGATCAACCTCTACGGGGCCCTGGAGCTTTCGGTCGAGCGGCTGGGGGCCGACACCACGCTGGAGCAGATCATCCATCTCGTCGAGGAGGCCGAGGCGGCCAAGGCGCCCACGCAGCGCCTGGCCGATCGCTACGCCACCTGGTTCGTGCCCATCGTGCTTCTCGCCGCGGGGCTCACGTACCTGTTCACCGGCGATGCGTGGTTCACCAGCGGCGACGTCGTTCGGGCGGTGGCCGTGCTGGTGGTCGCTTGCCCGTGCGCGCTGGTGCTGGCCACGCCGACGGCCATCGCGGCGGGGATTGGGGCGCTGGTGCGCCGGGGCGTGCTGGTCAAGGGGGGCGTCGCCCTGGAGAAGCTGGGCAAGCTCCGCGCCGTCGTGTTCGACAAGACCGGCACGCTCACCTTAGCCCGGCTTCGCATTTCGGCGATCGTCCCCGCCCCGGGCTGTGACCCCAGCGAGGTGTTGCGGCTGGGCGCGTCGGTCGAGCGGCGCTCGGAGCATCCGGTCGGAAAGTTGATCGTCGAGCGGGCGTCGCACGAGGGGATCGAGCCGGCCGAAGCGAGCGACTTCGTGGCCCATCCCGGCCTGGGGGCGGAAGCCCAGGTCGGTGGCGCAACCGTGCGCGTGGGCAGCCCCCGATTCCTGCGCCAGACGGAAACCGCCGTCCCGCCCGAGCTGGAGGCCGAGGTGGCCCGGCTCAGCGGCACCGGATGCACCGTCGTCCTCATCGCCCGGGACGGAGAGACGGTCGGCGCCGTGGCGGTGGAAGACACGGTTCGGGCGGAGGCCGCGGGGACGATCCGTCGGCTGCGGGAGCTGGGCATCGAACGGATCGTGATGCTCACCGGCGACAACGAGGCGGCCGCGCGATCCGTCGCCGACGCGCTCGAAATCGAGGAGGTGCGAAGCGGGCTCCTGCCGACCGACAAGGTGGAAGCGATCCGCCGGATCGAGCGCGAGGCGGCGCCGCTGGCGATGGTCGGCGACGGGATCAACGACGCCCCCTCGCTCGTGGCGGCCGACGTGGGCGTGGCCATGGCCGAAATCGGCACCGACGTGGCTATCGCCTCGGCCGACGTGGTCCTGGTGGGCGACGACCTCACGAAGCTGGCCGACGCGGTCACCTGCGGCCGCGCGATGCTGCGGATCATCTGGCAGAACATCCTCGGCTTCGCCGTCGTGTTCAACGTTCTGGCCGTGGCCGCCGCGTCGCTGGGTTGGATTTCGCCGGTGGTCGCCGCGGTTTTGCACCAGGTCGGCTCGCTCACCGTGGTGCTCAACTCGCTTCGGCTCCTGGTCGATCTGCGTCGCTGGCGAGAGTGGCTGGCGCACGTACGGGAGGAGGTCGCCCGGCGCAAACGCCTCCTCGTGGCGGGCGCTTCGTGCGTGGTGCTGGCGGCCTACTTGCTGAGCGGGTGGCACGTCGTCCGGCTGGGCGAGGTGGCGGTCGTGCAGCACTTCGGCCGGGTCGTCCGGGCCGAGGAGCCGCCGGGGCTCCACTATCGGCTCCCCTACCCGTTCGGACGGCACCGGGCGGTGCGGCCCGGCGAGGCCCGCCGCGTCGAAGTGGGTTTTCGCACCATTCCCGGCGCGTTCGAGGAGCCACCGGCCTACGAGTGGAACGTCCAGCACCGCGGGGGACGCTCCGAGCGCCGGGGCGAGGAGGCCACCGTGCTCGCCGGGGATGAGAACCTCGCGGACGTGAACCTGGTAATTCAGTACCAGGTTTCCAACCCCCAGGCCGCACTGTTGAAGGTCGGCCGGCTGAGCGCGGACGGCACGAGCAAGTGGGACACGCTGGTCCGCGCCGTGGCCGAGGCCGCTCTGCGCGAAGTGATGGCTGGGCGGTCGGTCGAGGAAGTGCTCAGCTCCGGGCGCACCGGCGTGGAAGAGGAGACTCGCCGTCGCGTGGCCGTTGCGCTGGAAGCGTACGGCACCGGCTTCACGGTCGACGCCGTGTGCCTGGGCGACGTCCATCCGCCCCTGGAGGTCGTGCCCGCGTTCCGCGAAGTCGCCAGCGCCATGGAGGAAAAAGAGGCCAAGATCAATCAGGCGGAGGCCTACCAGTTCGAGACCGTCGCCTTGGCACGCGGCGAGGCCGAGCAAAAGACGCTCACCGCCGAGGCGTCCAAGGCAGACCGCACCCAAAAGGCCCAGGGGGGCGCGGATCGCTTCGAGGCGGTGGCCGGCGCCTATGCCGAGCATCCCGAGGTGACCCGGCTGCGGCTCTACCTCCAGGCGGTCGAAACGGCGCTTGCCGGGCGGAAGAAGGTGATCGTGGATCGGGTGCCGGACGGGGCGCGGCGACAGCTTTTCCTCGGGCGTCCCGGGCTGATGGGCGCCCTGCCGGCGACGCCGCCCGAGCGGGCCCCAGAAAACGTGGAAGCAGAAGGGTATCCGGAGTCATGACGCGGAAACTGTTCCTGGTGATCGTGGTGCTCGTGGTCGCCGTGGCGGCGTATCGCTGCGTCGTGTTCGTCGACGAGACCGAGACGGTGATCGTCACCCAGTTCGGCGATCCCGTGCGGACGCTCAACGACACGACCCGGGAGGCCGGCCTGCACCTCAAGCCGCCCTACCAGTCGGCTCTTCGCGTCGACCGCCGACTTCAGATCTACGATCCACGGCCGTCGGAGTTCCTGGCCAAGGAGAAGAAGAACGTCGACCTCGACGTGTTCGTCTGCTGGCGGGTCGACCATCCGCGGCTCTTCCTGGAGACGGCGGGTGACTTCGCCGGGGCGGAGCAACTCCTGCACGACGTCGTCTGGGCCGAGCTGGCCGCCGAGGTGGGGCGAAACGAGCTGGAAGCCCTGGTCTCCGACGACCCCCAAGTCCAGCGGCTCGACCAGCTCATCAAGGACGTGACCGAGGCCTGCCACGAGACCGCCCGGTCGGCCTACGGCATCGAGATCGTCGACGTGCGGCTGAAGCGGATCGGGCTGCCGTCGCAGGTCCGCGAGAGCGTGTTCAACCGGATGCGGACCGAGCGCCAGCGAATCGCCGGCCAGTACCGCGCCGAAGGCGAAGAGAAGGCCCTCCAGATCCGCGCCGAGGCCGACAAGGAGCGGACCGTGATCCTCGCCAAGGCATACGCCGACGCCGAGCGGACCCGCGGCCAGGCCGAGGCCGAGGCCACCCGCATTTACACCAAGGCCCACCAGGTCGACCCGCAGTTCTACGAGCTGCTCCGTACGCTGGAGGCCTACGAGAAGTTCCTCGACGAGAAGACCACCGTGCTCCTGTCGGCCGACTCCGACCTGCTGAAATACCTGATGCGGGGCTCGATGCTCGAGCCGTCGGCCAAGCCCGACCCGCCTAACCAATCACCCCCACCCGAGTAGCCGGAGCCGCGCGTGCATCGAGCCTATCAGCCAACGCCGCCCTCGCCCAAGCGACGCACGAGCTGGCTTGCGCTGTTGCCGTGGCTCGCGGCGGCGTACGCGTTGACGGGCTTCTACGCGGTGGGGACCGACGAGCGGGCGGTCGTGCGGCGTTGCGGCAGGGCGCTCGCCCCGCTTCAGCTCCCCGGCCTGCACTTCGGCTTTCCGTACGGGGTCGACCGCGTCACGCGGCTGAAGGTCTTCCAGCCCAAGCGGGCCGGGGTGGGAATGACCCTGGCCGATCGCTCCCTGGGCCGGCGCGTCGAGCCGCAGGAGGCGGAATGGCTCACCGCCGACCACAACCTGATCGCGATCTCGGCGGTCGTCCAGTATCGCATCGCCGAACCGAAGCAATACGTGTTCAAGGTGGCCGACGTCGACACGCTCGTGAGCGACGTCGCCGGCAGCGCCCTGACCTCCATCGTCACCTCGATGAACGTCGACGACGTGCTCACCGTCGAGCGGCTGGCCATCCAGGACGAGGTGAAGCGGGCCGCCCAGGAAGTCCTCAATCGCTACCAGGCCGGCGTGGAAGTGACCTCCGTCTCCCTCGAAGGCGTGACGCCCCCGCAGGAAGTCGCCCAGGCCTTCCGCGACGTCACCGCCGCCCGCGAAGACGGCCAGCGCACGGTCAACGAAGCGCAGGGCTATGCGAATCGCCTGGTCCCCGAAGCACGCGGCGAAGCCCAACGGATGCTCATCGACGCCGAGGCGTACCGCGACGAGGTCGTCGAGATGGCCCGGGGCGACGCCAAGCGGTTCACGACCATGGCCCAAGAGCTTTCCGAGAACCGGCAGTTGACCACCAAGCGATTGACGCTGGAGACGATGGAGAAAGTGCTGCCGCGGCTGAAGAAGATCATCCTCGACGGCCAGGCCACCGGCGCCATTGACCTGGGAATCATCGAGGCGGACCCGTGAAAAAGTGGCTGCCGCACGTCCTGCTCGTGGTGCTTCTGGTGGGACTGGCGCTCGCGCTGCGCAGTCGCGACCGCCTGCCCGAAACGCCGGAGCAGACCGTCACCGAGTTCTTCACTGCCGCGGGCGACGGCGACGACCGCGCCTACCTCCGCCTGGTGACCGGCGAGCTCCGCAAGTCGCTGGAACAAGCCCGAAGCGAGGCTGGCGCCGAGGCGTTTCGCCAGGGCCTTCGCCGCTCGTCGGGCGGCATCAAGGGCCTGGCCGTTACCCGAGCGGACAACGCCCCCGCCCCCCTGGCGGCCGTCGACGTGGAGATCGTCTTCGCCGACCGCAACGAGCGCCAGCGCATGCTCCTGGCGCCGATCCGAGGCGGCTGGGCCATCGCCTCCCTCGAACAAGCCCAGATGGTCAAGCCGCCGATCGCCTACGGCACGCCGGTGTTCGACATGCCGGAGCCGGAGGATTCGCAGGAGCAAGGGGGACAGTCTCTCCAAGCAAGTCCTGAACCCTGAACCCCGGCCCCTGACCCCTTTCCGCCGAGCCCCGAACTCTCCCCTCGCTTGCCGCCGTCTCCTGCCCTGCCTAGAATAGCGCCCGTGGTTTCGAGAAGACGCAAGCCGGAGACCAATCGGACGCAAACACCGGCAGATTCGCACTCCGTCCAATCGAGAAGAAAGGGATCATCATGGCGAAGAGCACACGTCGGGCATTTCTTGGGGCCGCCGCCGCGACGGGCGCGGCGCTCTCGCGTTCGGTCTGTGGCGCGGCAGAGGACCGCACGCTCAAGATGGGCGTGATCGGCGTCGGCTGGTACGGCATGGTCGACGCCAAGGCCGCCCTCAAGGTCGGCGCGGTCCAAGCCGCCGCCATCTGCGACGTGGACGGCGAACACCTGGAACAGAACGCCGCGGAGCTCGAGAAGCTCCAGGGCTCCCGGCCCAAAACGTTCAAGCGCTACCAGGACCTTTTGGAGGAGGATCTCGACTTCGTCGTCATCGGCACGCCGCCCCACTGGCACGCCCTGATCCTCCTCGCCGCCCTGGACAAGGGCCTCGACGTCTACTGCGAGAAGCCGGTCGCGTACGACGTGCGCGAGGGCCGGGCGATGGTCGAGGCGGTGAACAAGAGCGATCGCATCGTCCAGATCGGGTTCCAGCGGCGCCAGAGCCGGGCCTTCCGCGAGGTCAAGGAGTTCATCGACGCCGGCAAGGCGGGCCGCATCGTTCAGGTCGACGCCCAAATCCACTACCGCGCCGGCACCAAGGACCCCACGCCCCAGGACCCGCCCGCCTCGTTCGACTGGGACCTCTGGTGCGGCCCGGGCCCCAAAATCCCCTACAGCCCTCAGGTCGGCCACCTCAACTGGCGCCTGGAAAAGACCAGCGGCCACGGGCACCTGGTCGACTGGGGTATCCACCTGATCGACTCGACGCGCATGACCCTCGGCCTGGGCATGCCGAAGGAGATCACGGCCGCCGGCGGGCTCTACTACCTGAAGGACAAGATCACCACGCCCGACACGCTCACCGTCCATTTTGAGTTCGACCGCTGCCCGGTCGTCTGGCGCCACCGGCTCTGGGGCGCCGAGGAGTACAACCCGGAGGTGAACAACGGCATCTTCTTCTTCGGCGACGAGGCGACCATCTTTGCCACCGACCAGAAGTGGGTCGTGATCCCCAAAGGGAAGGGCAAAGAGCACGAGGAGCACGACGCCAAGACCGACCTCGGCATCGAGCACATGGCCGACTTCCTCGAAGCCGTGCGCACCCGCCGCCAGCCCGCCTGCCCGATCGAAGAAGGCTTCCGCACGACGGCCACGGTCCAGCTCGGCATGATCGCCTACCAGAGCGGGTCGGTCGTCCGCTGGGACGCCCAGCGCGAGCAGATCCCCGACAACCTCGCGGCCGCCAAGCTGCTGAAGCGCCTCTACCGCGAGCCGTGGAAACACCCGTATCAGGGCTAAGCGGGACAAGGAGAAGCCTGCACGACGCGGGTGCCGCTGGCGTCTCGCCGGTGCACGGGCAAGATGCCCGTGGCACCCTATACACCGTGCAATCTACAGTCCGTCCCGCTTAGCGGTCTATTTCAGAAATACGCATAGGGTTGATTTGCGGAAATCGGGTAATCTACGCAGGTGCGGATGGAATCTGAACCTTTTTTTTGCGAAAGGAATCGCATGCCTGGCCCCCCTCCTGCGTATCAACCGAGCTTTCCGTCGGACTTTGTGGAGGAAGCCGAGGAAGTTGCCAGTCAACGAACGGTCGCTCATCGGCGATGGCAACGTGCTCGGTTGGTTCTGTTACTTCAGGAGAATCCCGCAATCTCCAATGTGGAAGCAGGCAACGAGGTCGGCCTGTCTGACAGACGGTTCGCATTTGGAGACGTCGTTGGACGAGCGGGGACTTCTCGCTGGACGACAAGCCGGGCCGCGGACGGAAGCCCGGCTTTTCCCCCCTTGGAACAGTCCTCGGTCAAAGCGGTCGCCTGTGAGTTGGTATCCGAGACGGATCAACCCTTGAGTCGGCAGTCTACGGCAGACATTACGCGCCGAGTCAACGAGACGCTGCACCGACCCATGAGCCAAAGCACGGTGTGGCGGATCCTCGACCGCGACGTGATCAAGCCGTGGCGATACCGTTATTGGGTTTTTCCACGGGATGAAAAGTTCGCCCAGAAGGCGGCACCGATTCTTGATTTGTACGCTGGAATCTGGGATGGAGAACCGTTGGGGGAAAACGATTTCGTGCTCAGCAGCGATGAGAAAACCAGCATCCAGGCCCGTATCCGTGTCATGAAAGCCTGCCGCCGGAGCCGGGTGAACCGATCCGTATCGAACCGGAGTACCATCGCGGTGGAGCGTTGCAATATCTGGCGGCGTGGGACGTGTTTCGCGGTGTCGTGTTTGGACGTTGCGAGCCCAAGACAGGCATCACTCCTTTCGGGCGGTTGGTCGATCAAGTCATCCAACAAGAGCCCTATTGTCACGCAGACCGGGTGTACTGGATTGTCGATAACGGCTCCTCGCATCGAGGTCAGGCATCCGTGACTCGTCTGCGGGCAAAATACCCTAACGCGATTCTGGTTCACACACCGGTGCATGCCAGTTGGCTCAACCAAGTCGCAATCTACTTCTCAATCATTCAACGCAAGGTACTCACGCCCAACGACTTCACGTCCTTGGGGGAAGTCGAAGAACGACTGCAGCAGTTCGCCGAACTCCACAACCAAGACCCAAAGCCCTTTGAATGGCGGTTCGACCGGGCACAACTCAGCGACTTCCTAAAGCGTCTCAACATGCGGCGACTTGCCAAGGGCGAA
>DATKZH010000518.1:0-8528 GCA_035528065.1 Thermoguttaceae bacterium | reverse complement strand
CCGTCTCGAAACGGAAACCGGGGAAGTGCTGGGGGAGCTTCTTGAGACACGCTTCGATGTGCTCGGAAAGCTCCAGCCGGTATTGCGTGTGCAGGCGGCGGAGCTCGGCCTCCGGCATGGCCTTTTCGGCCTCGGCGCGTGCGCGGGCGTCGCCGGCCCGTTGGCCCCGCTCGATCGCCTTTTGGAGTCGCCTTTCAAAATCGGTCATGAATTCAGGATCGGGTCGCGCGAGAATGGGCGGGGCGTTGCGGAACAAGCGGGAGTAAGCGGCCAGCGACTCCGGGTCGTGGCCCTGCCGTGCGTGGGTGCCGGGGGAAGCGAGGCGTCAAGCTGGGCCTTCAGGGATCAGGGCTTTGCGTCGGATCCTCCGCGCCCTCCGTACCTTCTTGGGACAGTTGACTCTCGTCCTTCGGCGGATTCGGTTCGTCTTGCGAGTCCTGCCCAAGGGGCTCTGTGCTCGGAGACTCGGCTTGGGGAGCCTGGACTTCGGCTTCCACGGGCGGCGCTTGCTCGGGGGTCTTGGCTTCGTCGAGCGCGGGCGCTTGGGTTCCGGCTTCACCCGATGGGGCTTGCTCGGGGGTCCTCGTCTCGTCGGGATCAGAGGCTCGGGGGTTGGGCTTCTCGGGTTCGGCTTGGCCCGTTTGCGCCCTCGGTTCGTCGGCTTGTGGTTGGTCGGGCGTGCCCTTTGGGGTCTCGTCGCCGGGCGCCTGGGCCTTGCCTTTGGCCGGTCTTGGCTTGAATTTCTTGCCGCCTTTGGCGGCCCCGGGCGGTTCGGGCTGGAAGAACTGGGCCAAGTCGCTGAAGCTTCGCATGGGCTTCTTGCCGGCCTTCATGTCGTCGCTAATGGGGGTGACCGGTTTGGGGCGCGACTTGGGCTTGTACTGCGGCTTGGGAGACCCTCTGTCTCGGCCGCGCGGCGGGCCCTTGGGTCTTGGCCGCCCTTGGGGGCGAGGCCGCTCGCCCGTGGCGGGGCGCTTCGGGGCGTCGGGCGCGTGCTGAGGGGCGGGCCTGGCTTCGCGGCGTTCCGGGGAGCGTCGGGGGCCGGGCGCGATCATGGTGAGCGACACGCGACGACGCTCCTTGTCGACATCCAGCACCCAGACCTTGACGATGTCGCCCACCGCGATCACGTCGTGCGGATCGCGGACGAAGCGGTCGGCCAACTGGCTGACGTGGACCAGCCCGCTGTCGTGCATCCCGATGTCGACGAAGGCCCCGAAGTCGACCACGTTGAGCACCGTCCCGGTAAGCTCCATGCCCGCGGCGAGGTCTTCCAGCTTGAGCACGCCCTGCTTGAAGACGGGCGGGGGGAGGTCCTCACGGGGGTCGCGTCCGGGCCGGGCGAGCTGCGCGAGGATGTCTCTGAGTAGCAGCTCACCCACCTGAAGCTCCCCGGCCAGGGCGGCAACGTCGATCTCGCCGATCTGCGCCCTGAGCCCCTCGGCCGCCTGTTTATTGCTCAGATCCGCCGGACTGCACGCCAAGCGGGTCATCACGCGGCTGGCCGCCTCATAGCTTTCCGGATGGATCCAGGTGACGTCGAGAGGATTGTCGCCGCCGGTGATCTTCAAGAACCCGGCCGCCTGGACGAACGTGGCTTCGCCGAAGCCGGGCACCTCGCGAAGCTGCTCGCGGTTGCGGAAGGGGCCGTGCTCTTGACGATGCTCATAGACGCGGCGGGCCGTCAACTGGTTCAGGCCGGAAACGTACCGCAGCAGGGCCGGGCTGGCCGTGTTGACGTCGACGCCCACGTAGTTGACGCACGACTCGACCACTTCGTCCAACGATGTCCGCAGGTGCTTCGCCTTGACGTCGTGCTGGTACAGCCCCACCCCGATGTTGGCCGGATCGATCTTCACCAGCTCGCTCAGCGGGTCCTGGAGTCGCCGGCCGATGGAAATCGCGCCCCGCAAGGTGGCATCGTAATCGGGCAACTCCTCGCGGCCGGTGCGGCTGGTGGAGTAGACGCTCGCTCCCGCCTCGTTGACGATCACGTAGGCGAGGTCCTTGTCGCGCATCGCATCGCCGATCAATCCGGCGAAGAAATCCTCGGCCTCGCGGCAAGCCGTGCCGTTGCCGATCGTCACCACCGTGAGGCTATAGCGATTGACCAACTCGGCGACGGTCTGCTTGGCTTCGTCCTTGCGGTCGGGCCGGCCCACCAGGTAGATGACGGCGTGGGCCAGCAAGTTCCCGAACTGGTCCAGGGCCACCAGCTTGCACCCGCTGCGGTAGCCCGGGTCCACGGCCAACACCCGCCGCCCGCGAACCGGCGGCTGCAACAGCAGGTTGCGCAGGTTTCGGGCGAACACACCCACCGCATGCGTTTCCGCCCGTTCCGTGAGCTCTCGACGGGCTTCCCGTTCCAGGCTGGGCAAGATCAACCGGGCCAGCGAGTCTCGGGCGCAGCCGCGGAGGAACTCCGCGTGGGGGTGATCCGGGGGCACGCACGTCTCCTCCAACGCCTGGTGCATCGCCTCGACGTCGCACTCGATCTTCACCCGTAGGATCTTGGCCCTCTCGCCCCGGTTAATAGCCAGCACGCGGTGGGGCGGGATCTTCTTGATCTCTTCGCTGTAGTCGAAGTAGTCGCGGAACGCCTTCTGCCGCTTCTCATCCGCCTTCTTCTTTTTCTGGTCCTTCTTCGACAGCCTGCGATCGGCCTTGAGTTGACGCGGCCGTTTGGGCGCGGCCGGAGTGGGTGCCTCAGCTTGCGGCGGGCCTGCCTGCTCCGACCCGGGCGCGGCCGGGACCTCACCTGCCGCTCCGGCCTCGGAGTTGACTTCGCCTGCGGGTGCGGGCTCCGTCTTCACTTCGGGCGCCTCTTCGGGCTTGTCGCTGGCGCCCGCGGGCTGCTCGGGGGCCGCATTGGCTTCGGACGGCTGGTCGGGCCCCGGTTGGACTTCGGCCGTGTGCTGGGGCTCGACCACGACCTCGGCGGGCTGCCCGACTTCGCTCGGGGGCTGGTCCGCTGGATTGCCATGTGGCTCCGTCCGGCTTGGGGGCTCGCCCCCGTCGTGGGCCTCGGCCGTCGGCTCGGGGTGTGGGGTTGCTTGGGTCGGCTCTTGCGCGTCGTCCGGAGGTGCGTCCGAGGCTTCGGCTTCGGCCTGGGCGTCTTCCGGTTGGTCGCCCGAGCCATTGGCGGCGGACGATTGCTCGGGATCCGACGACAGCGGCCCCGGGTCGGGAGCTTGCTCGCCCGACGCATCCCCCGCTTGTTCTCCGGCCGGCTCGACGGCTTCTCCGCCGGCCTCGTGGCCAGCTTGCTCAGCGGCTTTCTCGCCGGTTTGGCTGACCGTTTGCTCGCCGGTCTGCTCGAGGGCCTGCGGGCCGGCTTGTTCCGCGGCCGTTGATGGACCTGCCTGTTGGGGGGCCGCCTCGGGCTGCTGGGCAACGGGGGTCTGCGGTTGCGGGGATTGCGGCGCGGCGGTTGGTGGCTCGGCGCCGGCTCGGGATGGTTCGGCGGGCCGGGTCGGTTCGGCCTTTTCGGAGGCAACCTTCGTTTCGCCGCCGACCTGCGTGCTGCGGAGCTTGCCGCTGCGGCTGAGGACCTCGCGAAGCCGTTGCCGGAGGTCGGCCCGCTCGCTGAACTGCTCCGCGATGATGTGTCCGGCCCCCAGCAAGGCGTCGGCAGCCGTGGGGACTTGGCGGTCGGGGTTGACAAAATCGGCCGCCCGGGAGTCGAGATCCGCGCAGCCCTTCTCCGCGGCCAAGATCTCGCTGGCCAACGGCTCGAGTCCCCGGGATCGGGCGACCGTGGCCAGGGTTTGCTTCTTGGGCTTGTACGGAAGGTACAGATCCTCCAAGCGCTTGGCCGTGTTGGCGTTGCGGATCTGCTTGGAGAGTTTCTCCGTCAGTTTGCCCTGGGACTCGATCGAGCGGAGAATGGTCTGCTTGCGTTCGGCCAGCAGCCGGAGTTTGTTGAGTCGAGCCTGGATCTGCCGGATCTGCTGCTCGTCGAGTCCGCCCGTCTGGTCCTTGCGATAGCGCGTGATGAAGGGAACCGTGTTTCCCTCATCCAACAGTTCGAGGACCGCTTGGACTTGCCCGAGCGGGACGCCGAGCCCGCGGGCCACGTGACGCAGGTTGATGGTTACGGGATCGCCCATAACAGTTTGCAGGCGTCAAGACTGGGTTGACGCAGAGTATGTGGTGCTACGGAGTTCTTAAGCCGAGACGGTACCGCATTCGAGTGGAGATGTCAAGCTTCCCAACTCGCCCCTTTCTTCTCCAGACTACCCGAAAAACCGGCACAGTACATCACATCGGTTCGCCGGGCATGACCGTGCCAATGTCCTCGTCGGGAAAAAGCCGCATTTTCCAACAAATAGTTCAAAACCACAAGACGCTTGCTGCCGATACAGGAAGAAGCAGACAAGGTGGACCCCTTCCGAGTCGACCCGCCTTGCCTCTTGCGGTCCGACGCCAATGGCAATTCTCGATGTGGGGGGAACGTTGTCAGAGCCAAGGAAGGACATGTTCATGAGGACAAACTCACTTCGCGTCTATTACGGCCCTTCGGACGACACGGCTCCGGCGAGCACGGAAACCCAGGCCCGGGAAACGATTACGGTGCCCTTGGGAGAGATCGTTCCCCTCCTGGCCGACGCCATCCAATCGGAGCGTACATGGCTGCGTGATTTCCAGGACGACGACATCACGATCTCCATGGACCTCTACGAAGTCATCCTGGCTTACCAGCATTATCGCCGTCCGTCGGCCTGATAGGGGCGCTCGCGGCCACAACGACTTCGAGAGAGCCCGGCGAGATCCGTCGGGCTATTTTTTTTGCGATCAAGCGGCGTCCCCCGCTCGTTGCCCCCGGCGCACCCCCCGACCAGCAAGGGAATGGTCGTGGCGGTAGCACCATCGGGTGTGCGAAGACCGCTGTGAGTAGCCCCCCCGTGGAGGGGGCTTATCCTCGCATGCTGCGCACGGTCTCAAGGCAAATGGAAACGACCCTCTGAAGGCTGGGTATAATAGGTATTGTCTCATCAACCTCCTCATCTCTCAGCCCGACGAGGTCACTCGTGAGTGGTGGTCCCCACAAATCGTTCTCCCCCCAGCCCGCGGGCTCTTCGGCCCCGATCGGCCAGTCCGGCGGGAACAACGCTCGGAGCAAGGGAAGGACCGCCATGGCGGATCGTCCCGGCGGGAGTGCGGGCGGGGTCGGCCCGGGGCACACGGCCGACCTGATCGCCAAGATCAAGGAGACGGCCGACAAGCTGGCCAGCGATCAGACCAGCCGGGGTGACCTGAAGATCCTCAGTCGCGTGCTCCAGGAGCTGCGATACGCATTTAAGGTGTTCGCCCCCTATCGCTCCTGCCGCAAGGTGACCGTGTTCGGCTCGGCCCGGACCCCGCCCCACGAGCCGGCCTACGGGCAGGCCGTCGAGTTCGGCCGGGCGATGGCCGACGAGGGGTGGCTGGTGGTGACCGGAGCGTCGAGCGGGATCATGGAGGCGGGCCACGTCGGCGCCGGCCGGGAGCACTCGATGGGCCTGAACATCATGCTCCCCTTCGAGCACGCGGCCAACTCCGTGATCGCCGGCGACGACAAGCTCGTCTACATGAAGTACTTCTTCACGCGGAAGCTGATGTTCGTCAAGGAAAGCCACGCCATCTGTCTGTTGCCGGGTGGGTTCGGCACGCTCGACGAGGGGCTGGAAGTGCTCACGCTCTTGCAGACCGGCAAGCGCGACATGGTGCCCGTCGTCATGCTCGACGAGCCCGGCGGGGACTACTGGTGCGAGTTCGAGCGATTCGTGGAGAAGAACCTGCTCGCCCGCGGGATGCTCGATCGCGCCGATCTCTCGCTCTACAAGCGGACCGACGACGTCGGCGAGGCGGTAGCGGAAATCCTCCAGTTCTTCCGCGTCTACCACAGCATGCGCTACGTCCGCGGCACGCTCGTCCTGCGGCTCAACCACCCGCTCGCTCCGGGACTCCTCGATCGGATCAACGCCGAGTTCGCCGACGTTCTCGCCAGCGGCCGTTTCACCCAGGGCGGCCCCCTGCCCGACGAAAAGGACGAGCCCGATCTGGCCCACCTCCCCCGCCTCCTCTTCGACTTCAACCGCCAAGACCACGGCCGGCTGCGGCAGTTGATCGACTGCGTGAATCGGGCGAGTGAAGAGGGGTGAGTGAAGAGTGGTGAGTGGTGCGCTTGAAGTCGTGAGTGGTTGGCGATCGGGGCGTTCGAGAGATCATCGCCTCGCTGCCCGGGCGTCGACGAAATCCCGCGATTGGCTCCGCCGCGCGCCGCCACCGACAGCCCCCTCCGCCTGCAACCACGTCCCGCGCCGGAGGGTGTTGTTCCACGTCTGAAGCCGAAGGTCTCCTAAGCCGATATCCCGTCTGCGGGGGGCTTCTGCGAAACGCGGCCGGAATCGTGTGTCATCTACCTCGCCGACGACGGATGAATGGGACCTTGATTTATCGGACGCCTTATTGGGAATCGCAGACCGTCGGAAGCCGCGCTCGTAGTGGCCTGCCTGGCTCGTCCGAAGTATGGAACGATTTCTGCGAGTCATACCTGCGTCCGAATGCCGATGCTTGACCGTCCCTTGCTGAACGCCTCTAATGCTCGGGGTTCTTTGCAGAGCGATGTTGGAGGTAGCGGTACGCGAATGATTCGTGGTGATGAGAAATGCGCAAAGCGCCACGCATTCAGATTTCAATCGTCGAGTCGGGGGCCGTCATCGGAATGATGACGGGGCTCACGACCCTTTTGATCCCTGCCGTTGACGCGGCACGTGAGAGTCAAAATCGACCAATTGCCTTTCCCTGGCTTGCCCCATTTTACTGCGACCATCCCCTGCTATTTGTCTTGCTTGCAACACTTGCGTCCGTCGCGTTGACAGTCGCTCTTCTCGCAACGCTACGATCGTGTTCTATCCATCTGGCACGTCGAATCGTCTGGACTAAGCCGAGACGCGAACCCGAGATTTCAGCCAAAGCGCAAGCAAAGATTGCGGCAGTATTTGTTGCTTTGATTTTCGGTTCGGTTCTCTTGTGCTGTTCGGGCGTAATCTTCTACTCCCAGCCCGAAGAAATCTCGAAATTGCAGCTGTCTCGTTCACTTACGGCTAAGATCTTTGCCGAATGTCCATTCCATTACGAACCGCCGGGATACCTTTCGATCGAAGTACTTGACGACGGCAAAGTCGTTGTACCACGCTACAGATTTGTTGGAATCGGTCCAGAACGGGTGCCAGAGACTCCGTTCACAGTAATTACTTCAGAAGATGGGTCAGTTGCTGCGTTAATCCAGGATGACGACATTCAGTTCATGATTGATCTTGCGTCACGCGAATGTTGGCCACCACCCAACTGGAACGTCGTACAATTTGCTCCTGATCTTGCGGATCGGCTTTTTGCATCCTTGGCGTCACATCACGAATTGACATTCTCAAGACTGGAAGGTTTGAAACGGTACGCAGCACTACAGAAATCGCGCAACAAGCCGATGCACGCCGAGCCGCCGGTGGCGCGTTCGCCAACGGAAGATGATCCGCGGCGGCCGGGTGATCGGTGACGCCATCGCCTCTGCTGTCTCATGAGCTCATACCTATTCTCGGACACGCCATCAAACCACCGGATCACGGGGCGCGCGGTGCTGGGCATTCCAGCCGCACGGGCTCTGACGCTTGCCGCCACAGGGCCCGTCACGCGCGACGAGGCTTTGTGCCGATGGGAGCGCCGGGTGCCACTGCTGGCTTGCCCAGCAGTGCCTTGTCCGGTACCCAACGCCACGGCCGCAAGGTACTCCTCAAACGGTCGGGAATTCGCGCACGACGGACACCTTCGCGGCCTCCTACACATGGCGGCCACACACACTGCTGGACAAGCCAGCAGTGGCACCCGGGCCCAGCCTTTGTCGATGGCCGCTCTGCGGACTCCCGTCACCACTACTCCCCACTCCCCAACTCATGCACCGCCTCGACCAGCGCCTGGGCGTTCTCGACCGGCGTTTGCGGCAGCACGCCGTGGCCGAGGTTGAAGATGTGGCCTGGGCGGCCGCCGGCCTGGTCGAGGACCTGTTGGACGTGGCGGCGGATGGTGGGCGGATCGGTGAGGAGGACGACGGGGTCGAGGTTGCCCTGGACGGCCTTGTCATAGCCCACCGTGCGCCAGGCGTCGTCGAGCCGGATCCGCCAATCGACGCCGATCACCGACCCGCCCGCCTCGCTCAACAGCGGCAGCAAGGCCGGGTTGCCCGTGGCAAAGTTGATCACCGGCACGCCGGGCGAGAGCTGCTCGATGACCGAGCGGGTGTGGGGCAAGACGAAGCGGCGGTAGTCGTCGGCGCCGAGGCAGCCGGCCCAACTGTCGAAGAGCTGGACCGCCTGGACGCCCGCCTCGATCTGGGCGTTGAGGTATCGGGCGACGGACCGGGCCAAGGTGCCCAGCATGGCGTCCCACGCGCCCGGGTCGCGGTACATCAGGGTCTTGGTGAGCCGGTGGTTGCGGCTGGCGCCGCCTTCGATCGCGTAGCTGGCCAGCGTGAACGGGGCCCCGGCGAAGCC
>DATKZH010000517.1:0-10480 GCA_035528065.1 Thermoguttaceae bacterium | reverse complement strand
CAGGTTCGGGTTCGGGGTTCGGGGTTCGGGGTCAGGCTTTAAATATCAACTTTGCGGCCGCTGAGGATTCCCTACCCCACGATCAGTACGGCCGCCATCGGGGCAATTCGTCGCAGGATCCGCGAGGACGAATACCGTTGGCCCCCTCGCTGGGGGAACTGCTGGCAGAGTCAAACGCTGAGCCCGGCAGGGGTAAAGTTGATATTTAAAGCCTGACCCCGATACCGACGTCAGTCGAGCCGCTTGATGAAGACGTTGCGGAACCAGATCGAGCCGGGGTGATCCTGCAAGAGGACATGGCCCTTCCGGCCGAGGTCCTTCATCGGCTTGTGGTACTTATTGGGCGTGCCGTCCGGGTTCTTGCCGGCTTCAGGCCAGTCGTCCAGATCGGCGTCGATGACCTTCTCGCCGTTGAGCACCACCGCCACCTTGCTCCCTTTGGCGGTCATCGTGATCCGGTTCCACTCGCCGGCCTTGTTCATCGTGTTCTTGCTCGGGGCGATCATGTCGTACAGCGCCCCGCAGTCGTGCTTGTCCGGCACGGCCTTGCCGTGGCAGTCGAGAATCTGCACCTCCAAGAGTCCGTTCCACCAGTAGCGCTTCGCGCTGGGATCGGGCTTGTGGCGAAGGATGACGCCGCTATTGGTTTCGGGCGACACCTTGAACTCCATGTCGAGGATGAAATCCCCGAACTGGTCGATGCTCCATAGATACGCGTGGTCCTTTCGAGTGAGCGTGCCGTCCTCGACGGCCCACGTGTCGGCGGGGACCTCCCGGCCCTCGCTGTCGCGGGTCTCCCAGCCGCTCAGGTCCTTGCCGTTGAAGAGCTGCTGCCAGCCTTTCTTCAGGTCAATGTCCGGGTGTCCGTCGGCTCGCGCCTCCCTACGCGTCATGCCCGTCAGGCCGATCGATGCCGTCAAGATCACCAGCCACCAGCTCTCGCGCGTCATGATTTCTCTCTCCCTTCGAGCAGCTTGCGGAATGTAGCCTGGTCGTCCCGTGGTGCGGACAACTTCCTCAGCATACCTCGGTCGCATCGCCGAATGCAACGGGAAAGGTGATTGGGGAGAGGATCGCGTGGGGCCGAGCCGTTCGGGGACCCCCTCGCATCAACAGACGGCGTGCGCCCGCACGCCGGGGAGCACAAGCCCGCGCCAGTGGCGGGAAGCGCGTTGGCGCCAGTCCGGTTACTGGATGAACCGCTCTTCCTCTTCGTCGCCGTGGATGGTGATCTCGCCGGCGTCCTCCAGGCGGCGGATGATGTCGACGATCTGCTGCTGCACCTGCTCCACGTTCGACGCCCGGACCGGTCCCAGGTACTCCATTTCTTCCTGAAGCAACGTGGCGGCCCGCTTGGACATGTTGGCGAGGATCTTCTCTTTGAGCTCCTCGCTGGCCCCCTTCAGCGCCATGGCCCATTGCGAGCCTTCCACGTTCTTGAGCACCGTCTGGATGTCGCGGTCGGAGAACTTGGTGATGTCCTCGAAGACGAACATCAGCCGGCGGATCTCCTCGACCAAGTCGGGATCTTCTTGAGCCAGGTTCTCCAACAGGCTCCGCTCAGTGGCCCGATCGATTACGTTGAGGATCTCGGCCACGTTCTCCACGCCGCCGGCCTTTTCGAACTGCTGGCTCATCACGCTGGCCATCCGGTTCTCCAGGCCCCGTTCCACCTCCTGGATGATCTCCGGGCTGGTCTGGCCCATCGTGGCGATTCGGCGGACAACCGACATCTGGCGTGGTCCGGGAAGCCCGCTGAGGATGTCGGCGGCCTGGGACGGCGGCACGTGGGAAAGGATCAAGGCGATCGTTTGAGGATGCTCGTCGACGATGAAGGTCAGCAAGTTCTGACTGTCCACCTTCTGAAGGAACCCGAAGGGAAGGGCTTCGATCGATTGGCGGACCGTGTCGAGGGTGGCCCCCGCCGCCTTGCCCAGGGCCCGCTCGACGAGCGTCCTGGCCACGTCCAGCCCGCCTTTTCCGCCGGTTAGCGCATTGGGGTTGGCATGGGCAAAGTCGACGATGGCCAGCTCTTGCTCCTCGGGGGCAATGTTGCCAAGCTTGGCGATCTCGATCGAGACCGCCGCGACCTGCTTCGGCTCCAATCGGCCCAGCAACTGCGCTGCCTGATCCTCAGGTAGGCTTGTGAGCAGAATAGCAGCTTTGCGGATTTCGGAGGTTGCCATACTTCTCTAGACTTCCCCTCTTCTGCGACCACCAAGAGTAGTCCACAACGGTTGTTTGCTGGCCCCATATCGGCAGGGGAGTAGGCTCGACTTGAGAAGGAACGGGGCCTGCCTTCACAAGCGCGCTCGACGGGAGGCGGGCCAGCCGGCATTGTTGGTCACCCGGCCCGATCACCTTACCCACCCCCGCCAGCCGCGGGGTTTTCCGGACACCGTCGAATCGGCCGCCAACGTCGATACCCCGCGCAAGCGGTGCGGCGAATCCCACTTATTGAGTAGCGGCCGCACTGGTCGCGTAGCCGGCAGGGCTAGTCTCGCAACTCGCAGACCGCCGACAGACCGCAGGACTCGTCGACCTCGATGCGGACCCGAGTTGGCCGCGTGCCGAAGCGCGCCTCGAGCTCGTCGAGCAGACGCCGGCCGATGTGGCGGGCGAGCAGTTCGGTGGTGGTGCTGGGGATCGGCAGAAGCAGACAGTCGGATCGCGGGAAGACCCAGCGGCGGTCTTCGAACGTCGCCTCGACTTCCCGCTCGTCGGCCGTCACCCGAATCCGCGCACTGCCGCTCGGCAGCAGGACGCGATGGTCCAATTCGTCGAGGATCGCCTTGAGCGCGTCGCCGAGCGCGATGAAGTCCACGACGTAATGGTTCTCGTCCAACGGCCCGTGCACCTCGGCAGCGACCCGATAGTCGTGCCCATGGAGGCGCTCACAGACGTCTGCATCGAACGTGATGAAGTGCGCGGCGCTGAACACCAGGTCGTCTTTCGAGATGCGGACGTGGTACTGTTCCATCGGACGACTCTGATCGGACGACCTCGGCTGTCAATCGCGGGCTTCAAGAAACGCCTCCACCAGCGGGATGATCTGCTCGTAGGCGTCTTCGATCACGTAGTGGCCGGCGTCGTGGAGACGGTGGACTTCGGCCTCGGGGAAGAATTCGAGGAAGCGATCGAGGAACTCGGGCGGAAAGCACCAGTCGCGCATGCCCCAAATCAGGCACATCGGCGAATTGCGGAACTGGGAAAGACCGGCTTCGACGTCGGCGAGCGTCTGGTAGCTGGCGTGTCGGGGATGCATGGGCACGTCGCGGACGAACTGGTAGACCGCCGTGCGGTTGTGCCAGGAGTCGTACGGGGCGAGCAGGCCGGCGCGAACCGCGGGCGTCATCCGCTCGTGCCGACAGACGGCCATCCGAACGGCCCCCCGAGCGAACAGGTTCAGACCTTGAACGGCCATGCGGCCCAGCAGCGTGCGGGCGAAGCGGATCCGCAAAGGGCACCGGTCCGAGCGGAAAGCGGCCGTATTGAACAGCACGAATCGGGAGAAGCGATCGGGCGCCTCAACCGCCGCTCCCATCCCGATGGCTCCGCCCCAGTCGTGACCGAACAGCGTGATCCGCTCCAGATCGAGCTGTTCGATCAACGTCCCCAGGTCGCTGATTCGCTGCCCCAGCCGGTACGAGTAGCTTCGCGGAGGCGGCTTGTCGGACAGCCCGCAGCCGATGTGATCCGGAACGATGACCCGATAGCGTCCCCGCAGGGCCTTCACCAGCTCCCGCCAATAGAAGGACCAGGTCGGGTTGCCGTGCACCATCAGCAAGACGGGGCCGTCGCCCTCGTCGAGGTAGTGGTACTGATGGCCCCTGACACGCAGGTAGTGGGACGCGAACGGGTAGAGGGGGCGCCAGTCATCCATGGAAGACAGTATATTCGGGCGCCGGCGGGCTTGGTAGACGGGTGCGGCGTCGTTTCGTGCGGCGGCAGTTCACCGCTTCGTCGTCCGACGAGAGCGTGCCGGACGGATTTCGGGAAGCCGCTCAGGCCGCTTGCGTTTCATCGCCCTCGGAGGCGGCCTGCGGCGGCTTCTCCCCGGACGTCGGGGGCACGAGGATTTCCCCGTCCTCGCTGACGTCCTCGAACCGCACGGAGACCTGCTTGGAGACGCCCGATTCCTGCATCGTCACCCCGTAGACCGTGCTGGCGCAGGTCATGGTCTTCTTGGAATGGGTGACGAGGATGAACTGGGTCCAGGTCAGGAAATCCTGGAGCACCTGGATGAACCGGTCGATGTTGGCTTCGTCCAGGGCGGCGTCGACCTCGTCGAGCACGCAGAACGGGCTGGGACGGCTCCGGAAGATGGCCAGCAGGAGGGCCACGCAGGTCAGCGTCTTTTCGCCGCCGCTCAACAGCGAGATGCTCCTCGGCTCCTTGCCCGGCGGGCGGGCGACGATCTCGATCCCGCTTTCCAGGATGTCCACCTCCTCGTCGAGCACGATGTCCACCTGTCCGCCGCCGAACAGGTCGCGAAACAGCGTGGCGAAATGCCCCTTGATCGTCTCCAGCGTCTCGGAGAACAGGCGTCGGCTGTCGACGTTGATCTTCTCGATGATCCGCTCCAGGGAGGCCTTGGCCTTGGCCAGATCGTTGTACTGAGCGGCCAGCGAGGCGTGCCGGGTCTCCTGTTCGTCGAGCTCTTCCAGCGCTTCGAGGTTCACGTTGCCGAGGTTGTTGATCTTGCGCCGCAGCTCGTCGATCTCCTGCTGGACCTCGTCCCGCTGATGCTGTTCCTCGTCGGTGGGCTGGTGCTCCAGCTCGGCCAGCTCGATCCCGTAATCCTCGCGGAGCCGATCGGCCAGGGAGTTGCGATCGTGCCGGACTTCCCCTGCGCCCAACTCCTTGGCGTGGATCTGCTCTTCAAGCCTGCGGAGCCTGGACCGAACCCGTTGAATGTCGGCCTTCAACTCGGAGCGTTCCTCCTGGAGCGCCTCGCGCTGGTTGATCGAATCGACCGTCTCCCGCGCAAACGCCTCCTTGCGGAGGTACAGCTCGGCAACTTCCGTCTCCGCCCGAAGGACGTTCCATTGCGTCTGCTCGGCGCTTGCGCGGCACCGGGCCAGTTGCTCGCGGCTCTCGGCGATTGCCCGATGCCGCTCCTTGCGGCTCTCTTCGAGCTGACGCCGTCGGGCGCGCAGGTTGCGGAGGCGCTCTTCGCCCTTGGCCAGCTCGACCTTGGTCTCGGTGGTGTTTCGGTCCCGGGCTTGCCGATCGGCCTCCAGGTGGTCCCTCTCCTCGCCGACGCGGGCGAGCCGGGTCTCCACGTCTGCCAGTTCCGACTGGACTTGTCGCTGTCGAGTACGTGTATCGGCCAACGCCTGATCGGAAGACTCGCACTGGGCCGCCGCCGCCCGCAGCTCGGCCTCCAAAACCGCCCGTTGACGGGTCGACTCGGTCCGTCGTTCTTCGGCGGCGGTGATCTTGTGGCCGTGTTCGCCCAGGGCGTAGACGGCCTGCCGATGCAACTCGGCAAGCGCCGCGACCTGCCGCTCGTGTTCTTCGATGTGCTCTTCGAGCCGGTCGACTCGCGACTGCGTCGTTTCGATTTCGGCCTCCAGCTCGGCCAGTTGCGTCCTCAGGGCGCTCAGTTCGCTGCGACGTGAGATCAGGCCGGTGGACGTGTTTGGGGGCCCCACCGTCAAGGTCCCGTCGGCAGCCAACAGTTCGCCGGCCACCGTGACGTAGACCAGTCCCGCGCCGTCCGACTCTGCCAAGGCCAACGCGTCGGACAGCTTCTCCACGAGCCACGTCCGCCCGAGCAGCCGCCGCGCCAGGGGCACGTACTCCGGCTCGGTCCGGACGAACCGGTCCGCGCGCCCCAGGACTCCGGGCCGCCCCTCCAGATCCACTACGTCGACGGAAGACCTCTCGGACGGACCGCCCAACCAGGCGAACCCGACCCGACCGGCTAGCGATTGCGACTTCTCTTGAAGGTAATCCAGAAGCTGCTTGTCGGAAGCGACGACCACGTGCTGCGCGGTCTCGCCGATCGCCACCTCGATCATCCGGGCGGCCTCGACGCCAACGTGCAAAAGATCCGCGACCATTCCACGCACTCGGCCGAACGGGCCATCGGGGGCCGCTTGTGCCTGGGCCAGAACCTCCTTGACGCCGGGGCTGATCCCTTCGCGGCGCCTCTCCAGCTCTTCCAACACCGACGCTCGTTCGGCCGATCCGCTCTGCCGCTGCTGGAGCCGGGCAAGCTCCGCCTGGCATTGGGCGTGCTCGTGCCGACGGTCTCGCAGCCGCGCCCTGGCCGCCGACCATTGCTGGTTCCGGTCGTCGACCCGCCTGGACAACTCGCCGCGTTGAACACGCAGCTCCTCCATCTCGGCGGCCAGCGAGTCGAGTCGCTCGTCGACCTCGGCCGTTTGCTGCTCGTTCCGCCGCCGCGCGGCAAGCGCCGCGGCGACCTGGCTCTCCAGCCGGCTGATCTCGTTGCCCAGCGAAGCGGCCGTACGCATCTGGTCCATGTAGGCCGTGCGATACTGCTCGTGGTCGCCGCGGAGCCGATCGAGCCGATCGATGAGATCCGTCAGCTCCCGCTCCCCTTCGGCGAAGACCCGAGCGAACTGGCGATGGTGCTCCTCGGCCGTCTGAACCGCTTCTACAATCTGCTCGAGCTGCTGGTCCAGGTCCCCGGCGCGGACGCTCATCGCCGCCACTTGCTGGCGGTACCGGGCGATCTCCATCTCCAGGTCGCGGCTTCTGGACCGCTCGTGCTCAATCGTCGACTCGTGCGCCGCGATCCGCTCCCGATTCTCGGCGATCCGGGCCTCGGACCGACGAATCAACTCGTTCGCGTCGCCGATTCGCGCATCGACCTCCAGCAAACGCGCCTCGGCGGCTTCGGCTTGGGCAGCCGCTTCGTCCCGCTCGGCGCACAAGGATCTCAGCTCCCTCTCGAGAGCCGCCAGGCGTTCGCTCAGACGGCCCCAGTCGACCAGGGCGACCTGGGTCCGCAGCTCCTGCAAGCGATCGGTGTACTGCTTGTATCGTCGGGCCTTACCGGCCTGCATCCTCACGCTTCGCAGCCGGCTCTCGACCTCCTCGACGATGTCCGACAGCCGCAGCAGGTTCTGATCCACCCGCTCCAGGCGCCGCAGGGCCTCGATCTTCTTGGCCTTGAACCGGCTGATCCCGGCTGCCTCTTCGAAGATCATGCGTCGATCGCGGGGCGACGACTGCAAGAGAACGTCGACCTTGCCCTGCTCAATGACGCTGTAGGCCTGCGTGCCCATGCCCGTGCCGCTGAGCAAGTCGCGGATGTCGCGGAGCCGGCACGGCTGTCGATTGATCAGGTACTCGCCCTCGCCGCTCCGGTATACGCGGCGGGTAATGTGTACCTCGGGGGTGTCAATCGGGAGCAGACGGTTGGAATTGTCGAACGTGAGCGTGATTTCCGCCGTGTTCATCGCACGGCGGGTGCCGGAGCCGTTGAAGATGACGTCGGCCATCTCCTTGCCCCGCAGGCTCTTGACGCTCTGCTCCCCGAGGACCCACTTGATCGCGTCGACGACGTTCGACTTTCCCGACCCATTCGGACCCACCACCACCGTGATCCCCTGGGGGAACTCAAACCGGGTCCGGTCGGCGAAGCTCTTGAAACCGACGAGTTCGAGCGCCTTGAGCATAGGAAAGACAGGTCAGGGATTGAGCGTCAAACGGAGCGGGCAAGCGGCTAGCACGAATGTGGGGGTCCGGACCGCCTTGTTGCAGTGGAGCCCGATTCCGGAGTGGACTCTCAGGCGTCCGTCGTGGATGGTCGGACAGGTTTTCGCCCGTCGCTCAGCGCCCGGCGGCCTCAGCGACTTCCATCTCGGGGCGAAGGTCCTGGCTCGCAATAGCCTCTGCTTTTTGTTCGCGTACCTCTTCACGCCCAACTATTTTAGCAAAGAAGGCCTTCACCCGATGCTGCCCGTCTTCGGAATCCGGGGGTTTTCGGGCGTTTCTGGTCGATTCGTCCCGGGAATCACTCTCCGGGGTGCCATCCGGACCCCCTGACCTGGTGAGCCATTTGGGAAGAGGGCCTTTGGGGGGTGGTTGCCGGCTGGTTGACTCGCCCGACTCCGAGGGGGCATCGGCCACTCGATCGTAGCTCCGGCCGGCTTCCGGTACGGCATCGACCTCGAAGCGACTGATCAGGGCTTCCTTCTGCCCGGCCTCCTGGAGCGCCTGAACCACATCGGGGTACGTCCCGTCCAGCTCCACAATCGCCCGAATCACGTCGTCTACCCGATTGGACACAATCCGCTTCTGGTCCATCGCGTTGACGGCGAACTTGCTCACGGCGACCTGGCCCGATTCGGCGCCCACAACCATGATCTGGTTACCCGCTTCCAGTACAAACGGGGGACGCAAGCACTGGTCCTTGCCGAAGAGCACGATCTCCGGCCGCCGGCTCCTGGTGACGTGGATCATAGGCGCCCCTGAGGTGTCGAGCACGTGGTAGCTAAACTGGCCGCCGAGCAGCTCCCCCATCACTGTGGGGTCGTTACGTCGCATTGCCCAAAGCGCCCGAAATGCTCCATACCGGGTCTCGGCACTGGAACCGTTGAGTAGCTCGCGGAGCTGATCGGCCGCCACCAGATCGTCCATCCCGCTCAGGGCAGCCAGGGCAAACACGCGGAATGCGGGCTCTTCGCGGGCAGCCCGGGCCAGCGGTTCGGCCGCCTCGCGCTGGTCCAGGTAGGCCAACGCCTCAGCCGCACGGAACCCGACTTCAGGGTCCTCCGAGACAATTCCCTTACGCAGCACCTCAACCGACTGGAGTCCGATTGCCTCAAGCTGGCACGCGGCTCGCGAGGAGCTGATGGGGTCGAGCAACTGCTTCTCGAGCAACGCGAGCCGTTTCTGTCGCCCGGCTTCCGAAACCCGCAGGGCGATTGAGCGGACCACCTGCGTGTATCGCTCGATGTTTTCGTCGTATCTCGGATGCACGCGGAGTTCCACGTACTTGTCGGTCTTGGCCTTGGCCACGCCCATTCTGGTGCCCCGGAACGTGCTGTAGAACCGCTTGTTCACGGCGGTTTCGATCTGGGCACTGTTGAGGACCGACTGACGTTCGGGCTTGAGCACCAGCCCGAGGGGCCTCGATTTCAAGGCCCCGCCGCCCCCAAGGATCCGCCCGCGAGTCATCATCACGCGGTCTTCCTCGCCCTCTGCCGAGGGGGCAACCATGACGGGCCCGGCAGCTTTTGCCAGCACGTGCCCGCTGTGTATCTGGTTGTCCAGGACGGCCAACTCTTTCAACTCGGTATCCAGCAGCCAGCCGCCCCGGAGGCTGGTCGTCTCGCTCCTCGGCGGGACGTGGACCTCCAGGTCGAACCGATCTCCCTTCTGGATGCCCGGCCGAAGCACGCCGCGGACCAAGACTATCGCCGTGTCGGGCGAAGCCAAGACCGCGTTCGGGTTCTCCACGCCTCGGGCCCGCATCTCCGAGAGCAACACCTCGCGGTAACCCGACGGCTGGGGATCGCTCCCGGTGCCGCGCAGACCGGTCACCAACCCCACCGCCTCCACCTTGACGGGAAACATCCCGAACGGCACGGCCAGATCGCCGACCAAACGGACATTGGGCTGGCTGGGTTCCTGCTCATCCGGACTCTGAGACCGCACGACCATCTTGTCCCACCACGAGCATCCGCCGAGGGCCGCTGCAACGCACACCAGAAGAGTTGGAAGCGATCTCATCGTTCCCTGGACTCCTTGCCGAGGCTGGCCATCGAGACGAGAACCGACCCTCGGACCGTATCGCATGTACGGGAACCGCGGTCAGCTTGGCTGAAGGGCCACGAACGCAGACTACGAGAAAGGTATTCGAGGGCGGGACATTAGTGATTCCGCCGGAAACCGTCAAGGGGGATTGGCATGGGGGAAGGGACCATGCACAAACCGGAGGGGAAACCGGCCAACAACGAACCATAGGCAACGCAGGGTCCGCAGTTCGCCCAGATGCCCAGAATCGGCCTCGCTCGCGCCGACATGCGCATCCCACTCAAGCGATCCCTCAGCAGCCCGTGGTCGCCCGCGCCCCGGGAATCCACCGACGCAGGACGGGTAGTGGTACAGTTCCAACCGAGTGTCAGGAAAAACTGCCAGAAAGTGTGAAAAGATGAGCAAGGGCTATAAACAAAAAGACCGCGATACAAAGGCGATCACACCGGTAGATAGTGTAGCAACACAAAGAAAGCGGGGCAAGTCGCAGATTGTCAGAAAGCTGCCAAGCACCGACACCCCAACTTACCGAGACCCGATACCGGACGCGCTGAATGGCTCGACAATCATCAGCATCGGTTCATTTCGTGATCACGTAATTGAGAACGGTCGCGCGCTGGTAATCGACTGCCGCGAGGCGGGAACAGGTGAGACTCGGCGGATCATCCTTGCCTTTGACGATCAGGCTATGTGGGAAGTTGAATGTGACTAAAGGGAGTGTCGTTTTGCGTGAACTGGCAAA
>DATKZH010000516.1:0-10280 GCA_035528065.1 Thermoguttaceae bacterium | reverse complement strand
GCCATCTTGTTCATCGCAAACCTCTCTCCAAGAGGAAAACACAAACCGGTAATTGGCCCGGCGAAGCTGCGGAGCGGGCCGGCGCACGGCGAGTGGCCGTGCTGTTCCCGCTCCGTCAGACGCCGGACGGTCGCCTAGAATCCCGAGATGGTCTCACCACCCTGTTTGGAGCCCAACGAGCCCCACACACCGTATCTGCTCGACCCGGGGTCCGGCTGCGAGGTGCTCAAGTTCCCGGTGTTGATCGTCTCGCTGACGAAGCGAACCGACCCGTCGGCCAGCAGGCAGTTCGCGCCGCCGGGGTGACGGCTGGCGGGTGGAATCACCATATTGACGTGATCGTTACCGTCGGGATCATCCCCGCACGAGGGCGCGTTCGGCGGGAGGACGGTGCTGAAGGCGATGTTCTCGGGCTGACCGTCGCTCCAGTTAGACCCGAACTCTCCCCTGACGGAACTGCCGTTGAGGAAGTACTTGCCGTCGCTGACGGTATAGCACACGTTGGGCGTGCTCGTGACGCCGCCGACGGCGAAGGCAGCTCCCAGGACGTGCTCGATCTGACCCTGCCCAGCCGTGCGGCTGCCGTAGTTGGCTTTCAGGCGTTCGCTCATCATGATGGTATTGGTCGTGCCGTCCGTGATGTCCGCGATCCTCGTGCACAAAGCATAGGAGAAGATGCCACGGACCCTCGTATCATCGCGAATACTAGCGACCTGATCGCCCACGCAGAAAGCGTAATTGTGGAGGCCCGTTGTGTCCGTGCTCAATGCGGGCAGAGCGCCGTCCGAGGGACAGAGGATCGTACCGGGTGGGCGGTCCCAAGGGCCCCAACCGTACCAACCCCGCGGGCCCTCGGGCGCCGTCGTCGCGTCGCCGGCCTTGATCAGGTCCCACATGGCCTGCTGCTCCAAAAAAGGCAGCAGCGACATCCAACCGCTCCTTCGATATCCGTTGTGGTCCCTCCCGTTACCCGAGCTGTTGTTCGTACCCCCCTTGCGGTAGACGAACGTCTTGTAGTTGTCGTGGTAGTTGTGAAGGGCCAACCCGAGCTGCTTCAGGTTGTTCGTACACTGGGCGCGTCGGGCGGCCTCCCGGGCCGCTTGAACCGCCGGCAACAAGAGCGCGATCAAGATTCCAATGATGGCGATGACGACCAGAAGCTCGACAAGTGTGAAACCTTCGCTCGCAGCACGTGGCTCTCTCTTAGATACTCTAACACTCATAGGTAACCCCCCCCAAAAAAATGGAAACGAAAAAACGAAAAGGGCAAACGCGACTCGCGGAAGCCCCGTGCGACCCTCCGCCATCGGGCTTCCCCGAATGGAAAGCAGTCTAGTCGGAGCGAATCGATTCGTCAACCAGCAAGGCCCGATGACACAAAATACGTCAGATTGAATTTAATTGCCAGGAAGGAACGGCTGGCGGCGTCAGTACGCCAGATTGAGTCGCTTCGTCGGCACGGAAGGCCTGGTGGCGCACGACCGCCACGGTCGCATCCGCGCCAAGTGGCCATCCGGAGGGCGCGTGCCATGCGCCCCCTTAGGGGGGTACAGACCGGGGAAACGTTTTTGCAGGAGAGTTCCCCTTCCGCGTTCCTGCCGTTTCGCAATCTGCCCCCCCGAGGTGGGGTTTCAGCCAGACGCGGCTCAGTCCGCCTGTTTCAAAGCGACATCGTGGACCAGGATCGGCTGCGAGGTCGGATCGGCCGAAGTGAGCGTCACCAGATTGCCTTCGGCCGCCGGCTCGACCGGTTCCACCGTAACGCCCTTGGTCAGGCCGCCCCGGTCGATCTGACGAACCGCCGTGTTGAGCCCCTTCCCTTGCGACCGGTGACGGGGACGGTTCTCGGTCGGTCCGCATCCTGCTGCTCTGCGCAGCCGAGCCGGGGCAACGAAGCGAGCAGCGTCACGGCGAGCAGATATCCCAGGCCCATTTTGTTCCTCGCACCCCTCCTTCCCGAAGAGAGTAGCACGACCCGGCAATTGGCCCCGACGCCGCAGGGCACGAGGGCGCACGCTCCCGGCCCTGCTCTTGGCGCCGTCAGACGCCGGACGGTCGGCTAGAATTCCGAGAGGACCTCACCTCCCGCTTTGGAGCCGAGCGCGCCCCACACACCGTAGACGCTCACCCCGGGGTCCGGTTGCGAAGCAGTCAAGGTTCCCGTGTCGATCGTCTCGCTGACAAAGCGAACCGACCCGTCCGCCAGCAAGCCGTTCACGCCGCCGGGGTGACGGCTGGCGGGTGGAATTACCAAATTGACGTGATCGTTACCGTCGGGATCATCGCCGCACGAGGGGCCGTTCGGCGCGAGGACGGTGTTGAAGGCGATGTTCTCGGGCTGACCGTCGCTCCAGTTAGACCCGAACTCTCCCGTGACGGAAGTGCCGTTGAGGAAGTACTTGCCGTCGCTGACGGTAAGGCACACGCCGGGCGAGGTCGTGACGCCGCCGACGGCGAAGGCAGCTCCCAGGACGTGCTCGATCTGACCCTGCCCAGCCGTGCGGCTGCCGTAGTTGGCTTTCAGGCGTTCGCTCATCATGATCGTATTGCTCGTACCATCCTTGATGTCCGCGATCCTCGTGCACAAAGCATACGAGAAAATGCCACGGACCGTCGTTACATCGCGAATATTACCGACCTGATCGCCGACGGAGAAAGCGTAATTGTGGAGGCCCGTTGTGTCCGTGTTCAATGCAGGCAGAGCGCCGTCCGACGGACAGAGGATCGTACCGGGTGGGCGGTCCCAAGGGCCCCAACCGTACCAACCTCGCGGGCCCTCGGGAGCCGTCGTCGCGTCGCCGGCCTTGATCAGGTCCCACATGGGGCCCTGCTCCATGTACGGGAGAATCGACATCCAACCGCTCCTTCGATTTCCGTTGCCGTCGTAGTTGGTAATCCCATTGCCCGTACCGCCCTTGCGGTAGACGAACGTGTTGTTGCTGTCGTGGTAGTTGTGAAGGGCCAACCCGAGCTGCTTCAGGTTGTTCGTACACTGGGCGCGTCGGGCGGCCTCCCGGGCCGCTTGCACCGCCGGCAATAGTAGCGCGATCAAGATGCCAATGATGGCGATCACCACGAGCAGCTCCACCAAGGTGAAGCCGCGCCTCTTCCGACATTGTTCCATTTCGGCACTCCCTAAAAGAATGGTTGGTGAAGCGAGAAGCATTGAGTACGAGGCAAATCGCCATGGCCAATGAAATGCCTGGCAAGGATTGAACCCCCGTGCGCGGCGGAAGTTTCGGCCAGTTTTTTCAGACTTTCCTGTTTGGGCCGAGACTGCCAACCCGATTGCCCCAGGCTGGCGATGGGGAGAGACTCACGGAGGCCACGTCCGGGGGGGTGCCGAGAGCCGATTGGCGAGGCGCCGCCAAGTCTTGCGGGAGGAATCGCCACGGGCCGAGGGCGAGGGTCCCGGCACCCGACCCCTGACGGCCGGGGCCAAACGCCCGCCCCTGTCCGAAAGACCGAGAACGTCAAGTGCTGATAGGGAAGCCACGACCGGGCTCGCACCGAACTCGGTGACCTCGGCGGGCAAAGCCCCCGCCCACGTCCGGCGGGGCGCTTCGACAAGCGAGCGACGCGGAAGTCTTGCTTGGGCTGATCCTCAGTCCGCCTGTTTCAAAGCGACGTCGTGGACCAGGATCGGTTTCGAGGTTGGATCGGCCGAAGTGAGCGTCACCAGATTGCCCTCGGCCGTTGGCTCGACCAGCTCCACCGTAACCCCCTTGGCGAGGCTGCCCTCGTCGATCTTCCGGACCGCCGCCTTGAGCCCTTTCACTTGCGGGATGGAAGGCACTCGAGCCACCGACCGGGCGGTTCCCGGCGCCGGCTCGCCCGGGCCGGGTAGCTGCTGGCCGTTTTGCAGCTTCAACAGCGTGGCGCTTTCACGCCACGGGAGCTTGCCCGGGGAGGCGATCAATCGCAACGTGTGGGTTCCGCCGGGTGGCTGGAATCGAAAGGCCGTGCCGTCGGACGGGAGGAGCCGCTTCTCCCCCTTGGCCAGTCGCGGAGTCTGCTCGTCCGGCTCGGGGAGGAGTACGTCCTGGCTGCCGTCGGCGTTGGCGACGACCACGTAGACGAAGGTGTTCGAGAAGGCCTCGATCTCGAAGCGGAACCGCTGCCCGCTGTGGAAGGTTTCGTGGGCCTCGACGGGCACGAACTTGCCCGGCTGCCACGGGTCTTCGCGCTCGATCCGCCACGAGAGCCCCCGCACCACCTGCCATCCCGTCCGCTGGCGAAGCTCAGGATCGATCACGCGCCCGTCCGCGTCGATGCCATCGCGGAGCTGCTCCCGGGAAAGCGGCTCGGACGCGCCCAGGAGACCGGGTACGACCCATCCGAGAAGGACCGACAGCAGGAGGGATGCGCGAAGCATGTGGATGCCTGGAAGGTGACGGGGTGACAAGGTGACAAGGTGACGGGGTGACGTCAGCCTCTCACCCCGTGGCCCCGTCACCGTTGCTCCTACGGCCGCAGGTAGAACGGAGGCGTCATGTTGTCGACCAGGACGGGGGTCTGCGTGGTGCCGGGAAACGCTTGTTCCACGTAGGAGGCGACCTGTCGCTTGAGATTCTCGTACACCGAGGGCAAGGTGACGGCCCCCGATTGGGCGCTGAGTTGCTGGACCAGGAAGTAGGTCATGGTGCTCAGGTCGCCCTCTTTGCGCTCGAAGGAGACCTGCATGGCGGTCGAGGACGCCAGCATGGCCGTTTCTTCCTGTCCGATGTCCTTGGCCCGCTCCATCTCGCCGTCCAGGAAGTCGAACACGACGCCGCCACCCGCCGGCACCGGATCGCCCAAGCCCTTCGCCAGGCTCTTCTCTTGGGTGGACTGACCCCCGCTATGGCAGGTGTCGAGGATGACCACCAGTTTGCGTCCGTCCAATTCCTGAAGCCAGCGGCCTATGGTATCGTCCAGCAGCATCGTCCGCCGGATCGTGGCTTCATCGGCAAAGCGCCCGTCGTACGGGACCAGGTACTCGTCGAAGCCGTCCCGCTCGTCGCCGTTGTCGTCGGCGCACCGCGCTCCGTGGCCGGACCAATAGATGACGACCACGTCGCCCGCCCGGGTGGCCGCCGGAAGGCGTGTGCGGATGGCGTCCTCGATGTTCTTCAGCGAGGCCTGGGGGCCGACCAGCGTCCAGGCTTCGTCCAGGCCGCACGTGCGTTTCATCACGTCGGCCATCGCCAAGGCATCCTTCTCACCCACCTTCAGATCGCGGATACCCGGGTCGAGGAAGTCGCTGATCCCGATGAACACGCCGACCCTCCGCGGCCCGCCCGCGACGGTTTGCGGAACGGTAGTCGGCGGGGCTGTAATTGGCGGCGGCGTAATTGGCGGGACCGTGGTCGGCGGAGCCGTGTTTCCGGCCTGAGGCTCCGTCGACACGGTACCTTGGGGCGGCGTGGCGCCCTCGGGCGGCACGGTCGTGGTCGTGACGTCATGTTCCGCCCACTCGGCGGGCCGGTTCTTCATCTCCTCGACGTACAAGCCTTTGACGCCCTCGGGGGTGACCATGCGGATCACTTGATCCGGGTCGATCGGTTCCAGCGACACGATGGCCTTGAGCACCTCCTGCCCGAACGGGGGTCCGATCCGCAGCCGAAATCGGCCTCCGGGCGGAGGGACCTGCACGTGCTGTCCGGCGGGGATGGAATTGTTCTGCTCGACGTTGTTGGGAAACAGGCGAACCATGTTTCCGCCGGCGTCGCAGTAGATCAGGTACAAGTAGCCGGCCTTTTCGGAAATGACGCGGACCCGCATCTCCTCCCCTTGCCGGTAAATCCGGTCGGGGTGGTCCACGTCGATGCGGACCATGAACGAGGGATTCTCGTTGCGGACCTCCTCCACGAGGACGCCGCGTGCGCGCCCCAGTTCCTGGGAATCGGCTTGCGCTGGTGAGTCTGGCTGGGCACCCACGCCCCATGCCAAGATCACAAGCCAGCCAACACGGTTTGGGCTTGTTCCGAAGAGGTTCATGGCTCACGCTCTTGCTGTTCAGGTTGGCAAAAAACCGGTAACACGCCGCGCTTTTGGCTTTGGCAGACTTCCTCTGGGTTTCAGTTCCCTCTCGGGCCGACGTAGAACGCGACCTCGTCCTGGGCGAACCCCTCGAGCAATGCCGGCACGTCGATGCCGTCCAGGTCCTTGGTCGACAACTTCTGTTGCTGATACTGCTTCAGTAGCGTCTGCACCTGTTTCTGCTGCGAGGGATGCGAGCGAAACAGGCTCGGCAGGTAGTTGGATTTCCCCGGCTTGGGGCCGACCTGCTGCTGCTGCGACTGGGTCTGCGACACCATGCCGGTCAGAAGCAGCGGCCGGTTGGTGACCAGCGCCTTGATCCGATGGACCCCCACGGGGTCGCTCACGCGGAGGATGGCCCCGTCCTCGGGCCTCGGCACCACGAACTGCCCCTGGGGGGCGATCCGATTGTCCTCGCCGGTCCTCGGGTACAGAAGGCCCAGTTGCCCCTGGCTGTCGATGTAGAACAGGTACAGGAAACCGGCCTGCTCCGAGCTGCCTCGCACCTGGAGCGGCTCGCCGACGGCGTATTGCCCGCCGTCGAATCGATCCACGCTCACGTCCAGGCCGAACGACGAGGTCTTGTCGGCAATGGCGGCGACGACCTGCAAGGGGCTCAGGCACATCACGTCCGGGGGCACCAAGCCGCCGGGCATGCCGGTGGGACCGAACGAGCCCGGTGCGACGCCCGGCATCACCCCAGGCCCCGTGCCCGGGAGCACGGTCGGCACGCCGCCGGGTGAGACATTCGGGCTCGTCCCCGGCAGCACGTTGGTCGGCGGACCGGAGCCGGGTCGGGTGCTCGTCCCGGTGTTCGGCCTGGTACTAGTTCCGGTGTTGGGCCGGCTCCCGGTGCCTGACGGCGTGCTGCTTCCGGCGTCGGCCGAAGCGACCCCGACAATCTGCTTGACGCGCTGGTAGTCGACGTAGGGATTCTCCGGCATCACCACGTACGGATACCAGGCGAAATCCGGGTGGCTCTGGAGGCTCTGCCCCACCCACTGGCCCGACCCCGTCACGATCGATCCGTTGTAGAGCCGGAACCGGAAGTTGTACGTCTGGTAATGTACCAAGGTGCCCACGTGATCCGGGGGCACGGCGTCGTCGGCGGCCCACAACGCAAGCTGGGCGTCTTGCCAGCCCCCTCCGGACGGAGAATACTGGACGCGGTACGCGTAGACGGGGTAGTTCCAGACCTCGGGCCCCGGCTCGAGATCCATCACCAGCGCCACCTTCTGCTGCTTGATGTGCGTTCGGAGGATTTCCCAGAGCGTGCAGGGCTCCAGGTCATGGGGGTCCTCGCTTCCGGCGCCATCGCCAAACCGGTCGCCGTAGTGGTTGGCCACGTCCTGGGCGTGACTGACCGAAAAGAGGCCCTTTTGGTCGCCTATGCTTAACGACAACGCCCGCGAACCGCCCGATGCGCGAGCCGTTTTCGGCCGGTTCGGCTCTTTTTCCAGGATGGCCGCGGCAGACCAGGCGTGACAGTACCCGTGCCACTGCGGCACGTTCGGGCCCGGCGGATGGGCTCCCCGCTCCCACTGCGCGGAATTTGCGCCGGTCAGATAGTCGTATTTACCCAACGGCCCGAGCATCTCGCCCCGGGCGATCGGCCACCAGTAGCCCGACCAGGGAGTGTGCTTCGCGGCGCCCTCTTCCACGGCCGCTTCCGTGGCCTGAACGCAGGCCAACACGGCACAGACCAGCCCAAGCGTCCCAATGCGTTTCATGTTCACCGCTCCCACTACCTGTCGGTCTTTTCCTCGGCCGGAATCACTTTGACGAGCCGGCACTCGGTCGAGCCGTTCTTGCTGTAAACCGGCCAGGGGAGACCGGGCTGCCACAACTGGCGAACCTGCCGATCGCCGCTCTTCAACTTGACCTCGACGACCGGCTGCTCCGTGAGGCTCTTCGTATACGTCTCGTGGATCAGGCCCTTGACCTGCTCGGTTGCCACCGGCTCCACCTGCTGTTCCACCTGGTGGGCAAATCCGAGCTCGCCGACGGCCTTCTCGCCGGGCGGGCCCGTATAGGTCTCGTACATGAACGACTGCATGCCCTTCGCCTGGTTGCCCGAGAAGAGGGGCAGATCGAGCGGCAACGCGCTGAGCGGCCCGAGCACGGGCGACGGCTGTCCGCTGGAGAACTCATAGCTCTGGGTGACGGTTTGGAAGCCCTCAGGGACCGGGATTTGGGTCTGGATCTGGCGGATCGCCAGCGACTTCTTGTCCACCCAAAGCACGGTCGTCGGCTGCGGCACGCCCTTGGCCAGGCACTTGACTTCCAGGCGGTAGCAGTCGTCCGAGAGCGCCTTCTCGAACCTCTGCACGGCGAACTGCCATTGGATCGGTCGCAATCGCGACTCGGCGATCGCCTCGCCCCGCATCTGCAAGGGCTGGCTGACCGTCTCCACGATCCAGGAATCGCCCAGCTCCCATCGCGGAATGAGCTGTTCAAAGGAGGGGCTGCGGGTGTCGCGCTGGGGCTCGTCGGCTGCGCGCGCCGCAAAGGCCCCGGCCAGCCCTCCCACCGCCAGAATCGCGACCAGAGACACGGCTTTCTTCTGCATCGTCTTGCTCCTCGACCGGTTGGCTGCCGCATCGATCGCCCCAAGCCGCCGGCGTGGCGATAGGGTCTGCGGCCGGTAGTACCGGATCTTCGCTAAGTTATCATAACTCACAATGCAAGCCGGGGAATGGGAATCCCGGCGCAACTCGTTGCCGAACAACGCCTTACGTGCGCAAATCCGTCAACATGGGTCGAGGCTGTCTTTGACGGCTCGCTCCCACGCTCCAGTGTGATTGAGCTACACCCACAAGGACTACTTCGCAGTCCTCCCAGCCCATACAACAGCATAGGCTTTCAGGCAAACTCCTGTCTATCTACTGTCTATCTATTGCCAAACCGTGTCCCGCCCCGCCAAATCGGTCGTCCGGGGAGAACCGGCCCCGCTGTCGATCGCATGGGTCCAAACCTGATGGCGCATTGGTCCGAGGCAGGGCCGCAAGGTCGCGACCCCAGCCCCCGGCCTGCCCGATCGGGGACCGAAGCAAGACGCCCCGCGTTGGCCGCACCGCGATGGGCCCCACCATGACCGCACGCCAGGGCTCCAGGGCGCCGGCACGGATCCCGACTATAATCCACTCGCGGCCGGCGTGAACGGAAAGGGGAAGCGACCGACGAATCGATCCCCACGACGATCAGTCCGCTCGATCGTCGGCCGAGCAGGCCCTCTCGCCTCCGCCGTTCGACGACAAGGAGACACGCAGAATGACCCGGTCCGGCCCGATGGTGTTGACAATCCTGGTCTTCGTCGGCGGGAGCCGTCTTCTCGACGCAGGGCAGCCGGATCCCCGCGTGAGCGACGTCGTCTTCGTCGCCAAGTGCGACGGCACGGAGCAGCGATACGTGTTGATGCTGCCCGCAGAGTTCAAGACGGATGCGGCGCACGATCTTCTCCTCGTCCTGCACGGCCACGGCTCCGATCGTTGGCAGTTCGTCCGAGACGGCCGTGACGAATGCCGCGCGGCTCGGGACGCGGCCGCCGAGCACGGCATGATCTACGTCTCGCCCGACTACCGCGCGAAGACCTCCTGGATGGGTCCCAAGGCGGAAGCGGACATGGTTCAGATCATCGCGGAGCTCAAGCAGCGGTACCGCGTATCGAGGGCATTTCTGTGTGGCGGCTCCATGGGCGGCACCGCGAGCTTGTCCTTCGCCGCCCTGCACCCGGAGCTGATCGACGGCGTGGCTTCGATGAACGGCACGGCCAACTTGCTGGAGTACGAGAATTTCCAGGACGCCATCCGGGCGTCCTTCGGGGGCACGAAGGCGGAGATCCCTCTCGAGTACAAAAGGCGGAGCGCCGAGTACTGGCCCGAGCGACTCACCATGCCGGTCGGCCTGACGGCATCCGGGAAAGACACTTCCGTGCCTCCCGAGAGCGTGCTGCGATTGGCCAACGTCTTGAAAGCCGTCGGCCGCGATCCCCTCCTCATCTACCGCGAAGACAGGGGGCATTCCACTCAGTACGCCGACGGGAGGGCTATCCTGGAGTTCGTCATTCGCAAGGCCCGCGATTCGAGCCGCGACCCGGCCACGGCATCTGGACGCGGCACCGCCGCTCGGGTACCATGCCGGTGACCTTTCTTGCGGAGTAGTAGGCACACGCCGTGTGCCGTAACCGGCGGACGGCACACGGCGTGTGCCTGCTTCGGAAGTCGGGAAGCTGTTTCCGGTCGACACTCACGCGAGTCTGG
>DATKZH010000515.1:0-11392 GCA_035528065.1 Thermoguttaceae bacterium | reverse complement strand
CTGGGAACGCACTAACGCGAGGCTCCGCCTCGCCCCAAACAACCCATGACGCGGAGCCGCCGGGGAGCATGAGAAGGGCAGGCAGAGCCTGCCAAGCCGGTGCATTCCCAGGCAGAGCCTGGGAACGAGGGTTTATGTCGCAGGAGTAGACCATGTCGATCGGCCGAGAGACTATCCGCAGCACCGTCGAGTCGCTCGTGCCCTCGGCCGTCGAGCTTCTTGCCAGGCTGATCTCGTTCCCCTCCACCTCGGGCGAAGAGCACGAGTTGATGGGCTGGGCGGAAGAGGCGTTCCGGGAGCTGGGCGTCGAGGTCACGCGGGTGCCGCTTTCCGACACGATCAAGCAGGACGAGGACTACTCCAGCCCGATCCCCGACCTCCGCTACGACGGCCGCTTCAATCTCCGGCTCCGCCTGCCCGGGAGCGGCGCCGGGCGCACCCTCCTTTTCAACACGCACACCGACGTGGTCCCCCCGTCCCAAGGGCAGGAGAAGCCGTTCGAGGCCGTCCGGACTGAGGGCGTGATCCACGGCCGGGGCGCCTGCGACGCCAAGGGCCAGGTCGCCACGATCTGGCTGGTCCTTGCCGCGATGGTGAAGCTCGACGCTCGGCTGGCCGGCGACGTGCTCGCCCACCTCGTGGTCGAAGAGGAAAACGGCGGCAACGGCACGCTGGCCATGGCCCGCGCCGGCGAGAAGGCCGACGCCTGCATCGTGATGGAGCCGACGGCGGGCAAGATCTTCACGAGCGTGCGAGGGGCGGTCTGGTTTCGGCTCGTCTGCCAGGGCAAGCCGGGTCACTCGGGCCGGGCCGGCGAGACGCTGAGCGCGCTGGCCCTCGCCCGGAAGACGATGGACGTGCTCGAACGATACCACGCGGACCTTCTCGCCGCCTCGCGGGGGATTCCGCTGTTCGACAAGTACGAGAACCCGATGCCGATCACGTTCGGCCGCCTGGCCGCGGGCGACTGGCCCGCCACGGCCCCGGCCCGGGCCACGCTGGAAGGCGTGCTGGGCCTTTTGCCCAACAAGACCCGGCACGAGGTGATGGACGAGCTCCGCGCCGCGTTGGCCGCGGCCGACCCGATGCTCAAGGAGCGGGTACGGGTCGAGTTCATCTACCGGCACGACAGCCACGTGCTCGACCCCGACCACCCGTTGGCCGTAGGGCTCAAAGCGTGCTGCGGCGACTGGGAGCTCCCCGCGGAGATCGACGCCATGACGGCCTCCTGCGATTCCTGGATGTACAACAACCAGCTCGGCATCCCCACGGTCGTCTACGGTCCCGGCACGCTTTCGTACGCCCACACGAACGAGGAGCAGATTGCCGTCCGCCAGATCGCCGACGCCGCGTGCGTGCTGACCGATTTTTCCTTGCGGTGGTGTGGTTGAGAGGGTTCAGGGTTCAGGGTTCAGGACTTCCGGGTACACGTGGAACACCTTGTTGTGGCTTGGTCTCCCGACGAAGCCAGCTTGCGTCCGGCGTTGTGTCGCGGTGAGGAGATCGCGACACAACGCGGTGTCCGTGAAAGGGGAGGACCGTGATGAAATGCTATCACCACCGGGAAACCGAGGCAGTAGCGGTATGCACATATTGTGGAAAAGCGGTGTGCTCCGAATGTGAGAACGAAAGCGATTCACACCGGATCACGTGTTGTGCGCCATGCGCGGAAGCCGGCAAGCGGGACGACGTATTCCGCAACGCAGTGCGCGAGCATTTTGCTGCGACCGGAAGGAGCTACCGAGTCCTGAGCATCGTTCTCAGTCTCGTGGGCGCGCTGATAGCGGTCGGCGGGATTGCGTTGGTACCCGTGGTGTTCCTCTACCTGGAGCGTTTTGACCCGGTTGCCTTCGGGCTCGACGTGGTGCTGATCCTGTTGGGGGTGATTTGTTTGGCAGGCTCTCGCTCGCTGTCCAGCATAGCGAAAAGGTATCAAGACATCGTCCGCCGGATGTAACCGCGGTGTGTCGCGTCCAGTAGTGTGTCCGTTCGCCTGTGCGTGGGTGTCGCGGTCAGGAGACCGCGACACAACGCCACCGGCCGTCGCCACGCAAATCCTGACCCCCGAGCCCTCGACCATCAACCCTCAATCCCCAACTCTCAACCCTCAACCCTCATCCCATGAAAGCCCTCGTCAAAACCAAAAGAGGCGTCGGCCATCTCGCCCTGATGGACATGCCCGAGCCCACGCCCGGGCCGGGCGAGGTGCTGATCGAGGTCCGTGCAAGCGGGATCTGCGGGACCGACGTGCACGTCAAGAACGACGCCTTCCCCTACTGGCCGCCGGTGATCCTGGGGCACGAGTTCTCCGGCGTCATCGTCGAGCTCGGCCCCGAGTGCCGGCACTACGCCGTCGGCGACCGCGTGGTGGGCGAGCCCCACACGCGGCATTGCGGGCAGTGCTACCTCTGCCGCACGGGCAACGTGCAGATATGTCCCGAGAAGCGCAGCCCGGGCTGGGGTATTCACGGCTCAATGGCCAAGTACCTCGTCATGCCCGAGCAGCTTCTGCACCGCGTGCCCGACGCGATCGACTTCGACACGGCCGCCGTCATCGAGCCGACGGCCAACACGGTGCACGACGTGCTGGAGCGGGCGGGCGTGACGGCCGGCGACTTCGTCGTCGTGCTCGGCCCGGGGCCGATCGGGCTTCTGGCCGGGCTGACCGCCAAGGCGGCCGGCGCCCGGCACGTCGTCATGGTCGGCGCGCCCCCGGACGAGGGCCTGCGACTGGAGAAGGCCCGCGAGCTGGGGTTCGAGACCGTGCTCAACGTGGGCACCGACGACGTCGCCCGGGCCGTGATGGACCTCACCGGTGGAATCGGGGCCGACCTGGTGGTAGAATGTTCCGGCGCGCCCCAGGCGATTGCCGGCACCGTGGACTTGATTCGCAAGAAGGGCAAGATCTGCGCCATCGGCCTGACGGGCGGGAAGACGGTCGACTTCCCGTGGGAGAAAGCGGCCTTCCGGGTGGCCGACGTCCACTTTTGTCTTTCCACGAGCTACACCAGTTGGGACCGGACGATCCACCTCGTGGCCACCGGCCAGATCCCGGCCGGGCGGGTGATTACGCACCGAATGCCCCTTGCCGACTGGGAGAGGGCCTTTGAGGAGATCGAGGCCCTGCGCGCGCTGAAGGTGATTTTGCATCCGTAGACCCCAACGCTGCAAGAACGTCTTTGTAGGACGGATTGCCAATCCGTCCTACGAAAACCAGCCTGTGGTCCGTGCCCTGACCATGCGGAGAGAATCATGTCGAGAAAAGTGACACGACGGCAGTTTCATCGCGAGATCGGCTCGCTCGGCGGGGCGCTGGTGGTCGCCGTGGGGGCCGGCCAATCGCAGGGCGCGCCGGAGGAATCGAAGGCGGAACCGGAGTCGTCCCGGGACGCGTGCAACTTCCAGGCGTCGTTCATGACGTGGGACTTCCCGCCCCGCCCCGATCCGCGCCCCTACGCCCGGCACAACTGCCCGCTGGGCAACAAGGCCCGCATCCAGTTGGACGCGATCGTCGACGTCGTCGACGAAGCAACCGGCCAGAGCGAGCGGTTCGTGCTGATCGCCCCTTGCCGGGCCGAGTGGGTCTACGCCGAGGACCGCCTGTTCCAGCTCCCCAGCCGCGAGTATCGCGTCATCTACTCGTTGACCCTCGAGCGCAGCATGGCGCGGAAAATCACCTTCGACGGCGAGACGCCGCACGGCCATCCGGTGAGCAGCAGCTTCCGATCGCTCCAGATCGACGTGAAGACGTTCGCCCAGACCCACGCCGAGAAGACGCCCGCCGAGATCAACGCGGCGACCGCCGCCAACCTGCCGCTGGTCGCGCAGACGACGATCCGCGATCCCCAACGCCGCGAGCGATACGTGCTCGAATACCCGATCAAGACGATGAATTTCCGGCCGGAGAACGCGTCGTTCCAGGTCGACACCGGCCCGCTCTTGGCGCCCGACTTCGACTCCGCGGAGCCCAACGCCATCGACCGGCTGGAGATGGCCCACGTCGCCTACAATCGCCTGGACCGGGCGGAGTTCATCCTCCGGCGTCCGACGCCCATCTGCGACGCCGACGGCAAGGAGCTGTGTCGCGTGTTGCACTATTCGGAGGTGAAGGAGTATCCCGCGTCGACCGAGATCCTCAGCGGCCGTCTCGTTTAGCCGCAAGCCCGAGGCGTGCGCGAGCAGGAAAGGCAGGTTCGCGATCCCGCGCACGCCTCCGGCTTGCGGTTCAACGACAACCACCACGCTCTTGGCAATATCGACGATTCGCTACCGATGTGAACCACGTAAGGGCCCAACTCCTTACTCCCAACTCCCTCCCAAGGAGAATGCGATGGCCACCGGATTCGGAATCGTCGGCGCCGGGATGATCTCCGGCCTGCACGGGGCCGCCCTGAGGGACTCCGCGAAGGCCGAGCTGGTGGCGGTCTGCGACGTGGCGGAAGAGCGGGCGCGGAAGCTGGCCGGCGACTGCGCGCCGGATGCCGCGGTCTACACGAAGCTGGACGACATGCTGGCCGACCCGAACGTCGAGGTGGTCAGCGTCGTCACGCCCAACCACCTGCACACCGACGCCGTGCTGGCGGCGTTCGAGGCGGGCAAGCACGTCCTCTGCGAGAAACCGCCGGCCATGTCGCTCGAGGAAACCGATCGGATGATCGCGGCCGGGCGGCGCGCCGGGCGCAAGTTCGGCATCTTCGTCCAGTGCCGGATGCGGGAGCCGATCCGGCAGATCAAGCAGGCGCTCGCAGAGGGCCGTTTCGGCCGGCTCCTGCACGCCGACGCGGTGATGAAGTGGTACCGGACCACCGAGTACTACCGGACCGATCCCTGGCGCTCGAACCGCCGTAGCGGGGCCGGCGTCACCATCCAGCACGCCTTCCACTACATCGATCTGTTGAGCTACCTGATCGGGCCCGCCCGGGACGTGCAGGCGCGCATGTCGAACCTCGCCCACCCGGAGCTGGAAATCGAGGATACGCTCGGCGCGCTCGTCCATTTCCAGAACGACGTGGTCGGGACGGTCACCGCCAGCACGGCCCTCTGGCCGGGGCTCGACGTGCGCGTGGAGATCTACGGCGAGCAGGGCGCGGCCGTGATGAAGGGCGCGGTCCTCTCCCTGTGGCAGTTTCAGGAGGAACGTCCCGAAGACGAGGCGATCCGCCGGGCCGGCGACGCCGCCCAGGCCACCGCCGCCAGCGACCCGACCGCGCTACCGAGCGCCGAGCACCAGATGGTCATCGACGACTGCGTCGACGCCATTTGTGAGGATCGCGAGCTTGCCATCCCCTGTGAAAGCGTTCGCCCGACGCTGGAGATCGCCCTGGCCATGTACAAGTCGGCCCGGCTGGGCGAACGGCCGGTCCACCTGCCCTTGGAAGATGAGCGGGCCGTCTGGGACTGAGCGCTTCCGGACGGAGCGCTTCCCGATTGCTTCGGCCTCGGCGGGAGCGAAGGCTACGGCGAGCCTTCCGGGGAGTCGGGCGGGGGCACGCCCGGCACGACGTACTTCTGGGGAATGACCTTCGACGACATCACGCCGATCGAGAAGTAGATCTGCATCAGGTCGTCGACGCGCATGTCCACCTTGTGGACCGAAGCGGCCGGGGCGAAGATGATCCCCCCGGACATCGGCACCGGGGACGTGGGAATATAGACGATCTTGTACTCCCGATCCCCGAAGCGGTAGGCGTCGTCGGAAACCAGAAGGCCGAGGAACCCGGCGCCCCCCTCCGCCCCGAAGGCGCAGTAGACGACCCCCATCCCCTTCACGTCGTCCTGCCCACCGCCCTTGAGCATGTCGACGACCTGGACGACGGGCTTGTAGAGGATATTGACGATGGGGATTTGCTCCACCAGGGAGTGAAATCGCTTCTCCACCTCGTTTCGGCCCAGCGAAATCACGAACACGCCCAGCAGCCAGATGGCGGCCAGCGCGACGGCCCAGCCGAGCACGCTGGCGACGTTCGGATCGGTGACGAACCGCGCCCCCACCTGCCCGAGCCCCTGGCCCATCAGGCTCTTCGGGCCGAGCCAATCCCGGAGGATAGCCCCGACCCAAGCCATGACGGCGACGGTGATGGCGATCGGAAGCAGGACGAACAGGCCGGCCAGGAACACGGAGACGACGTTTTGCCACGCCCAGTTGAGCGTACGCCTCATGGGAGCTCTCCTTCGCTTGGGGCCACCGAATCCTTGTACTGGACGAACTCGACGACCGCGCCGTCGGCCGTCTCGTAGAAGGCCGCGTAGCGGGGGCCGGCGTCGAACGGCTCGATGAGCACCTTCAGCCCTTCGCCGGCCGCCTCGAGGTCGTCGACGCGGTACGCCACGTGCGGCATCCGGCGAACCGGGCCGGTCACCGGGCTGTCCGGCTCGAAACGGAGCCATTCCACGCGGTGCGGATGCTTGGTGAAGTCCGTCACCCAGACGCGCGTGGCCGGAACGAACCGCTCGTCCGGCTTCTTCTCCGTGGTGATGATGCCGATGTGCTCGAAGTGCAGATCCATGGGCAAGCCCCATCTGAGAATCAGCCGAAGAACAACTCCCGCATTCTTCCCCAGCCTTGTGCCGTGGGAAAAGGGCGCTGCGAACTAGCCCTGAAACAAGCGAGGTTCCTTTGGAGTGCGGCGACTTGTCGCCGCTTTCTCGGGCGTCCTGCGCAACCGGCAAGCGATGCCAGACTACACCTGAAGGCCGTCTCGCTACGTTTTCCGGACACTCAAAAAGCGGTGACAAGTCACCGCACTCCAAAACCCGTTTGGGCGAGACGCAGGCGCCTCAAAACTGCCCGTCGCGGACCTCGAACCGGGTCGGCTTGCGGTACGTCGTGCAGTCGCGCCGCTGCCAATCGGCGATCCAGCGGATCATCTGCTGGGGCGTGACGCGAGGGCGGCCGAGAAGCTTGTAGCCGAGCTCGCCGTTGCTCAACAGCGCATCCGGGGCTTCACTCCCGTTGAACTCGACCGGCTTGTCGAACAGCTTGCCGAACTCCTCGGCCACCTGCCGGACGCTCAGTGTATCGGGCCCGACCGCATTGACCACCACCGGCGGCGTGGCCGCGTGCTCCATCGCGCGGAGCACCATCGCGCTGGCGTCGCCCTGCCAGATGGCGTTGAAGTAGCCCATCGACAGTTCGATCGGCTCCTCAGCGAGGACTTTCAGGGCGATATCGGTCAGCACGCCGTACCGCAGCTCGTTGGCGTAGTTCAGACGCACCAGCGTCACGGGGATATCGAGCGTGCGGCTGAAATAGGCGACCATCCGCTCGCGGCCCAGGCAGCTCATGGCGTAATCGCCGATCGGCTTGATCGGATCGTCCTCCTTCGCCCCCCCGCTGTCGACCGGCACCATCGCGTACACGTTGCCCGTCGAGTAAGCGACGATCCGGCTCCGCCAAAACCGTTCGCAGACCAGCCCGGGCAGATGGGTGTTCATCGCCCACGTCGTCTCTTCCCGGCCGGTGGAGCCGAACTTCATCGCCGCCATGTGGATCACGTTGCGCACCTCGGGAAGTCCCTCCAGGTCCTTGCGCTCCAAAAGATCGGCGCAGATCAACTCGACGCCCTGCGACTCGAATCGCTTTCGCATCTTGGGCGGAACGAGCTTGTCCACGGCGATCACGCGCCGCGCAACCCCCGCCTCGTCGGTGGCACGCCGCGCCATCCGGGCGAGCGTGGGGCCGATCTTGCCGCAGGCGCCCAACACGAGCAGGTCCCCCTCCACGCGGCCCATCATCTCAATCACCTCGGGCGTGGGCCGGCTGAGAAGCTCCTCGAGCATCTCCACGTCTTCGATCGACTGCAAGTTTTCCAGTTCGTTTTCAGGCAGGTTCATCAAAGCCCTCCACCAAGTCTTCCCTTAGTCCGTATTCGTTGATGACCAATCATCATTCATCATTCATCATTCAACCCGAATCCCATCTCCCCAAGCCGCCCGCGGATCTCGGGCTCCGAAACGAGCCGGCGGAAGGCCACGACCGCGGGTCGATCGAGGCGGGCGGCCGGGACCACGAAGTCGTACTGCTCCTGTTCCAGCGGCAAAAAGCCCAGCCCGGTGCGCTTCGCCACCCACTCAATCGCCACGCCCCAATCCGCCCGACCCTGCAACACGGCCGCCGCCACCGCGTTGTGGCTCTTCGCCTGGACGGCGTAGCCGGGCGGCTGCGTGCCCCCCAGCAACCGGTCGATGAGGATCCGGGTGCCGCTCCCCCGGTTGCGATTGACCATCACCGAGCGGGGGTCGCCCTTCACCGCGGCGATCGCCTCGCGAGCGCCCCGCCCTTCGAATCGCGCGTCCTCAGGGCGAAACACGACCCCTTGGAGCCGTCCGTAGCCTCGGACCAACTGGAGGTCGGCCGTCAGGTACGGCTCATTGTACCGACCGGTATCCGGGTCCAACAGGTGCATCCCCGCCAAATCGCACTCACCCCGCTTGGCCGCCTCCAGACCCCCGGCCGAGCCGACCGCCATGAACTTGGTGCGAAACCCGCGGTCCTCGAGCTGGCCCAGCAGGAAGTCGAGCCCCACGCAATGGCTGCCGATCACCACCAGATCGGCGACCTGCAAATCGCCACCCAGAAGCTGCACCGTCACGGTCGACCCGGACTGGACGATCTCCTCATGGCGCCCGATGGTCACGAATCCGTCCGCCTGGCTGAAGCTCGTCACCGAGCCGGAGCCTTTCCCCATCGGGTAGGCAGCCAACTGATCCTCGCCCCCCACCAGCCCGACCAGCAGGTATTCGGTGCGTCCGATCTCTGAATTGACCTTGACGGCCAGTCGCGCCTCGACCGACGACCGCTCCATGGCGGGGCGCCCCCCCAACACGCGGATCACCGGGGCAACGAACTCGTGAAACGTGAAGATGGCGGATGTGGGAAATCCAGGCAAAATCACCACCGGCTTACCCCGGTGCCCAGCCAGGCAGATCGGCTTCCCCGGCTTGAGCGCGACCCCATGGGCGACGATCCCCGGCTCGGCCAGCTCGCTCACCACGCGGTACGACAGGTCGCCCGCCCCCTTGCTCGTCCCCCCAGAGAGTAGTACGACATCCGCCCGTTCGAGTGCCTCGTGGAGCCGCCGGCGGAGTTGCTCCAGGTCATCGTGAACGATGCCCAACGGGATCGGGTTGGCCCGAAGCTCCCGCACGGCGTCGGCCAGGATTCGGGCGTTCGAGTCGTAGACCAACCCCGGCCGCATCGGCTCGCCCGGCGGGATGATCTCGTCGCCCGTGCAGAGGATCGCCACGTTGGGCCGCCGGAAGACCTGCACTCGGTCGTTCCCCAGGGCGGCCAGCACGCCCGTCTCGCGGCTGGTAAGCACCTGGCCCCGCCGCAGCACCGTCTCGCCCGACGAGATGTCGGTCCCCGCAAACGCGACGCCAAAGCCGGGCGTGACCGCCCGGGCGACGATCAACCGGCCGCCTTCGGTTTCCGTGTGCTCGACCATCACCACCGCGTCGGCCCCGCGGGGCAGCATCCCGCCCGTGGCAATCTCGGTTGCCACGCCGGGCGTCACCTCCAGCCTGGGCACCACGCCCGTGGCCAGGACCTCCTCCAGCAGCCCCAGCCGCCGCGGGTTTTCCTCCTGAGCCCCATAGGTATCGGCCGCGCGCACGGCGTAGCCGTCGTAGTTCGACCGGTCGAACGACGGCACGTCCACCTCGGCCACCACGTCCTCGGCAAGCACGCGCGAGAGCGCGTCGTCCAGCGCGACCTCCTCCGGTCCCAAAGGCCGGCACCGGATCGCCCCGCGGAACCGCCGCTCCGCCTCGTCGCGGTCGATGACTTCGAGGAATTGGTCTTGGGACATGGGGCTGCTAAACCGCAAGCGGCTTCGCGCTCGTTTCAGTTAGGGTCGACTTGATCACACTCGACCTAATCATACAGAAACACCTCCACCTCGGCACCCGGCGGGTGGCCTTCGCTATCGGGGGGGACGAGCACGAAGCCGTCGGCCCGGGTGGTCGACGAGAGGACCGAGGCCCCGCCGATCGCCACCGGATCGACCCGCCCTTCGACCAGGCGGACGCGCAGGTAGTCCAGCCGCCCCACCACGGAGACGATCTTTCGGGCGAGCGGGGCCCTGATCCGCCGATAGGGCCAATCGGTCGAGCGCCCGCCCAACGCCCGAATCGCCCGGCCGGCGAAAAAATCATAGGCACACAGGCACGAGACGGGGTTGCCCGGCAGGAGGAACACGAGCCGGTCGTCCAACCGGCCCATGCCCGTCGGGCTGCTGGGGCGCATGGCAAGCCCGTGGATCGCCAACTCCCCGTGCTCCCGGACCAGCGACGGAGCATGGTCTTCCTGGCCCACGCTCGATCCCCCCGAGACGAGCACCACGTCGGCCTCCGACCGTATGGCCCGGAGGATCGCCTCGGGCTCGTCGGGCACGATCCCGGGGTGAAGTGGCACGCCGCCGTCCCGCTCCGCGAGCGCGCCCAGCATCGGGCCGTTCGAGTCGACGATGCGGCACCCCCGGGGCTTGGACCCGACGGGCAACAGCTCGTCGCCAGTCACCACGATCCGCACGCGGGGCCGACGCACGACCGGCACCTCGGCCACCCCGATCGACGCCAACACGCCGACGTCCTGCGGCCGCAACACGCGACCTTCGGCGAGCACCGCGGCCCCGGCCGCCACGTCCTCGCCCACTCGCCCCACGTGCTTGCCGGGCGACACTTCACCCTGGGCGTGAATATCCCGCTGGCCGATTTCCACCACTTCGACCGGCAGCACCGCGTCGGCCCCTTCCGGCAACGGGGCCCCGGTCATGATCCGCACGGCCTGCCCCGCGGCGAGCGTCCCCTCGAACGGCCGGCCGGGCATCGATTGGCCGACCACGTCGAGCCGAAGCCGATTGTAGGGCGAGGCCCCCGAGGTATCGGACGCCCGCACCGCAAACCCGTCCATCATCGAGCGCGTGAAGCCCGGGACGTCGACCTCGCTTCTCACTTCCCGGGCGAGCACGCGACCCGCCGCCTCGGCAACCGGCACCCGCTCGGCCGAGAGCCGCGACGCCTGCCCATCGAGCCAAGCGAGCGCATCGGCCACCGTGGTCCGCCGGGCAAAGCCCCGCATGCGAACGTCGGCATCGGGTTGGGGCTCGTTGGTCATCGTCGCAATCCCTCACGTCAACCGGTTCATCATACGCGCTTCCGGCCGCTCGCTCCAGGTAGGAAGGCAATCCCCTGAGGCGGCGTCCCGTCGGGCCGATCGGCCGAAAAAAACGACTTCCCGACTTCCGTAGCAGGCACACGGCGTGTGGGCTGCTAAAAGCAGCTCTGATTTTGGCAGAAATTGGTGTTTGTGGTAAGGGAGATTTCTGTTCTGTTGTGGTTTTGTGGTGCCCGGTTGGCAGGAGTTGAAGAAGGAGCGAGAAATGGAACAGGC
>DATKZH010000514.1:0-3536 GCA_035528065.1 Thermoguttaceae bacterium | reverse complement strand
TGTAGAGCGACAACTACTTTTCCGGTCGGGCGACAATTAGAAATCCCGGATTCGGATGTCGGTCGGGGCTCTGAGCGACAATAGGAATTCCCGGGTTTTGGTTTATCGGTAAGAATCGCAACCCCTTTGCTCATAGGAGGTTGCGATGGTCACGGACGGACAAGTACGGAAACTGCGGCGGTTGCTTTCGCTGGACGAGAACCTGGCCTCGGCGGCAGGGAAGACAGGCATGGATGAGAAGACGGCACGCAAGTATCGGGATTCGGAAGGGGTGCCATCGCGGAGGAAGCCGCGACGAACCTGGCGGACGCGCGTGGACCCGTTCGTGGAGGTGTGGCCGGAGGTCCAGGCGCGTCTGGAGGCCGAGCCGCGGTTGCGGGCATTCACGCTTTTCGGATGGCTGCAGGAGTGCTATCCCGGCCGGTTTGCCGACTCGCAGCGGCGTACGTTCGAGCGTCGGGTACGTGACTGGCGCGGCAAGCATGGCCCGGGCCGGGAGGTGATGTTCCCGCAGATCCATGATCCGGGCGGCTTGGCGGCCTCCGACTTCACGAACATGAACTCGCTGGGCGTCACGATCACCGGCCAACCGTTTGATCACATGCTGTATCACTTCACGCTTACGTATTCCAATTGGGAGTCCGTTTCGGTTTGTTTCTCCGAGTCCTTCGAGGCGTTGAGCCGGGGGCTCCAGGAAGCGTTTTGGAAGTTGGGCGGCGTGCCCCGCAAGCACCGCTCCGACAGTCTGAGTGCCGCCGTCAACAACCTTTCGGAAGATCGCGAGTTCCGCGCGCGTTACCGCGACTTGATGGACTACTACCGAGTCGAGCCGCAACGGATCAACGTCCGTAAGGCGCACGAGAATGGGGACATCGAATCGTCGCATGGCCATCTCAAGACGGTCGTCGACCAAGCCCTGCTGTTACGCGGCAGCCGCGACTTCGCCAGCCGCGAGGAGTACGAGCAGTTCCTCCAGCGGCTGATCGACAAGGGCAACGCGTCGCGATCCGCCAGGTTCGCTCAGGAGCGAGCGTTGCTTGGCGAGCTGCCGCCGGCCAAGCTGGATCCCCGGCAGCGTGTCCGGGGGATCATGGTCCGCAGTAGCAGCACGATCCAGGTCAAGCGTAACACGTATTCGGTTCCCAGCCGGTTGATTGGCCACCGGGTCGACGTGGTGATCGACGCCGACGTCATCGAGGTGTGGTACGCGGGAAGCGAAGTTCAACGGATGCCCCGGGTGGCGGGCAGCGGCAAGCACGCGATCAATTACCGTCACGTGATCGATTCGCTGGTCCGCAAGCCCGGTGCGTTCGAGAACTACCAGTATCGGGAGGAGATGTTTCCGACCAGCCAGTTTCGCATCGCCTACGATTGGCTTTGCCGCGATCACGGTCCCCGCAAGGGCGTCCGCGAATACCTGAAGATCCTGCAACTGGCGGCCCGGGACAGCCAGGACGCGGTGCAAGAGGCGCTGCGTCTGGCCATTGCCAAGGGCGCGGCCATCTCCTCGGAGTCGGTTCGACTCGCCGTCGAGCAACACCAGCAAGCGCCGCCGGTCACCGAGGTCCAGATCGAGCCACCGGATTTGCATGAATTCGATTCGTTACTTCAACACCCCGACATGGAGGTCCATACCGATGAGTATGCCAACGACGAGCCCGGGCGGTCGCAAGCGGCGACCAGGGGCGACAGGAAACGATGCGAAGTTGAACGCGCAGTTGACGGAGCAGTTCCGGGAGCTGCGGTTGCCGATGTTCCGGGAACACTTCGAGAGTCTGGCGGAGCGTGCGGTTCAGGAACCGCTGGGCCACACGGAGTACTTGTCGGAGCTGACGGAATTGGAATGCCAGGCTCGCCGGGAAAGCCGGATCACGCGCCTGATGCAACAATCCCGGCTCCCGTCCTCGAAGACATGGGACAACTTCAAGTGGACGCGGCTTCCGATCCAGGTGGCCCGGCAGATGGAAAGCCTGCGCGATGGTTCGTTCCTGGACCGCCGCGAGAACCTGCTGTTGTTCGGCAAGCCTGGTTCCGGCAAGAGCCACTGCCTCTGCGCGCTGGGAGAACAACTCGTTCATCAAGGCCGCTCGATCTTGTTCACCACCTGCAGCCTGCTGGTGCAAGAGTTGCTGATCGCCAAGCGGGACCTGCGGCTGGCCAAGGTCGTCAAGAAGCTTTCACGTTTCGCCGGCCTGATCATCGACGACCTCGCCTACGTGCAGCAAAGCCGCGAGGAGATGGAGGTGCTGTTCACGCTTCTCGCCGAACGGTACGAACGTGGCAGCGTGATGTTGACGAGCAACTTGCCTTTCAGCAAATGGGAGCAGATTTTCAAAGACGCCATGACCACGGCAACGGCCATCGATCGGCTGGTGCATCACAGCGTGATCTTGGAGTTGAACGTACGCAGCTATCGGCTCGAGAACGCGAAGAAACTCGATGCGCGCCAAACCGAAAAGCCAGCCAAGCCAGCCAAGCCAGCCAAGCCAGCCAAGAAGTAGCCGATCACAATCGGACTGGAATTCTAATTGTCGCTAAAGGGGAAAAGTAATTGTCGCCGAACAGTCGATCTCTGGCTCGTCTGGCCGGTTGATCAATCCCGCCTCTTCAAGTGCTTCACGTTCCCGTCTTCTATCCGTGCCAAATGCATGGAAACAGTCGGGAGGATCGGTCGGTTCTGCACCGATGGGTTCCGGCTCTTGATCTGGATCAGACCGCGGTTCCCCCAACTCGCGAGCCCTCCGCAGCTCCGCGTCCAGATCGTAGTGTTCGCTCGGCGGGGCAGTTTGATCCGCGCCACCATCCGACGCGGCAATGCCTTGGCCGTCAGCGTTGCTCAGGCCGTATCCTTGATCTTCGAAGGTCGGGATATCCTCCCCCAGAAACGTGTCCGGCTCTGGATCAGGATCGAACTCAAAGTAGTCGTGCACCAACAATGGAGGATCACATTTCCGCCCATCCTTCACGTACCAGATATCCATGTCATCCCAGTAGGCCCATTCTCGCTTCTGGAGTTCAGTGAGAACGCCGCCGATTGCTTCCCATTCCTCGTAATACACGTGCTCCGTTGTACCACCTAACTCAAACAGCACCGCTGGCCATTTGCGAGAAAGCGCCTCGATGAAGAGAAACGGTGGACAATCACTACACGAACCGGACATCGTCCACACTTTCGGATTTACGAGACCGTCACGATGCCACTTGTGCCCGGCCTCGGGATGAGTCAGCTCATACCACACGGATTCGCCGCTTATGGACGTGTGCCAATTTAATCCGATGCGCACAGGATGCTCGTTGTCTGGGTCACATTCCAAAGGAAGCTGATCAATGTGTAGTACGTAATAGCCATAGCTGGTCTCGGGTTTCTCCATGGCGCGTTGAAGACATGCGGCGATGGCAAGCAGCGTTTCTTCTTCGTCCACCATGTAATTCCAGTAATCTACTATTGTCCTTTGCCTAGCCAATGAACCTTCTCACAGGGGTAGTTTGGCGTACGCGAAAAAGGAACGGAGGACGGTTTGGTCGTGATGTTGGTC
>DATKZH010000513.1:0-4108 GCA_035528065.1 Thermoguttaceae bacterium | reverse complement strand
ATCAACAGGGCCCCGCAGGCCACGATGCCGGCGAAGCGGTAGTAGACCGCCATGAACACGAGCACCAGAACGATCGACGCGCCGACGGCGATCTTGCCGCGGTCGATGGTGTCCTGGCCCAGTCCGGGCCCCATTCGGGTCTCGCTGACCGGCTGTTCCGAAAGCGCGGTGGGGAGACTCCCGGCGTTGAGGATGTCGACCAGGTCTTCCACTTCCCTACGGGTGAAGTCTCCGGTAATTTCACCCCGTTGGAAGATCGTGCTTCGGATGGACGGCGCCGATTGGAGGTAGCGGTCGAGGATGATGCCCAGGTGACGGCTGAAATCCTGCGCCTCGTCCGGCAGGTTGTTTCCGGTGAGCCCGCCGAAAAGCTGCCCGCCCCGGTGATTGAACGTGAACAGCACGCAGGGCCGCCCCGACTGATCCATGCTGGGCCGGGAGTCGACCAGGTAACCGCCGGTGACGTCGAAAATGTCCTTGACGACCAGGAACTCCGTCCACTTCTCACCCTGGCGGCCGGTCGTTTCTCGATACTCCGTCTCTGCACTCTCCGCGAATCGAAGCAGGCCCTCTTCCTCTCCCTTGGCCACCCGCACCCACCATGCCTGCAGGTTGCCTTGCGAGTCGCGCAGCTCCTGGCCTCCCTGCTCCCGTATTTGCTCGATGTACGCCCCATGATCGCGGCGGTTGGCCAGGATGCGGAACTCGAGCGTGCCGGCGCTGGAGATCTTCTTCTTGATCCGTTCCAGCTCTTCCAGCTCCTGGGGTCCGCCTTCTCCCTCCTTGGCCTCCTCCCCTTCCTTCTTTCCCCCAGCGGCTTGGGACAACGGGATGATCACCTCGATCTGCCGTTCGCCGCGGGCGCGGATGGTCAGCTCCCGCACACTGCTGGGGTCGGCGCGGAGCCGGACCGCCTGGATCAGCTTGCTCATGTCCACGTTGGCCCGCTGCGGCGCCGGCTGCTGCTCGCCCCCTTCGCCCGCGCCCCCTTCGCCCGGTGCGCCCTCTTGGACCTCGCCTTGTCCCGTTCCCCCGCCGGCAGGCGCGTCCTCCAGCTCGTAGACCAGGATCACGCCGCCGCTCAGGTCGATCCCCAGCTTCGGCGGCCACCCAAGGATCGTGATCACGATGCCGGCGAAAAGCGCGAAGAAGACCACGGCGATCTTGCCCGAGTAGTCGGGCATCCGCCATCGGTGGGAAAGATAGGCGCCCAGCCAGATCGGCACGGCGATCAGGGCCACGAAGATCCACAGCGATTGAAGCCCCACGAGCACGTCGAGATACCTCTCGAACACCTTGCCGAACTCCGGCGGCAGAAGCGAGAAGATCCACCGGAACAGCGTCACCGCGGCGACCACCGCCACGCCGAAGACGACCAAGCCGATGGGCCATCCCCACAGCGGTTGCCGCCAGTTCTTGGTAGCACGCAGCCCCCAATAGAACGGGCCAAAGACTACCACCATCAGCGTGGCCATGAGAGACAGGTTGAACGCGGTCCTCGCCCACCACGACTCGATCCGCACCACCTCTTCGGCATCCGCTTGTTCAGCCTCCGACTCGGCCGCGGCTTCCTCCGTCTGGCCGGTTTCGCCTTCCGATGCCGGCTCGCCTTGCCCTCCCGCCGAGACCGGCTCTTCACCCGGTTCCGAGACGGGCACTCCGGCGGCTGGCTCTGTGGCGGCTGGCTTGGCAGGAGCCGACTCGGCGGGGGCCGACTCGGCGGCATCGGCCGGCTTAGCCGCGCCGACGTCTTGCTGGGGGGCATCTGCCTCCTGGCTCGCCGGAGGAGCGGCATCCTCCGCGGCTATCAGGTGGGCCGGCCGGCCCGCACACACAATCGCCACGCCAACGGCCAGGCACACCAGCGCCGCAGCCGCCGTCCAGCGTCGGTCGATCGCTGTTCGCCCTCTCGGCAGCCAACGGGCAAGGAGCAACGGGACGACGAGCATGGCCAGCGGAATGAGCGGATAGACGTACGGAGACATGATTCGAGTTTCCTGCGCTTCACTTGGACGAGGAATCGTCGGACGATTCGTCGATCAGAATGCGGGCGATGGAACCGACGGTCACGCGGAGCTTGACGTTGGCCGCCTCGTCGACCTTGATCGTGACCTCGTCGGCTTCACGGTGTACGTTGGTCACCACGCCGTAGATCCCTCCCGCGGTGACGACCCGGTCGCTCTTTTTCAGCTCTGACAGCATCCCCGCCCGCTGCTTCTTCTCCTGCTGTTGGGGACGAATCAGGAGGAACCAGAACAAGAGTCCGATCGCCAACAGAGGCCAGAGCATGACGAACGGGTTGCCCGGTCCCTGCTCTTGGGCGGCGAACAGTGCCAGGCTTGACCAGATCGAGTTTGCCACGGTAGTCCCCCGATTGGATGCGAGGAAGTCGGCCGCTGGCGGCGCGAGGGTCTTGGTGAGCGACGCGGGGGCAACAGAAACGGCCCGACCGCCACTCTGCGCCGGGCCCCGCCGCATCGTCGTAGCCCGGTATCTTAAGCCTTTGTCCCCTAAGGGACAAGGGGACCGGAAGGCAGGCCGTGGGCCGATTCCTCGCTAGTCAGCCAATTTTCTCCAACCTCCCATCTTCTCCGCCTGAAACTCCTCAAAACGGTCCGCGACGATCGCTGCCCGGGCGTCGGCCAACAGCCGTTGGTAGTAGGTGATGTTGTGGATTGAGAGCAGAATCGGCCCGAGCATCTCCCCGGCCATGAACAGATGGCGGAGGTAGCCCCGGCTGCGGCGGCACGCCGGGCACGGACAGCACTCCTCAAGGGGGGATTCGTCCCGCTCGTATTGGAGGTTCCGGAGTCGGAGACTCCCTCGATCGGTGAATGCCATGGAATTGCGCCCGTTCCGGGTAGGCATCACGCAGTCGAACAGGTCCACGCCCCGGCCGATCGCCTCGAGCAGGTCCTCGGGCCGGCCGACGCCCATCAAGTACCGTGGCCGATCCCCGGGCAAGGCCGGCACGGTGGCCCCCAGGGTGCGGTACATCTCGTCAGGGGTCTCGCCCACGCTCAACCCCCCGATCGCGTATCCGGCGAAATCCATCTCCACCAGGCGCTGGGCACATGTAGTCCGCAAGTCGGGGTCGAGCCCCCCCTGAACGATGGCAAAGAGGGCCTGATCCGCTCGCCGGGCCGCGTCCCGGCACCGCTTGGCCCAGCGGATGGTCCGTTCGGTGGCGTCAGCGACCACTTCCGGATCGTTGGGCAGCGCGATCACGTGGTCCAGCGTCATGGCCACGTCGCTGGCGAGCCGCTCTTGGATCTCGACGGCCCGCTCCGGCGAGAGCTCGACGAGCCGGCCGTCGATGTGCGACCGGAAGACCGCGCTCTTGTCGCTCACCTTCGTCATCTTGGCCAGGCTGAAGAGCTGGAAGCCGCCGCTATCGGTCAGTATCGGCCCATCCCAGCCCATGAAGGCGTGCAACCCGCCCAAGGCCTCGACGACCTCTTCGCCGGGCCGCAACGCGAGGTGATACGTGTTGGCCAGCACCATCCGGGTGCCGGTCGCGCGAATCTGCTCAACCTCCAGCCCTTTGACGGTCCCTTGGGTCCCCACGGGCATGAACGCCGGAAGCTCCACCGTCCCATGGGGCGTCTCGAACGTGCTCCGCCGCGCAGCACAGCGGGCGTCGACGTGGTGCAGTTGGAAGGAAAAAGCCGTCATGCGGCCCATTGTAGCCCGCCCGTTCGCCGGCTGACCAGGATGGGTAGGGCAAGGGGTGCCGATGTCCTGGCCAGCTACAATGGGCATGGGACCGGACTTGTTCGCAGCTACTCCATCTGACGTCGGGTTCTCCCGAGCGGCACCCCATTTGACTCTCGTTCCCAGGCTCTGCCTGGGAACGTACCGCGCTGGTAGGCTCTGCCGGACCTGGCCGCGCTCCGTTAGGGTTCCCGTGCCGCGCGGTCTCGGAGGCAAGGCGGAGCCTTGCTGCGGTAGTGCGTTCCCAGGCAGAGCCCTCAGTATTACCCACATATACGCATGTTCATAGTTGGGGGTTCGTGGTTGTATGTTGAATTGAGGAAGGAGGTTAGGGTCGAACCGGAGTTGGTGGTTGTTGGTCGAAGGCGATCCGTGGCTGGCGTCGGGCCGTAGG
>DATKZH010000512.1:0-2738 GCA_035528065.1 Thermoguttaceae bacterium | reverse complement strand
CGGTTGCTTTGCGGCTGTCGCATGTTGCGCCTCGTTTCAAGACGCAAAGTCCGAAGTGCGCACGCGTAGTTTCGATGGCTGAGTGAGAACAATCTATGTCTGTTCGGATGCAGCTCAAGCACTTCGTCAGGAAAACGGCGGACAGGTTCGGCATCGCGTCGATCCCGAAGATGAACCGCCGACCCTGCCCGTCCCAACCATCCAGGTGCTGCGTCTGCGTAAAGTCCGTGTCCCCGCGGTAGAGGATCTTCTTGAAGCCCGCCTTCTCACACAACGTCCCCGCCCGATCGAGATACCACGCCGCCCCTTCATGGGAGGGCCGGTTGCCGCTGCGGTTCACCAGAAACAGCGGTTCGCCCGTGTTGGCCAGCGAGACCACCAGAACTTGGTAGCCCCACTCGCCCTTGTAGGAGATGTCCATCCCGGCTTTGCACTCCCCCGTGGTGGAAACCAACGTGCCGTCCACGTCGATGATCGCCTCGGCAAAGAAGAACTCGGGCTGCTCCGCCCAGACCCGCAACCGGACGTCGTTGATCACGTTCATCAGGGTCTGGACGTCCGCCTCGGCGAACCGCCGACAGAAATCACCCTCCGTCGTGGGGTCGGGAATCCGCTGAGCCCCCAACGCATCCAGGTAGACCTCATCGTTCCGACGCTGCTCGATAGGCTCCAAGCAGGTGCCGTTGCACAGAAGGTTGTAGGCGATGTTCAGCACGTGATCCGACTCGTGGTAAGGCAAATGGACCTTCAACAGGTGCAGCCTCTTATCGATCGCCTCAATCAGCCCCACCTTCTGAGCCAACAGGTGCATCGCCCCGACCCCGCCGGGACCCAGCCCCCGGACGCGGTCCGCCAGTTCATAATGAATGTTGCGGGCGGTGAACATGGGATCGTCCTGGGGCGGCCAGGCCCGCGGGGCCAGCCGATCCAGAATCTTGCGCTTGCGTCGCTCCAATTCTTTGTGTCTACTATTGCTCACTCGAAATGCCTCCTTGCGTAAGAGTGGTGTTTGTTCCATAACTCCATATACATAAGAAACAAAGGCGTTTCGAGTACTTTGTCAAGAGCAACGCGTGAGAATCGAAGAAATCACGCTTGATCAAGGGCTAGGAGACCGTCCGAGTAAAAAGCAAGAAGTGCATGGATGGGTACATCGGCGCTCATGAACCTAAGGTTTTCCGACCACAATATGCCCCTCCGTGAAGTTCTAGAACTTACTCGGACAGTCTCCTAGCCGGGCGGTCTCTCTCAACCGGCCGTCGGCTGGGTCACCTTCCATCATGGATCGAATCTGTTTCTCAGGCATCGTAGCCAGGGGTTCACTATCCTCGAACCTCAGGCCGTGAGCTTTTCGAAGTTGAATGTTCCAAGAACGCCGCCGGCGGCGGCCCAGTTGAAGTTGTCGGTCGAATACTCCGTTCCGCCACCGGGGCTCCAGCCGGCGCAGAGCACCGATTCCGTCGGATCGTCGTTGTCCAGGTACAGGATCAGATACCGGCTGCCGGGAGGGTAGGCCGTCGCGTCGCTGAAAAGCACGGTCTTGTCGGTGGTCTATTCTTGGGAGCTCTCGATGGTGCCGGACTTGAAGTTGCTGCCGGCCGCGACCAGGTCCTCGTAGCTGGACGGAGCGGGATTGGCCTCGGACATGTCCATGAGGGCGGTGATGGGGCGGCCGATGGACATGGTGAAGCTTGATCCTCCCGTGTACCTCGACCGGTAGGCCCGGTACTTCGCGTAGGGATAGATGTGCTGGCACGGGTGCCCGGTCATATCCTCGTACCCGGGCCGGGCGGGGTGAACCGTGAAGCCGAAGTAACTGGCCCTCTGGTGTTGGCCGGCGTACTGCGCGCCGAGGTGCGTATAGTAGCCGGGGTAATAATGCCACACATGAATGCCGAAGGCGTAAGCGGTCTGTAACCAGGCCGTCCCGGCCAGCTCGGCCAGGGCGGCGGCACAGGTCGGCTGATACGCGGATCCTCGCCGACGGCGCCCTTGCGTTCCGCCTGCGGCCGAGGAGAGCGTGAAGACGGTCAGGGCCCGCACGCACGCACGCCACGAGCGGACCTCGACGCAACGCGCCTCCCACCAGGTCGCGCCGTAAGCAACTGTTAGTACAGGACTTATCGTGCGGGCCCGGCTAGCTCCCCGTCCCGGCTTTGCCACCCCATCCCCGATCCGATAAACGCCTGTCCGATCTTGCGATACCAGCCCGCCGCCCGGTTCACCGCAGCTCCGTTTTGTATTCATGGCGAGGTTCCTCCGTGTTGACGGCCACCGGACATCGACTGGCGATAAGCTCGTGGCTGGACTGCTGTGACGTTTCGGATCATATCGTTGTTCTGGAACCAGTGCATCAGATTCGTTCCCCGCATTCAGGACACCGCGGCTCGGTGATGCCTCGCAGGATGTAGCCGCACTTGCGGCAATACATGGCCGGGTCAGAACCCATATCCTCTCTATGTTCAGAGTGTCCTGTTACCTGACCTGCCCCCAATGAATGCCTACTTTAAAGGGCAAGCTTCTTCAGCGTCGCCCTTCGCGCTGGGTTGCGGTGGGAATCCGTTCCAGGCGTTCCTTGAGGCGGTTGAACATCTCCACCGTGATCGGGTGTTCCAACTCCTGACGCTGGCGCTTGGCCTCTTGCAGGGCTTGCCTGAAGGTCGCCCGTTCGCCGTCGCCTGTCGGTCGGCCACGGCCGAGGTCCTGCAACCGGGTATCCAGCGCCTCGAACGACCTCC
>DATKZH010000511.1:0-13371 GCA_035528065.1 Thermoguttaceae bacterium | reverse complement strand
TCGGGCCTCACGGCCACCGTGAGCGAAAGCGGCGAGAACACGTTCGACTTCCCTCTGGAAGGTTGAGAAGCCGGACTTGCGAACTCAAGATCCCGGTTTTGAGAGCTCCATCCACGGGCGGCTTCGGCTGCCCTTTTTTTTTCTGCCGGGCACGTTCGGCAACCACGCAGGTAACGCACTCGGCGAAGCCCCAGGCGGCCGTCCGCAATCGGACTTCACGCAACGAAAAGCGGCCTAATCGCATCCTAACAGCGCGCCAACAAGCAATGCCTGATGGCGCAAGGTCGCCAGCTTCGGGTCCGGAACCGGTTCCCCCTTCGTCGACGGCCCCCTCTGAAAGGGTGCCTCTGCGGAGTATACATAACCCACCAGGTGCCTCCCGCGATCACGGCACACCCGTTCGTGCACCGTCCTGCCCCTCCCATCCCGAGCCGACATTGACGCCCGGCCCACATTCACTAGAATGTTGCGATTCCTCAGATCAGGCCGGCTATTCGCGGCATCTTGCCGCAGCACAGGCATCTTGCCTGTGTTCGCAATCACAGGCTGGAAGCCTATGCTACGGGCAATCACAGGCTGGAAGCCCGTGCTACGGGCTTTCGTGAATGGCCGCGCCTCAGACGAGCACGTGGAGCCGCACCGAGTTGTCGATGGCTGACGAACCGAACCCCGGCGCCGGCACCGGCGAGGAAGAGACCTCGCTGGAAGCCGCCCGACGGGCGAAACTCGAGAAAATCCGGGAGCTGGGCCTCGACCCATGGGGGGGACGGTTCGACGGCCACACGCCCATCGCCGAGATCCGCGCCCGGGAAGGGGAGATCGTCTGCGAGCCGACCGGGGATTGCCAGACGGGCAAGCCGCCCGAACAGCATGGGCCTACGGTCCGGGTGGCCGGCCGCATCATCCTCCAGCGGAAGGCGGGGAAGCTCGTCTTTCTCGATGTCCGCGACTGGACGGGCCGGATCCAGCTTCTCATCGGCAAGAGTCAGGTGGGCGAGCGGAACTGGGCCTTGACGCAATGCTTCGACCTGGGCGACATCATCGGCGTGGACGGCGAGCTGAAGCGGACCAAGACCGGCGAGCTGACGATCTTCGCCGAAGAGCTTCACTTCCTCACCAAGTCGATCGCCCCGCCGCCGGCCAAGCACAAGGGGCTGGTGGACGTCGAGCTGCGGCAGCGGATGCGCTACGTCGACCTGATCCACACCGAAGGGGTCCTGGAGCGGTTTCTGCGGCGGACCCGGATCGTGCAGTCGATTCGCAACACGCTGGCCGGCGAAGGGTTCGTGGAGATCGAGGGGCCGACGCTTCATGCGATCGCCGGCGGGGCCGCCGCCCGGCCGTTCGTCACGCACCACAACGCCCTGGACATCGACCTCTACCTGCGGATCGCCCTGGAGCTGCACCTGAAGCGGCTTCTGGTGGGCGGGATCGAGCGGGTGTACGAGCTGGGCCGCGTCTACCGCAACGAAGGGATCAGCCCCCGGCACAACCCCGAGTTCACGATGCTCGAGGTCTACCAGGCGTACGGCGACTACCGCACGATGATGGAGCTGACCGAGAAGCTCGTTGTCGAAGCGATCCGGGCGTCGGGGCAGGACTTGAAGCTCCCGTGGGGTGATGCCCAGGTCGACTTCACCCCGCCGTTTGCCCGCAAAACCTACGACGAGCTGTTCGCCGAGCACACCGGCGCTGCCGCCGACGATCCCGACCAGATCAAGAGCTTCGCCTACGATCACGGGATAGAGACCGCGGGCAAGCACGCCGACGTGGTCAAGAACGAGGTGTTCGAGGAGCACGTGGAGCCGAAGCTTGCCGGGCCGGTGTTCGTCGTCGACTACCCGGCCGGGATCTGCCCCTTGACCAAGCGGAAGGCCGACAACCCGCAGGTCGCCGAGCGGTTCGAGCTGTTCGTCCGGGGCATGGAGGTGGCCAACGCGTATACGGAGTTGAACGATCCGGACTTGCAGCACGAGCTGTTCACGAAGCAACTGGAGGGGCTGGCGGAGGAAGACTCGATGGCCCGCATGGACCGCGACTTCCTCCGGGCCCTGCGACACGGCATGCCCCCGGCCGGCGGGCTGGGCATCGGCATCGACCGGCTGGTGATGCTCCTGACCAACTCGCAGAGTATTCGCGATGTAATTCTTTTCCCCCTGCTGCGGCCGGAAGCCGAGTGAGAGGTTGCGGGAGTAACGCAGATGCAGTAGGGTGGGTGCTTGCACCCACGCGTCTGTCGTAGCGCGAAGGGCGGAGAGCCTGTTTCGCGTGCGTGCAAGCACGCACCCTACGTCTTGCCGTCCGAGAAGGGAGTCACGGATGAGTATCCCTGCACGGCGACCCGCGGGTTGCGACCCGCGGGCTCGGAGCCTTCTTGTCCGCCGGCTCTGCGGACCATGCCGCCATCTCGCCGCCGATCGTGCGTTTCAAGCTCCCGGTCCCTAGCCCCGAAACCCTAGCCCCTCCCCTGCCATGTACCAGCTTCTCCTTTGTTGGCGGTATCTCCGCACGCGATACATCGCGCTGGCCTCGATCATCAGCGTCACCCTGGGCGTGGCCACGATGATCGTGGTCAACAGCGTGATGTCGGGCTTTACGACCGAGATGCGCGATCGGATCCACAACATCCTCTCCGATGTCGTCCTCGATTCGCGCAGCCTCCTGGACGGCTTCCCCGACGCCGAGGCCCACATGGAGCGGATTCGCGAGGTGGCGGGCGAGTCGATTGAGGCGATGACCCCCATGGTCGTCGTGCCGGCGATGGTCTCCATGCCGGTCGGCGGCCAGACCCTCAACTGGCAGGTGCAGGTGATCGGCGTCGACCCGGCCGCGATGAGCCAGGTGGCCGGCTCGTGCGAATATCTCCAGCACCCGGAGAACCGGAAGGAGCTGAGTTTCCTGCTTCGCGATGGGAAATACGACACGCGAGACCATCAGGCCGGACCCGACGCGCCCGAGCGCCCGGAAATGGCCTACGCCGGGTGGGAGTACCGCCGCCAACTCGCGCGGGTCCGAGCCCTTCCCGAGCAATTGGCCCGATCCGAGGATCAGTACGCCGAAGCGGCGCCGCTCCATCCGGGGAGCCCGCAGGACGACGGCACCGCGGCGGCGAGCGACCCGTTCAGCAGGGCCCGAGGGGGCGAAACCGGACAAATCGACTTGGCCACCGAGCAGTATCCCGGCCTGGTGATGGGAATCGCGCTGGCCAGCCGGCGCGAGAACGTAGGGAACAATGAGTACGAGGACCGCTTTCTGGTCCTGCCGGGCGACGACGTCACGCTGACCTATCCCACGGCCGCCACGCCGCCCAAGTTCGTCAGCGCCAAGTTCACGATCGTCGACTTCTGGGAAAGCAAGATGAGCGAGTACGACTCGAGCTTCGTGTTCGTGCCGCTCCGCAAGCTCCAGGAAGACCGCGGCCTGTACGACTACGTGGGCGGCAGGAAGCGCTACTTCGTCAGCTCGATCCAGATCAAGCTCAAGCCCGGCGTCGACGGCGCGGAAATCCGCGACAAGCTCCGGGCCGCCTTCCCCAGCCAACTGTACACGGTCAGCACGTGGCGCGACAAGCAAGGGCCGCTCCTGGCCGCCGTGCGCATGGAGATCGCGATCCTCAACGTGCTCCTCTTCCTGATCATCGCCGTGGCCGGCTTCGGTATCCTGGCCATCTTCCTGATGATCGTCGCTGAAAAGACCCGCGACATCGGGATCCTCAAGTCCCTGGGCGCTTCAGGCTGGGGTATTCAAGGGATATTCGTCAGCTACGGACTCTCGCTCGGACTGGTCGGCTCGGGCGTGGGTATGGTCTTGGGGCTGCTGTTCGTCCACTACATCAACCAGATCGCCGACTTCCTCGGTTGGCTGACGGGCCAGCCCCTGTTCGACCCGGAGATCTACTACTTCTACGAGATCCCCGCCATCGTCGAAGCGTGGACGGTGGGTTGGATCGTGGCCGGCGCGGTGGCGATCGCCCTTCTGGCGAGCATCTTGCCGGCCTTCCGAGCCGCACGATTACACCCGGTGGAGGCATTGCGCTATGAGTGACCCGCGCCAACGGATATTGGAGGAGATGCCGCTCGGCGAGGGCCCGCTGTCGACGGGGCCTGCCGTGGGAATCGACCTGAGCGCGCCCGGGGGGCCGGACATCGTGATGACCGCGTCGGACGAGGAGGAATCGATCGCCGCGTCCGTCGTGCAAACCCGCGCTCAGCGGATGAGCGGGCCCGCCCCGCAGTACCAGGTCGCGGCCGTCAAGCTGCGGAAGAGCTACCGGAAGGGGGGGGTGACAATCCCCGTCCTGAAGGGCGTGAATCTCGGCGTGCGCCGGGGCGAGTTTCTGGCCATCGTGGGCCAAAGCGGCTCGGGCAAGAGCACGCTTCTCCACTTGCTCGGCACGTTGGATGCCCCGGACGACGGGGCCATCTACTTCGACGGCGGGCGAATCGACGATCTCCCCAGCAGGTTCCGCGACAGGCTACGGAACAAGCATTTTGGAATGATTTTCCAGATGTACCACCTCCTCCCGGAGCTGACCGCCCTGGAGAACGTGCTGCTCCCGCGGATGATCGGCCGAAGCGTGCTCGGCTTCTTGCGAAGCCGTCGCGAGCACCGCGCCGCGGCCGCTCGACTGCTGGACATGGTGGGGCTGGGGCATCGGCTGAAGCACAAGCCTCGGGAGCTATCGGGTGGGGAGATGCAGCGGGCGGCCATCGCGCGGGCCCTGGTGGCCGGCCCCGAAGTGCTCCTGGCCGACGAGCCGACCGGAAACCTCGACGGGGACACGGGAAGCGAGATTCTCCGGCTGCTCGGCTCCTTGAACCGGCAGGAGAAGCTCACTATAGTCATGGTGACGCATGATCAGGCGATCGCCCGACGGGCCGACCGCGTCGTCCGCCTGGTCGATGGTCGGATCGAAGACGTTTGACAGGGCCCGGGGGCCAAGTCGACCCCGGGGGCGCCGGATTCACCTGAACTGCCTGGAGTGCCATGTCTCTGAAGGTCTACGTCAACGGAAAGCTCGTCGACAAGGACGAGGCCGCGATCAGCGTCTACGACCACGGCCTGCTCTACGGCGACGGCGTCTTCGAAGGCATCCGCAGCTACGGCGGCAAGGTGTTCCGCCTCCAAGAGCACCTGGATCGCCTCTGGTACTCCGCCAAGGCCATCTGGCTGGAGATCCCCATCACCAAGGAGAAGATGGCCGCGGCGATCGAGGAGACGCTCGCCAAGAACGGGATCGAGGACGGCTACATCCGCGTCGTGGTCACGCGAGGGTGCGGTACCCTGGGGCTCGACCCGGACCGGTGCAGCGATCCCCAGGTGATCATCATCACCGACTACATCTCGCTCTATCCCGACGAGGTCTACGAAAAGGGCCTGGAGATCATCACGGTCAGCACGGCGCGAAACCACCCGGCCGCGCTCAACCCGCGCATCAAGTCGCTCAACTACCTCAACAACATCCTGGCCAAGATCGAGGGCAAGCAGGCCGGCTGCGTCGAGGCGCTGATGCTCAATCACAAGGGCGAGGTGGCCGAGTGCACGGGCGACAACATCTTCCTGGTCCGCAACGGCACCCTGCTCACCCCGCCCAACGACGCCGGGATCTTGGAGGGGATCACCCGGGCGGCCGTCATCGAGCTGGCCCGGGAGGCGGGGATCGAGGTCCGCGAAGTCCCGCTCACCAAGCACGACGTCTACATCGCCGACGAGTGCTTCCTCACCGGCACGGCGGCCGAAGTGGTCCCCGTCGTCAAGGTCGACAGCCGCACCATCGGCGACGGCGCCCCCGGCCCCATCACCCGCAAGCTGGCCGACAGCTTCCGCAAGCTGACGCGGAGCTGAGCCCCCAAGGGGACCGCCGATGGAAGGAAGCCGACTTCTTCGCACCCTTCGGCTGACGAACTTCCTGTCTTATGGCCCGGAAGGCACGGAGATCGAGCTCGAGCCTCTCAACGTGCTGATCGGGCCGAACGCGTGCGGCAAGTCGAATCTGCTTGAAGCAATCAGTCTGCTGAAGGCGGCCCCCAGCGACATATCAGCGCCCATCGTCGCCGGCGGCGGGATGCCGGAGTGGGCGTGGAAAGGTGCGAGACCGCTGGATGCAATTGATCTAGAGATTGGGACAATTGTCTTCACGCGGAAGGACTGGCCAAATCTCGATTACCGGTTCCGCTTGGCGAGTGTCGGCCAGCAAGTCCACGTGGTCGAAGAGTCGATTCGGCAGACCAAACGGATCAGGCCAGCGAGACGTCGCGACCCTCATCTCTACGTTCAGGGCGAACGTGGCGCCGAGCTGCTTAGGTTTGCTGGATTGGATAACGACGGCACGCCAAAGTACGATCCAGAGCCCCTGAGACCTGCCGATATTGACCCGAGGCGGTCTATCTTGTCACAGCGAAAGGACCCAGACCACTACCCCGAACTCAGCTTCTTGGGGCGGGCGCTACGGGAAATCGAACTGTTTCGTGCCTGCAACCTCGGCCACGAGTCTCCTTTGCGCGGACCACAAAGGGCCGATTTGACATCGTACTTTCTCCTGGAAGACGGCAGGAATCTCGGGCTCGTGCTCAGCAATATGCTGCTCGATTTCCCACCTGCGAAGAAGCGCCTTCTTGCTGAGATGCGGCGGTTCTGCGAGTACATTGAAGACATTACTACTAGGATTGTCGCGGGTACTGTGGAGATGTCGATTCATGAGCGCGGATTCCGCCAATCGACCCCTTCCACGCGACTCTCCGACGGAACGCTACGCTACCTCTGTTTGTTGACCATCTTGTGTCACCCATCACCTCCACCGCTTGTGTGCATTGAGGACCCCGAGATCGGACTTCATCCGGATATTCTTCCTAACGTGGCCGAACTGCTGGTTGAAGCTTCCCGGCGAATGCAGCTTGTGGTGACAACGCACTCCGACGTGTTGGTGTCGGCGCTTAGTAGCGTCCCGGAGGCGGTGCTGGTCTGCGAGAGAGATGATTCCGGAAGCCATCTCAAGCGGCTGGAGCCGGACCGATTGAAGGAATGGCTGGAGAAGTACTCGCTCGGCGAGCTTTGGAGAATGGGAGAGACGGGAGGGAATCCGTGATCAGCGAGGTCCGCATCTATGTGGAAGGAGGCGGCGGTGATCAGAAGGAGACCAAGGCCCGGCTTCGCAGAGCGTTCGGCTCCTTCCTCATTGAATTGCGCGATCGCGCGAGAGACCGGAGGATTCGTTGGAGCATCGTTGCCTGCGGCGGCAGAGGATCAACCTTCCGCGACTACAAGACGGCTTTGAGGTCGCATCCGGAAGCGTTCAACATTCTTCTTGTCGACGCGGAGGGCCCCGTGACATCCGACAGTCCATGGGAACACCTGAGAAGCCGTACCGGTGACGAATGGAGTAACCCCGGCGTCGACGACAAGCATTGTCACTTGATGGTACAGACGATGGAGGCCTGGCTCGTCGCCGACCGTGACAAGCTCAGCGAGTACTACGGGCAAGGGTTCCGTGCAAACGCCTTGCCGGACAATCGGAACGTGGAGCGAATCCATAAAGACGCCCTCTTGCGAGCGTCGGACAACGCGACACGCGATACAAGCAAGCGAAGGTACAGCGACAGCAAATCGCAGCACGGACCCGATATCCTGCACCGAGTTCGTCCCAGCGAAGTGCGCCCCAGGGCGTCGTATTGCGAGCGGCTGTTCAGTACGGTGGCTGCCGAGATCGACGCCGATTGACTTCTGCTGAGTCTGAAAAGGGTAATGTCGCATCCGAAGTGCAGGAACTGTCACAAAATCCATCTTCCATGATCACACGCATTGCGGTTGCCTCTGCCATTCTGTTGAGCATGCTGCAAACGCTCCTTCTCGCCGACGACTGGCCCCAGTGGCGCGGGCCGGATCGGGACGGGGTGTGGCGGGAGGCGGGCGTCGTCGAGCGGTTCGACGGGCCTCGGATCAAGCTGCGTTGGCGGGCGGAGATCGCCGGCGGTTATTGCGGCCCTACCGTCGCGGACGGCCGCGTGTACGTGTCGGATCGCGTCGTCGAGCCCGAGTCGACAGAACGCGTCCATTGCTTCGATTGGCATAACGGCGAACGGCTCTGGAGCCACGCCTATCCGTGTGATTACGGCAGCCTCACCTACAACACCGGGCCGCGCGCGTCGATCACGATCGATGACGGCCGTGCCTACGCGTTGGGCAGCGTCGGCCATTTCTTCTGCCTCGATGCGGTCACCGGGGAAGTCCTGTGGAAGAAGGACCTCCGGAGTGAGTACCGGATCCGCATGCCCGGGTGGGGGATCGCCGCGGCGCCGCTGGTGGAAGGCGATCTGGTGATCGTGCACGTGGGCGGGGCCGACGGCGCCTGCCTCATCGCCTTCGACCGAAGGACCGGCGACGAGCGATGGACCGCCCTGGACGACCCGGCTTCCTACTCCGCCCCCATCGTCATCGAGCAGGCAGGCCGGCGCGTGCTGGTTTGCTGGACGGGCGATCGGGTCGTCGGTCTCAATCCCACTTCGGGCGAGCTTTACTGGGCGCACCCTTTCGACCGCCGTCGGATGGTCATCGGCGTGGCCACGCCCGTGCGTCACGAGGATCGGCTGTTCGTCTCCTGCTTCTACGACGGCTCGTTGATGTTGCGGCTCGCCCCCGACCGACTCGCCGTGAGCCAGATATGGCGTCGCCGCGGCGCCAGCGAACGGGCGACCGACAGCCTGCATGCGATGATCGTCACGCCGTATCTGAAGGGCGACTACGTCTACGGCGTCGACAGCTACGGCGAGCTGCGCTGCCTGGACGCCAACACGGGCGATCGCATCTGGGAAGACCGCACGGCCACCAGCCAGGCCCGCTGGGGCACGCTCCACATGGTCCAGAACGGCGAGAACACCTGGATGCTCAACGACCGCGGCGAGCTGATCATCAGCCGCCTCTCGCCCAAAGGGTTCCACGAGATCAGCCGCGCCAAGCTCCTCAACCCCACCCGCGGCCAGCTCAACCGTCGCGACGGCGTCTGCTGGTCACACCCCGCCTTCGCCTACCGGCACGTGTTCGCCCGCAATGACGAGGAGCTGGTGTGTGCGAGCTTGGCGAAGGAGTGAGGAGTGGAGAGTGATGAGCCGTTCGTAGGGTGGGTGACACGCACCACTTCGGCTTTCGTAGGGTGCGTAGGGGCGTAAGCCCCCAATCAAAGGCGAGCGAAGATGCTGACTCGCGAGCTTCGTCATTGGACCAGTCCTCCGTTGTGGCTCTGCCAAAAAAAGGGGGAACGACCCCTCCATGGTAATCCAGGTCAAACGCGAGTGACTGGTCCAACCATTATGTCTACACTCTCTCCTGAAAACGATGCTTGGGATGCTTCTTCCACTGGCGCATGACACCGTGTTGCTCGGCATCCGAGCGAGTCGACATTCCCGAAAAGGGTCATTTTCGGGAATGTTGAAGGCGAGCGGTGCGATGGGCTTATGCAGCGACTTTTCCGCGACGTCGCCTGCCGTACCCAAGGAGCACGAATGTTCCGACGCCCCAGGTAATGAAGCTAGAGGGTTCGGGGACAGCTTGGACCTGCATTTGATTGAAAGTAGTTCCCCCGGGACCGGCGAAGCCTTCCTCGAAACCAGGTCCAAGGGGTTGCCATGGCGGCGGAATCGGTGGAGGCGGCACTCTAGGAACCCGGTGAAAAAGCCTCCCTGAGTTGACTACATCCGTTCTACTGGCCCAGCCAAAGAGAACTGTGTACTTTTCTCTGCTCGTATAGGAGAAATCGGTTTGCTTCAGGGTCAATGACAATTCCTTCTCTAAGGCACTTCCTAGCACAGGTACATCCAGTGCGGACACCGCGACACTGCCGATCAATTCTTGGTCATCCAAGTCCTTGATCAGCTTAACTGTGATGCTGCCAGCACCGATGGATCCACTCACACTGAGACCAACCTGCATGTTCTTGAGGTCAAGGATGCCCTCCAGGGGTGGGTCGGTGAAGCTTGCGGTTCCGCTGCTGGACCATGTTTCAGAACCGAACGTACCGATACCAAACCAGGACATTGAAGATAGGTCGGCAGTGTTTCCAATGTAAGTGACATCGAGATTGCGACCTGCATAAGTCCCCGTGACATTACCGGTCCATCCTGTATCCGTAATCTCGGAGAAGTAGTTGAGAACACCGCTGGTTTGTCCCACAAACGAAGTCAATAGAGCAAACTCTGTATCAACTACAACATTCTCCAGAGAAAACCTGACTTCGTTCGCCGGGATCAGGGCAGCACAAACGTCGTCCGTGATTACACACAAGGCTGCGCCCAAGATTGCCAATGCTCCGAAGAATCGCAATGCATCCCTACGGAAGTACATGGGAGTGCCCTCCGACAAACGAGTTTTGACGTGCCTGGAAGCGCACATAGTCGCCTGTTCAACTAAACCGCTGCGCAGAAAGAGCGTTCCCGCGGCTCAAGAAGTGAAGCCGAAGGGAAGGAGAGTGCCCCAGACGAAGCGAGCATGCCTCAGAGGTGCGAGCAGCACGCCCCTTCTGCCACTCTATTACTACTCCGCCGCTCGGGGGCCGTTCCTGACAGGAAAAAACAGAAATTTCACAAATGAGGCCTGGGGACGGGTTCGCTGATGCATCTCCGGCGGGGTTCATGTGCAGTGAGTAAAAATAGGGAGGATAGAAGAAGGGAAAAAAGATGCCACGAAAGGATTAATTGAAAGGGTTTTTGCGTAGTCCGCGGCTTTGCTCATCGGACATCGAGCGTCTCAGGCAGACCACGGTGCGTCGGTGCCGTCAGCCTACGGTGTCTCCGTCTGCCTTTTTGCCCGGCGAATCCGCTCGCGGATGCCTTCCGCGTCGAGGGCGTGTTCGTCGGGGGACGCGGCGGGGAACCAGGGCTTCTGGAGGTAGTCGTAGAGCTCGCTGCGGAGATGCCCGCGCATGTCGTGCCCTTGGCGTCGCTGGCGCTCGGCCCGTAGGGCGTCGAGATTGATGGGGGCGACGACGACTTTCTCGCCCGGTCCCGGGTCGGCCTGGGCGAGGATTCGGCCGTCGTAGTCGACGACCATGCTCCCGCCCGGCCAACTGAACGGGGGATAGTGTGCGAGGCTCGCCCCCTGGTTGACCGCCACCACGTAGACCGAGTTTTCCACCGCCCGGGCCCGGTTGAAGAGGGTCCACCAGTCCATCGGCGGGGTGGCCCCCCATGGGTCCATGTACGCGGAGACCCGAACGATCACTTCCGCCCCCTGGAAGGCGATCTGGCGAATCGCCTCGGGGAAGAGCCAGTCGTAGCAGATGGCCACGCCGAGCTTGCCGATCTCGGTTTGGACCACGGGGAAGGGATCGTCGCGGTAGTCGGCCAGATCGTGCGGGCTGGCGCAGAGCTCCCAGGGGATCCACGGGTTGACCTTCCGGTATTTGGAGAGCAGCCCGTCGGGGCCGATCAAGCACGTGGTGTTGAAGACGACGTTCGGGTACTCGGGGTCGGCCTCGAGGAACGAGCCGGTCTGGATGAAGCAGCCGAGCCGCTTGGCCACGGCCGCGTACCGGTCGGTGTGCTCGTTGGGGATGGGTACGGCGAGCCGATCGCGGAGCTTGGCGACGCTGTCGTAGATCGGGGCCGCGTGGGCGAACTCGGGGAACGCCAGGAGCCGGACGTCGAAAAACGGCTCGTAGCCGGCGATCGTCTGCTCGACCATCGCGCACATCCGCCCCGTGCGCTCTGCGATCTCGCTACGATCGGCGGGACAGGGGAAGTCGGTCTGGCAGCAAGCGGCGTAGTAGAGGTCGGACATGTCGCTTCTCACAGGGGCCGGGAGGCAGGGGACAGGGATGAGGGATGAGGGTTGAGTGATGAGGGTTGATGGTCGAGGGTTGAGGGTTGAGGGTTGAGGGTTGAGGGATGAGGGATGAGGGGGACGTACTCTCGCGAAGGCGCCAAGGCGCAGAGAGAGAAGGGAGAGAAAGGGCGGGCAAATGAGGACGTGGTCAGTCTGCGCGGAGCGCTTCTCACGGCGCTCCGGCAAGTTGGGGGTTTCTTCGTTCCCCCTTGCCCTTCCTTGCTCAGTTTCTCTGTTCCCTTCGCGTCTTCGCGAGAGACATCCCCGTTCTCTCATCTCTCATCCGTCATTCCTCAACCCTAAACCATCAACCCTCAACAATAAACCCTCAACCCTCATCTCTCATCCCCTCCTACAGCAGCAACTTGATCACCACGAAACCGCCCACGAGCAGGACGAAGAAGATCAGGGTGGCCAGTCCGAAGTACTTGTCCAAGAGGGTCTTGACGCGGGGGCCGAAGAAGTAGATGCAGACGGCCACGGCGAAGAACCGGCTGAAGCGGCCCAGCGTCGAGGCGACGATCAGCACCCAGAGAGGAACGTACTGGGAGAAAATCCCCGCCGAAATCGTGAAAACCTTGTAGGGGATGGGCGAGAAGGCGGCCCCGAAGATGGCCAGAAACGCGTTGTCGCGATAGAGCGAGCCGACGTACTCGATGTTGTCGGGTGAGCAGCCGGGAATATACGCGGTGAAGAACCCGCCCAAGGCAGACCACAAGGCAAACCCGATGAACCATCCCAGCAAGGCCCCCATCACGGAGCCCACGCCGCTGGCGGCCGCGTAGTAGAAGGACCGTCGCGGTTTGGAGATGGACAGCGCAATTTGAAGCACGTCGGGCGGGATGGGAAAGAACGAGCTTTCGGCAAAGGCCAGCACGAACAGGGCGGGTGTGCCGTAAGGGGTGTCGGCCCAATGGAGCACCCAGAGGTAGAGGGACTTGAGCATTCCCGGTCGCCGACCGGTTGCGCTTGCCGGGGGAGACGAGGACGGCTGCGACATGAAGCTCTCCAGAGATCGTTTTGACTCGATCGGGCCACCAGGGGGGGCGTCGTCGGGCGACTTGTCACGGCATCGCTGCGATCGCCCGTTGCGGATGCCGCGCCACGGCCGGCTCTGTCCCTTCTGAGAATAGCACAGGAAAGATGGGCAAGATCGAAAGGGGCCAGAAGGGCGGCTTGCATCACGGATGGGGGCGGAGACGGATAGGTAAGGTGTTCGGGTAGTAGCGGCGTGGATATTGTAGCCCAGTGCTGGGGCCGAAGGAAGCTGCGTCGGGGGTTGCCTGCGGTGGTGCCGCCCCGTCGACTTCAGCTACGCGGGCTTCCCGGGTCTCCTTGTCACCCCAGTCGCCCCAGATTGACCTGCCACGGGGGATGCGGCGGCTGGCCCAGCCTGAAGGGGGTGCGGCAGAGTCCCTGGGGCGTCTCCGGCGCCGGTTCCGTCACCGCGGCGGTCGATTTCGCACCTGGTCGGAGGGGTGGACCGGCGGCTGCGAACCGGGGCGGGACATGCCCCAAGAGAGATACGGCGACGCGGCCCAAACGGGCGGGAAGGCACCC
>DATKZH010000510.1:0-14711 GCA_035528065.1 Thermoguttaceae bacterium | reverse complement strand
GACAGCGGGCGCGGCAACAACGGGGTATCGTCGGTGACGGTCAACGGCGTGAGCGCCAGCGGCGGCACGGCCAGCGGAACCAACACGGCCAACTGGAGCGCCGGGATCACGCTGAGTCCCGGCGCGAACACGATCACGGTGCAGGCCAAGGACACGCTGAACAACCCCGCCCAGCAGCAGATCACCGTCACCCTACCAGTGATGAGCGAGCTGGGTACGGTTGCGTTTGCAGATTGGACGGACCTGGATCTGACCGACGCAGCGCGGTGGTATCAATTGCAGACGGCACGCGACGCTTATCTGTCCGTGGAGGTGTCGGCGATCGCCGACGTGACGGTCGAACTGTACGATGAAAGCTTCTCCTTGTTGGCTACTTCGTCTTCCTTCCCCTACAACGCCGATACGAGCTACGAGCGAGTCGAGCATCCTGCCACAGCCGACACGATTTTCTACGTTCGGATCGACAGTGGAAGCGACCAACAAGCCCGTTTCCGTGTTGCCAACTTGGTCAGTCACGATCCGGTCGGCAAAACCGTGAGCGTATTCGGGACCGGCGGCAACGATGGTTTTACGTCGAGTTCAACGGATTCTTGTTGGATCACGATCAACGGAGTGGCCTATGCGATCCTTACCGCGGAAGTCACGTCAATAACGTTTGACGGCAACGGCGGGCATGATACGGCCTCCGTGACAGGGACCTCCTACGATGAGCGGGTGACGATGAATCCGCTTTCCGCCTATTTCTACCGCTCTGACGTGACGGCCCCCCAGTTGTCGGTCAGCGTGTCCGGTGCCGAAGAAATCACAGTCAACGGCGGCAGCGGGTTCGACGTGGCCAAGCTGTTCGACTCCAAAGGAGACGATCGATTCCGTGCCACGCCAACCTCCGCGAGCCTGATCGGTGATGGGTACGACAACCGGGTCGAGTCCTTCGGGGCCGTGCATGCTTATGCCACCGCGGGCGGTGTCGATATTGCTGACCTGTACGGCTCCGAAAACGACGATATCCTCGACGCCCATGATTACCAAGCCGCGATGTACGGCGCCGGGTATTACAACCGCGCCAAGCAATTCGAAGAAGTCCGGGTACACGCCAGCGAGGGGAATGACACCATAAGTATAGCCTGGGACAACTTCCAAGGCACCATCACGTTCATTCCCGAACGCTCTTTCGTCGTGGGCCGCCACGTCTTCTACAACAACTCGGGTTTCGACGGTAATGATCCCGGGTCCAGCCAGCACGACGACGAAGCCATCGCCACCGGCAAGAACGCCCTGCTCCCGCGAGAAACCGCTAGTGTTGCCAATTACACCAGCTATGAAAAGGGCATCAACGGCATCATGGTCGATGTTATCAGACTGGCCGACCCGCAACAGATTACTGTCGATACGCTCAGCCAGTACTTCCAGTTCAAGATCGGCAACAACGACGACCCGGGCGCGTGGACGGCCGCCCCCAGCCCGGCGGCTGTTCTGGTGCGCCAGGGCGCCGGCGATTTCGGCTCCGACCGGGTGACCTTCACCTGGCCCGATTACGCGATCCGCAACCAGTGGCTGGAGGTGACGATATTGGCTGCGGGGATGGGCCTGGAAGCGAACGATGTCTTCTACTTCGGCAACGCCGTAGCCGAGTCAGGCAATTCGAACACCGACGCGCAAGTCACCACTGCCGACCTACTCTTGGCCCGCAACAATCCGCGCAACTTCCTGAATCCAGCGCCGATTGACTTCCCTTACGACTTCAACCGTGACCAGCGCGTAAATGCCACGGATGTGCTGCTGGCCAGGAATAATCAGACCAGCTTCGCAAACGCCTTGAAACTGATCACTCCCGAGCAAGCACCACCAGCATCGGCAGCCGAGAGCTGGTCGCTGGCAATGGAATCAAAGATCGACTTAGACTGGCTTTCCGCATACGAGCAGCTTGTCAGACGAGACCAGGCAGCGAATAATCGAGACGACATCGAAGCCGCTGTGGACAAATTGCTGGCGACATACTTGCCTTGAGTGGCCGCCGTCAGCTTTGCCGGACCAAAGCTTCCCAATCCGTGCTCCACTCCGCCACAACTCCCGCCTGCCGAACAACCCTTTCCCCTCCCCGCCGCTCATACCCACCCTCACCCATTGCCGACAAATGCCTCGCCCCCGGATACGTGAACCATCGATAGATGTACGACGGCACCCCTTCCGGCGAACCCACGCCAATCCCTGCTTTCTTGAACCGCCCAGCCAGCGCCTGATCCTGCCCCGACTGCATGGCTGGATAGCCGCCGACGGACAGGAACGCCTCGCGAGTGAAGCCCCAACGGCCTCATCGAAGGTGAAGGTCAGGCCCGGCTGCGTCTTGGAAGGGTCGATGCGCCAGCGTTTCTGGCCATGATCGCCGATGGTCTCTTGCAGCGGAAATCCGGCTTTCTGAAAGGTCTCCAGATCGCGACGGATCGTCTTGTCGCTGACGCTCATCTCATCGACCATCTCCTTCACAGTGGCCCCGTAACTGCGGGCACACAGCGTCCTGAGCAGGATCCACTGGCGGACGAGGGGGGATTCTTCAGCCATTTTTATGCCCGGTCGTTGGATGTAGCACCTGACCAGAAATCGAGCATAGCCAATTCGTGTGGGTTTGCAAGGATTTGCCTGCACTGGCGACCTCCGCGCAAAGCGGTTTCTTGTCGTTTCTGGTTGTTTTGTTCGGGTTTGGAAAGCTAGGGAGCCTTCTCCACCGTCTGGGGGTATTGCAGGTCGCCGTACGCCGAAACGTGACAGATGTTACCGTCAAGAAGCAAAGCAGTTCCCACGATGCCGTCTCCGGCGATCTCCAGTAGTCCCAGGGCGGACGTACGGGGCTGGGCGCAATCAGCCACCCGTACGACGAATCGTTCGGCCAACAGCCTCGCCGCCGATGCATTGCCGTCTTGCATGCCGATAGCGGCCCGGCTCGTGGTCTCCGTCCCAAGGAAACGGCCCACAGTCCCGGGCCACCGACATCAAAGATACCAGGACGCTTGGTCAGATCGTGACCAAGCTGGCGAAAAGAAACCAATCGGAGCAGCAGATGGAATCGACGGTTCCATTGACATGGAGGCGTGGATTACCCATATTGACGGTTATGCCATCCTGATCGAGGTGTTTTTGGGTTTTCGCGCTATTTGCCCAAAGCAGCCGGCGTACGCCGCCCGGACAACTCCGTTATGCCACCACACCGTCGAGTTCTCGAGCACTTTCGCCAGCGCCTTCATGCGGCGATTACACGCAGCTCGCTACTAAGAGCTGCTGTGACGCGAACGGGAAGGTTGTTGGACTGTTCTCGATTTGACTGCGTTGGAGATGGCGTGGGCTATCAGCTTTTGCGGGGTGTCGTCGATGGTGAGCCTGCGGCGCCGATCGAATTGAGGTTGCGATTCAGCCACGCGCATGCGGACGGGGGCGAAGACGACGAGGAGGAGCGGCAGGAATCGCCCGACGACAAGATCGTTCGAGAACACCGGGCGATTTACGATGCCCTTGATCGTCGAATGCGTCGATTTGCCGAACTGGTCAAACGCGAAACGGGAGTCCATTCGCTGTGGCTCGGTTATCCGCTGTTGTATGTCGTGGTCGGCGAAGGGGACGCCCAGCAATGGATACTCGCCCCCGTATTCTTGTGGCCGATTTCAATCCGGCCCGATCTGGCTCACGAAGGTCGCGTCGTCGTCGCGCGAGACTCTGGTGCGGGGGCTGTGAAATTCAACCGAGCCATGGCGGGTTGGATCAGCCGGCAATTGAATTTCGAGTTGCTCGGGCCGGAAGAAGACAAGCTGGATCGGTTCTCCTGGAGCGATCTCAAGGCGTCGCTGCTCTCTCTCTCAAAGCAATTCGGTGATCCACCGAGCCTCGAGTGCGATCGTCCCTTGGAGCCGGTGCCCAGCGCGAAACTGTTGAATCCTCAGCACAGCCCCCGTCTCTTCAATTCGGCCGTGCTGGGTATCTACCGTTGGCAAAACGAAGCGATTCTGGCCGATATTGAAACACTTAGGGATCTTGAACAGATCGTTGGGGTGGCCTCCGGTTTCACATCGGGCGAGCAACTTCCGCAACCTGCCGAGACGGCATGTCCGCCGGAAGCCGATCGCTACCAGGTTTACGACGCGGATTTTTCCCAAGAGCGCGTGATTTGGCAGGCCCGAACTGAACCCGGACTCGTCATGCACGGGCCACCGGGAACGGGCAAATCGCAGACGATCGTCAACGTCATCGCGGATGCCTTGGCCCATGGCCGCACGGTCCTCATGGTCTGCCAGAAGTACGCGGCGACGCGCGTCGTTTTCGAGAGGCTCAAACAAGTGGGTCTGGACAGTCTCTGTCTGGAGGTTCCCGATTCCGAACGGAGCCGGCTGCCCGTCCTTCGCGCCATACGCGATCAGGTGGATTCGCTTCCGACCCGTGCCGCGACGGCATCGTCGACACCCCGCGACCATCTCGCCCGTGAGATCACTCGCCTGGAGGAGGAGTTGGATCGCTATGCTCGCGCGCTCCACGAGCGCGACGCCGAGGTGGGTTTATCCTATCGCCGGATGAAGACGATCGAGGGACAAACGTACAACCGGTATCCCACGGTGCGCCCTTTGCCGTCGATCCAATCGGTCGTCGCTCGGATGTCGGAGGTGCAACTGGAAAGCGTCAGCCGGGAAGTCGAGGAAGCGGGTCGGCTTTTCGGCCTCGGGAAGCCCTTGACGAACCCGTGGCGATTCCACCAGCCGACGCTGCAAGTGACGGCGGTGCTGCAGTCCGACGTCTCGGCCGTCCTTTCCCGGCTTCGCGATCTGGACTCGCGGCACGTCAGGCAAGTCGAAAGCAGTGGTGCGGGAATTGAAATCGGCGGCGACGTTTCTGACTTTGAAGAAGTTGGGGGCCAGGTGATTCGGAAACTCCGCCAGGTCCAAAGGTCCCCTCAGTCCGTTCGCAGTAGATTGCTTCGTGCCTGGATTGGCCAATTACGGCCGCTGCCGCGGGAATCCTGGAATACGCATCAAGCCGCGTGCGAGGAGGCGGTTGCGTTAGCCAAACAGGTGATCCGCACGCCGCTCGATTCGACGTGGCATGGCTGGTGTCAGGGTTTTGCGGACAAGCAAATGAAGGTGATCGCGAGACATGCCCGTGCCGCTCTGAAATACAAAGGGTGCTGGTGGCGATTCTTTTGCTTTCGCTTTCGACGCGCTCGTCGTACGCTTCGCCGGTTCCAAGAAGACGCAGACGATCCGGCTGTCTGGGAACTGGCTCGTCAGGTCATAAGTTATGAGGAAGCGCGGGAACTGCGCGGGAAGTTGGCCGTTTTGAGCGGGCGACTCGTTGCGAATCTCCAGCCGGAACCCAACGAACGAGAGCAAGCGGCGTTTTGTTCTGACGCGTTAGCCGAGTTCAAGTGGGCTGCGTGGCTGTGCTGGCAGGAGCGGCAAATTCCCTCCTTGAAGGGCCTAATGGACGAATTGGCCACGGGCCATGATGACGACGGGTTGAGTCGATTCGTTACCGAACTTGAGCGATCACTGCAGCGGTCGCCGCTGGTCCAAGAGACACTCCGGGCCCTGGACGGATTGAGCCCCTATGTTCGAGACGAGGCGCTTTCAGAACCGAGGCAACTCGTCCGAGCCGGTGCCACGATCTCCCCCTGGTTGAACGAACTGGAAGCCGGTGTCGACGGCCTTCAAGCGCTTATGGCTTGGAACCTCTTGCGCTCCCAGCGTACGGGTCCGGTAAATGGGATCCTCGAGGCCCTTGAGGACTATGAATCGCGGCGGGCGGCCGGTGATCAGGTGCCGGCTCCGCCGCCTGAGGGTCCGCCCCACGACTACGGAAAGTGGTGGTTGGCGCTGGTGAGGTATTCGGCGGCGCTGGCTTGGCAAGGCGAGTGCCATCGAAAGCATCCAATCCTGGTAACCGTGACACCGGACATCCATGCGGAAAAGGTCCGGGAACTTCAGAAGCTGATCGTCCAAAAACGGGACCTGGAGATGAAGGCCATCCGTGCGAGGTGGCTGAACGAGCAGGTCAAGTATCGCAGCTCGCCGTGGAAGCGGATGTTCCAGTTGCGGAGATCCAAGTACGGCGAGGCGAAACGGCTTCGCGAAGCGGTGCAATTGAGTCTCCCGAAAGGCCTCTTGGCGATGCGGCCGTGTTGGCTGGTGAATCCGACCACGGCGGCCGAGGTGTTTCCGTTGAAAGAGGGGCTGTTCGATCTGGTCATCTTCGACGAAGCATCTCAATGCCCGGTGGAACAAGCGGTTCCCGCCATCTATCGCGGCAAATCGGTGGTTGTATCGGGCGACGAGAAGCAACTTCCCCCCACCAGTTTCTTCTCGTCAAGTTGGAGTGTCGAGGAAACCGAGAACGGCGATGGCGACGAACAAGCGACTGACGAAGTCGTCCTGGAAGAACGGCAACTTCAGGCGTTGGGGGTTGCGTATCTGCTGCAGGTGGAGGATCTCTTGGCGGCCGCCATCGGCAATTTGCCCGAGCGTTTTCTCAGCGTCCATTATCGAAGTCGGCATCCGGCGCTGATCGAGTTCAGCAATCGTGCCTTCTACAGCGGCCGTCTGGAAGCCCCGCCCGCCCAAATGGCTTCGATCAACGGTGATCGCCCCATTCGATATCACGAGGTGAAGGGCCTGTATGAACGCCGCTCGAACAAGGACGAGGCCGCCTACATCGTCAAGCTATTGCGCGAGTTATGGGCGGCCCGCGGCGAATGTCCGACCGTCGGCGTGGTGACGTTCAATCAACCGCAAAGAGACCTGATCGAGGATCTCATCGAGCAGGAGTCCGGGCGTGATGCGGCCTTCCAAACGCGGCACCTGCAAGAAGCGGCCCGCGAAGAAGACAACCAGGACGTTGGCTTCTTCATCAAGAATCTCGAAAACGTGCAGGGCGACGAACGCGACGTGATGATCTTCAGCACGACCTTCGGCCGAGATGTCCATGGTCGATTCTACCGGCGATTCGGCCCGGTGGGAGCGGTCGGCGGAGAACGCCGGCTGAACGTGGCTGTCACGCGCGCCAAACAACAAGTAATCATTATGGGTAGTATGCCGATCGCAGAAATCTCTTCCGCCCTCTCGGCGGATCCGGCCCCGGGGAGCCAGTTGACGCCGGCCGGATACCTTCAACTCTATTTGGCATATGCCAAAGCGGTCTCCGACGGCGACACGCGGAGAATCGCACAAGTTCTCGATCGCGCGGGTCGCAAATCGCCCCCAATGGCAACGGGCGAACCCGAGTCGCCCTTCGAGGAGGATGTACGTGACGTGCTGGAGAAGCTCGGTTTCGTAGTCCACAGCCAAGTCGGCGATTCAGGCTTCCGCATCGACCTTGCGGTCGTAGCCCGTGATCCGGGGCGGGGATACGTGCTTGGAATCGAATGTGACGGCGCGACTTACCACAGCGACCGTTCGGCACGACTCCGCGACGTTTGGCGGGCGCAAATCCTGCGGGCACGCGGTTGGCGTCTGCACCGTATCTGGAGCACGCGTTGGTGGTATCATCGCGGCGAAGAGATCGAGGCTCTCAAGGCAGCACTGGACGAAGCGCATTTGCGATTCGAAAAGCAGGATCTGGCAACGACAACGACGGTTCTTCCGCGGGAACGGGAGGCAACGGGGAAGCCGCTCGAATCGTGGGAGATGACATTGAACGAATGGAAGCAGCGATGCGATGAACTACGCGAGCGAGGCGATGAAGATGCGTTGCGGTCCGTCGGAGGTCTCGGCACGGATTTCGCCCACCGCTACCGGGTCGAACAGGCACTGAAGAAAGGCAAGCCGGTTCCGAAGAACGTACTGAATGAGTATCCCAATCTGCTGCCGCCGGATGATCTGAAACAACCGGAACGGCTGGACGATGAGGATTGAACTCGCAGGCTGCTTGGCAGCTATTCTCCGCTTCTTGTAAGCGCTTCTTCAAGAAGATACTGTTTTTGCTCCAACTCCGTCAGGTCGCGTCCTGCGGTTTGGCTGGCGAGTTGGCGGCGGGGATGGTGGAGTTGGGGTGTCGCGGCGTTTGTGAGCGGGGAACAGGATCGGCGCCGCAACGCTGAAGACGCCAGCTTCACCAGAGATCAACGGGGCAGCCGGATCCTCTCGGCATCGCATGCAAGGTGGGCATACGACGTCGGAGGAGGAGCTGGGAGTCCGACAATACGGTGGTTTGATGGGACGGCCGACGACAAAGCTAACCTGCACCGGCCCGACAGCAAACGTGAAACGACAAGAGTCGCTCGACGGGGCGGTGTCACGTTGAGCGACCTGCTAGTAGGAGCAACTATCCTCCGAGTTGATATGCTTCCGACCCCAGGATGAACAAATGGTCCTCACGTGGGCACACTAGAACGTATTCACCATGAAAAAAAACATCATATTCGATCTCCCTTAGATCACTCGTTCCGTAGATAATTCCACACACAGGGCACCGTGCGTTTGCCAAACAGGTAGACCAACTGCCATGCGAGAGGCCCCAAGGGCCCGGGAAGATAAGATCGTTCAAGTAGTCGGCGTATTCAACAACGCATGGAAAATCGGTCAACTCGACGATTTCACTACCCTCTCGAATCTGTTCATCGAGCCATATCGTGAGGGCTGCCTGGTTTCTGAAGCGCGGCGTTCTGCTGACACGCTCCCTGTCGTCTCCACCCCAGCTAAGTCTTGCGGTGTGGAGTTCTACACCCAAAACACTACGCAGCTTTTCGACAAATTGGGCCGCACGCATTTCGATGCTGGAACCCGTCGTCTCGCCATTCCACTCGAAGTCTGGCTCGACGCACCAAGTCTTGTCTACATCCGCTAATGGTCGAGGCGGAACCGTTGCTCGGAGAATCATTGGTCCTGACTCCTTAATCTACACAGACTCTCCATTGCCCTGGGACGCTGGCAGCAACGCACAGAAGAAATGGCAGCAAGGCGAGCCACGAAGCGTACACGGGAAAATTCTTTGCGGTTGGCCTTGGTTTCATTTGTCTAACGGATTGCGATTCCGTTGCAGTTACGCCGCTTTCCGTCTACAACGCCACCGAACAGTGTTCTGTGACTTACGGAATCTGCCACTTACTTGTGAGGAAAGTCATTGTGGTTGAATGTCCCATCCGCTCGTAGCTGTCCATCTCCTTTCCAAATGCACTCAGAGCCTCCCGGAAAAGACTTGTCACCTCGTAGGAGCCCTCGACGAAAGTCGATGTTCTTGTACGCATCGCTCGAAAACATGCGAGCCAACGTAGCGAAGAGTTCTCCCAGAGACCGCTGAGAAATCTCCGGATTAAACTCAATTTCGATCGAGTTCCCTTCTCCGATCTCTTCCTCAAACCAGGCCCTGACTTGGTAATCTCCGAACTGAAACTCCTTCCCGGATACGAAAGGGTTATCGTGTATGATGAACGTGAGAACATGGCCTTCCATCGCGTGCGTCCTTTGAAAGAGGATTGGAGAGTTCCTGTTCAGCAGCGTCCACGGGCTGCACTGATACCAGCGGAGTTTTGGTTTGGGCGAGTCGTTCATGGTCATGCCCTCAAGCCGTGGAAGGCGATACGCCAGTCAGTATAACAGGGCCTCGCTCCCAGGCGAGTAGACTGTATCCGGGCAAGGAAACGCTCGGGAGCGGATTTTCGGCCAGACACGCAGACCTCGCTCCGGCGTTCCGCAAAACCTTGGGTTGATGACGCAGTTTCGGCCCCGATTCGGCCGGTCCGCCCGGACCGTCCCAGCTCACGGGTACTTGGGGCACTTTTGGCGGTACCGAAAAACGGGTGCCAGATTGCTCGCGACCCGGTGTTGGGCTGAATCAGACCATCCCCCGATGGAGTGTTTCACGCACGGTCCTTTTATGACGTGTCTCACGCGCCACGGGTACTTGGGACTCTCAGTCGCCTGTCGGCGGTCTGGCGCCGGTTATCGCGCGGAGGTGGGGCGCACCGTGCCCACCTACTTGATTTCTCCTTCTCCCTCGCTACTCTCCACACTTGATTGTGCCATCTGGTCCCATACGCATAACGTGCGGTTTGCGATTAATCTATTGGACAGATGGTTCTTCTTTTGCGGCCTCGGGGCTCGCTTTTGCGGCCCCGGCCCTGAGCTTCCGTTCAACCTCTCCGAGTCGCGTGACGATGTTTTGCAGCCGGGCCAAACGCTCGTCATTCCGGAGGAAGCCGGACTTTCCACGCAAGTCGTAGAGGCTCACCTGGTGGTCTTTGCCATCGGCATGAATCCGCACAACGGTCGTCGCGCCGTCAGCAACACTATTCGGACCAACCATTCGGATCCCCTGGGCTGCCAGTTTCTCATTCTCCCGTTTGACTTTCGCGTCGATTGACTGCCCGATCTCGGCAGCATTGATCTTGAAGATATCATTCGTGTCGATTGCCAATCGCAGCAACGCTTGGAGATCGTCCTTCGTGATCCTGGTCTCTATGCGAGCGTTATCCCGATATCGATCTCCCAAGGTTACCGATCCATCCGCGCGAATCACCATCAGCGGGTCGTTGTTCTTTGGTTGGATCATCCCACCACTATAGTCAAAAACAATAACCGTTGCCGTCGCGTCAGCCGGCAAGGCGTGGGTTTTCGTCTCGGCCGCTTTATCGGCCGGGGTTGCGGAGGTGGGAGGAGCGCCCATCGTCGGACGACCTTGGGCGGCCAAGAGGATCAGCAATGATACCAGCGTGTGGGCGACAATACGCATGTTGTTTACTCCTTCTTTTCAGGGTGAGTGGTGGTGATAGTGCTTTGACACACCGCCACGACAAGAAGTTCCCCTGATACTCGAACGGCCCTCCGCAGAGGCCGAAAGTGTGTTCCAACAATCGTTGGATTGATGAAGCAGTTTCGGCCCCGATTCGGCCGGTCCGCTCAGACCGTCCCAGCCGACGAGTATTTGGGGCACTCCGGCGTGCTTCAGAAAACGTGTCCCGGATAGCTCGCGACCGGGCAATGGGTCGAATCAGGCTGCCCCCCGACGGAGTGTTTCGCAGACGGTCGTATTTCGACACATCCGAGAAAACGCACGACTTGATGGGACGCCGGTTCGACGCTGGAACGGTTAGTCAGCAGCATGGAGCGCGGCCGGCGGAGCCAGCAGCAGGGTGGCAAGGAGTGTGAGGGTGGGCTTCATGTTGATCTCTAGGTTCAATTCTTCGAAAGCCGGCTGATTTCCAGTCGCAGGCGCGCCTTGGCGGACGCCGGTTTTCCGGTGCGCACGTCCTCTTCACAAAACGTTGCCATGAGGATGACTCCCTCGGGCGTGCGGTTGTAATCATAGACCACGTAGATCGTGCCGTCATCAGCCTGCACGCCGTCGGGATACGTGACGTTTTCGCGTTCATCGAGCATCAGGCCGCCCTGCCAGGTTCTGCCGTCGTCGTCGGAGACGTAGGCGGTCAGTTGTTCCCGCCGGGCGCGTTTATTGAGCGGGCCGTGTTTGACCAGGAGCAACGCTCCAGAACGCAGTCGCCGAAGGAAAAATCGCGAAGTCGGATGCTGGATGGCGAGACGCTTGACCGGCGTCCAAGTCCTGCCGCCATCCTGTGAGACTGTTTCGGCCAGGCCCTGGACGCGCACCATCATCCACAGCCAGCCGTCTTTCCGCTCGACGATCATTGGCTCGTCGGGGCCGCGTGTGGCGGGATCGGAGACGTTGGCGGTGCCGCGGAGTGTGAAAACCCCGCCCTGGTCGGTCGAGGCATACACGCGAATGCTGTTGTCGGCTTTCCAGACGGAGGCGGCCAAAAGCCAGTCGCCGTTGGAGAGGACGGTGGGTTTGTTCAACAAGATGCCGTCACCGAGGCGTCGCGGCTGAGACCAGTTCGGCTCGGCCGCGTCCGGGTCGTCGGTGGTCATGGCCCAGACCCCGAAGCGGCCATCTTGAAGGCCCACGCTCTGGCCCCAGAAAACCCACAGCCGCCCCAGTGGATCGATCCAGAGGGAAGCGGACATCGCCCGCTCTCCCTGACGCGGCAGAATCATGAGTTTCACCTCCGACCACGACCGCCCGTCGTCATCGCTGGTCTTTAGCACCTGGTAAGTGCGAGTGCTCTCCACGTCCCTGCCGTAAACCACCCAGAGCCGGCCTTTGGCGGTGCGTTCGATGCTCGGTACACCCTGCCGTTTCGTCGGCGGAATGTGTTGCGGCCACGGCGAGACAATCAAGTGTGCCGGTTGCAGAGCGAGATCGGACTGCGGCGGCGAGGCCGTAATGAGGCCGCTGATTCCCAGCGTGGTGAGGATGACAGAGACCATGCGTTTCATGTGGGGCAAGTGCATGTCAGTTCAAATCGAGGTCGCTTGCCGGTGGCTTGCGGTTCGGCTTCGGTCGATTCAGCCTCGGATTCGGATGATCGGGATGCAGGCCCGCCATGCGCGGAGTGGTTGGCCGCACGGGCCCCCAGTTGATGGCGAAAGGATACGTCTGGCAGATGGTCTCCATCTGTCCCCAGTTCTTCCGGACCTGCGCCGCCGCGGTCTCATCCGGCTTGTTCCAATAGCCGCTCATCAGCCTGGCATTTTCGGCGACGAGCCGCGTGAACGTCAATCCGGCCCGCACCCACTCGACGCGCTGGCGATACACCTCGCGATCTTGGGCGGCCGCTTCCGCGGCCTGATGCAGGTGCGATTCTGCCACGTCTAGCAGCCTTGGAGTGAAGAGATTTCCCAGGTTGATCGCACCGGCCGCGTAGCCGTTCTTGGCCACGTACTCCGTCCGCGCCTGCTCGATGGTTTCAAAATACCGCCGCACGGAATCCGCTGCGGGTCCGAAGGCCCGCCGGTAGTAGTCGTCGAGCACGGCGCAGCCGTCCTGTCCCGGATTCCAGGTGAGCTGGGCCATCACGTAATACTGGGGGCCCTGCGTGGCCCAGTGCTCCCATACGCTGTCGATATAAATGCCGAGACAACCGGAAGCGGCTACCATCTTGAAGTCCTCGATGGTCTGAGCGATGGACAAATCGGGAAGCCCCTGCTGCCAGCCCGCCGGACTCCCGGTGTTTGGCCGCCACATGAGGTGCCGGGCCAGTTTGGTCCAGGCCTCGAACTGCTGCCGGTGCGTCGTCCCGCGTGGAGAGCCATCGTCCTCGAGGTTCCTGCGTCCGAGGAAGTTGGCCACACTGGATATGATGACGTTATCTGCCGGCACCGCCTTGACCGGCGCGGGCCGTGAATGGCCGTAAGACAGCATGAGCACGCGGTAATCCTTGCCGGGATAGCGTTCCTTCAACAGCTCGCCAAGCCGGTTGGCAAAGGTCACATCGCGGTCGGTCAGGGCCGGCAGCGTCTTCCTGCTTCCCTCCCAGAAGAGCAATCGCGGCTCGCCGTCGGGATGATCCCAGGCGCGGCAGTTTTCGCACACGCAATGACCGCTGGCCCAGCCATCGTTGGGCGAGGCGTTGAAAATCGACTGCGTGGGGTCCCGATCGAGCTGTGCCGCCACGTCCGCCAACCATTGCTGCCACACCGCCGGGTTCGACTCGCAGATCTTTGCGTTCTTCGGACTGGGATGTCCGCTGCGAGTTCCGTCCGGCTGGAGCGCGAAAAACTCAGGATGCGTCTTGTGAAAGCGCTCCCACCAGTCGCTGAAGCCATGACCGCCGCTCATGTCGAGCGAGTGCAACTGCAGCCGCTGGAGTCGCGTCCAGTCATGTGAGCGTCCATAGCCCTTGTTGCCCAGCGTGGAGAAGGCGAAGACGCCCGCGCGCGAGCGGATGCGAGGATGGTAGCGATGTTCGAAGGGCGCGAGGCGGATCGTCTTGCGCGGCACCACGTCCTCGCCCAACTCCCCGGGCCAGAGCCAGCGCACGTCCAGCTTGTCGGGGAGGAACGTGTAGACCGCGTTCACCGTGCCGTATTCCTGCTGCTTGCCGGTGATCTTTCCGTCGCGACCCTCCACGTTTAGCCGCTGCGGATCCCAGCGGTCGCGCCCGGCGATGACGAGATGCTTCTCACTCGCGGCGATGACGATTTCCTCGGGGTGTTTGAAATCGAAGTCGAGTTTCGGAAACAGCGTCTTCAGCGCCGGCTGAAAGCCGACCCAGATCGCGCGATCAGGCACCGGCTTCGGCTCACCGTCGATGATCTCCGGGCGCGCACCGCTCGTCTTCTCGATGTAGTCCGCCAGTGTCACCGCCGCATCCCGCGTGCGTGGCGGGGCGTCTTTGTAAACGATGATCGGCGCGCGGCTGACGCCGTTCTCGACGAGCACGAGGTCGGCCGCGGGCAGCGCAGTCAGCGGAGCCCATAGCAGAGCAGCGGTCAAAGCTACAAGACGATATCTCGGTGTTTTGTTCACTAGCGCATTCGCTTTCCCATACAGATCGATAATCGTTCGACTCCTGGCGCAGTCGGTAACTCCAACACCCCCCTCATTGTAGTGCCGCCGAACGCCGTGTCAAGAATCCTTCGTTTCCCGAGGCAAACGCCGCAATCCCTTATCCGGCACGTAAGTCCTGTCCAGGGAGTCCGAGATCGCCATGTCAAAATCAAGAGCCCGTAAAGCCGTGCCGCCAGGAGGTTCTTGACACAGCTTCTTTCGCCACGAACCCGCCACCGGCACCCACTTGTGGTGGTGTCATGGGCAAGCCGAATGGTCACGGATTTCGACGTTGTGTCCGCCCGGCTCAAGATGACCTTGCCGGTGAGAGTGACCGAGTTGGCCGCCGGTTTGGTTTCACTCGCATGCCGGCCGGGATTCACGCCGAGAACCCGGTC
>DATKZH010000509.1:0-10294 GCA_035528065.1 Thermoguttaceae bacterium | reverse complement strand
CGCTGCTTCACAAACCGCCCATCCACGCTCGACAGCTTGCACGGCGCGAATGCGAACTTCAAAAGTCGAGTATCCTTCCCCGCTCATGCGGGTGAGTTATGCACCATTCAAGAATCTCGGTCCATACCAATGTGACACTTTTTTTGCGACGAGCCATAGCTTGGCCAATGCGCAACCCGCCGCTGCCAACAAAGCATCACAACCGGGCGGCAATCGGCTCGATCAGCTCGACCCGGCGCGGCGCGCGGAATTGCCTCGCCGATTTCGTGAGACGGGAGGTCAGCGAAAGATCGATGCCGAGAAACTCAAGGAGACCCGTGAGCGTCTGCGACAGCAGGAGAAGCGCGCCGCCGATGCCACACACACCGGGGCCGGGTCTCACAAAGTTCGTGAAATCGAATTCCCGATTCCCGCGGAGCGCTGGCAGAAGGAAATGGCGGTGCGAATCTACTTTCCTGAAAGCGGCGGGCCCTATCCGCTGATCGTGTTGTGCGCCGGCAGCGGGGGCGGAAACGACACGTTTGCCGACACGTCGATCTATTTGGCCAGCCATGGCTACGTGGTGCTTCACACCAGCTACCCCTTCGAGTCCCGACGCGATGCAAAGGGCAATGAAGGGCTGACCACGCAACGTGTCGCGGACATCTCGTTGGCTCTCGACTCGTTGGTGGACATGACGGTCTTGCGGCCCAAGCTCAAAGACAAGATCGACGCGACGCACATCGGCGCGATGGGGCACTCGTCCGGTGCATACATTACGCAACTCGTTGGTGGGGCCACGGTTGTCTGGGACGGCAAAGAACGTAGTTTCCGCGACAAACGGGTCCAAGCAATCATTCAGTATTCCGGCCAAGGGAGTGACCAGCAGGGACTGACGAAGGATTCGTGGAGAGACCTCACGATTCCGATGCTGACGTTCACGGGAACTCGCGACCGGGGCGCAACCGGCGGAGGCCCCGAATGGAAGAAAGAGCCCTTCGATCTGAGCGCCGCCGGGGACAAGTACCACGTCTGTTATGAAGGCGGACATCACGGCAGTTTCAGCGGAGAGTTTGCCAGGGACGCCAACTCCAAGACCATCTACAAACACTGCCAGTCGCTCACTCTGGCCTTTTGGAACGGCTGCCTCAAGGACGACGTTAAGGCGAAGGAATGGCTTCAGTCCGACGCCGCACGGGAAGGAAGTAACGGTCTCGCCGAGATCAGCCGCCGATAGAAACCGAACTCAAAAAAGCCAACCAACAAGGATCACCATTCATGAAGGCATCAGGCACACTCACGGTTTCATTGACACTCCTGCTTGGCGGTCTCGGAGCGAATGTTTTCGCCGCTCAAGCCCAGGGGGACCGCTACAAACTTGCTGCGGAGTACTCCGAATCGCATGGCGGCTATTCCGTCCTGGTCATGGTCGATGGAGAGATCGTCTTCGAGCGATATGCCAACGGCGGCGGAAAGGAAAAGGCACACGGGCTGGCCAGCGGCACGAAGAGCTTTGTCGGCGTGCTTGCCGTAGCGGCTGTCGAGGACGGGCTGCTTCGTCTCGATGACCCCGCCTGCGAGTCGCTAACCGAATGGAAGGGCGATCCGCTCAAGTCGCAGATTACCTATCGGCAACTGCTCACGCTCACCAGCGGCCTGATGCCCGGCGAACGCGGAGAAGGGGGACGCAATCCAGCCTGGAAGGAGATCATTGCCAAGCCGATGTCCGGCCAGCCTGGCGTTCAATTTGAATACGGAGCCTACCATCTGAACGCCTTCGGCGAGGCACTTGAGCGGCGATTGGGCAAGCAGGCCTTCGAGCAATACCTCGACCGGCGCGTGCTGCAGCCCTCGGGCATCACGCTGGAATGGCGCATCCGTTGCCCGGACGGACATCCGCAACTCGGCGGCGGCGCTGCGATGACCGCACGCGAATGGGCGCAGTTCGGCGAGTTCATGCGGCTGGGCGGCGTGTGGCACGGCAAGCAGATCATCGCCAAGGAACTACTCGCCGAGTGCCTCACCGGGACGCCACAGAATCCGGCGTACGGACTCACGTGGTGGCTGAAGGAGCCTGTACCTGAAGAGATCATCCGCCAGGTCCCCATCCTGCAGCGCGACATGGGGGATATGGTGACGTCGGACTGGCTGCCCGACGATCTGTATATGGCTGCCGGAGCCGGAAAGCAACGGCTCTACGTCATCCCGTCACTGAGGATGGTCGTGGTCCGACAAGGGGATATCCGAGCGGGCAGGAGCTTTCGCGATGCCGCGTTCCTCGACCGCCTGCTGCGCCGCAGATCAGACACGAGCAGCGGCGCCGCGTCACGCCCGTCCAACCCCGGAACCACTGCTGGGCCGATGGCCTCGGGTATGTTCAGCCGTCTCGACGCCAACGCGGACGGCAAGGTGAGCAAGGACGAGTTCAAGCAACTCGGCGAACTCGGTCAGGGCCGTCTCAAGGAGAATCCAGCCGTGCTGGACCGCCTCTTCCAGCGGCTTGATGCGGATGGCGATGGCGCTTTGTCATCGGAAGAAATGAAGAGCCTCGGCACCCTGCGCGACACGCCTGCCGGTGTGACTCCAAAAAACAACCCATCGGCGAAGTACAACTGGACTCTTCTAGCCAGTAGTTTCTAGGACTTTAGGCGGCTCGGGCGGTGGCCCGGCCGCAGGGGAAATGGGCTTGGGGAGGTTTTTGCATCTCTTCCAGGCGACACAAGAGTTTCGAACACCTCGGGCGATGACGCCGGAACAATCGGCGTAAGTCGAGGAGCGACGGATGACGTTTACGGCGATTCCACTCCGGCGCGTGCCACCACGTGGCCTCGCCCCACGTCGCGTCGAGTTGGAACTGCGTCAGTCGAAGGAGACTTTGGGCGACCATTTGCACCTGGAACGTGCGCAGCACCGGCTCCTTGGTCCAAGCCCGACATTCCTCCATACCCAGGCGTTGTTTGTGATCGCGGAATCCGTCTTCTTGCCGGAAGCGGGCCGCCTGGACCGCCACCACCTGGGCCGCCGACAGTCGCATGGCGCTGGTGACCACGTACCATGGTTTGCGGTAGCCTCGGACCTCGAACACGTAGGCGAAGATCAAGTGCTCGGGACCGCTGACCGACCATTGGCAGAGCACGCGCTTGCAGCGAAAGGAGCGTGTACGGCCGTGAATGTACGTTCGACCGGTTTGCCAATCGACGTCCCACTTAGCGTGATTCTGCGGCGAGGCCATGCGACGCCCCCATTGGCGAGGCCGTCCTCCCTTCGGGTTCTTCTTCTCGTTGACCAGCGGGTGATACAGCCGTGCGTCGCGACGCAACCGGGTGACGAAGTCGATGCGACGGGCACCTTCCGGAGGATTCAGGCATGGGCGGATCACAGTTTCCATCGCGTATGCCCCGTCAAACGCAGCCAAAATGGGCCTCGCCGATTCTTCGTCCACCACGCGAAGCATGTCGACGGCGTGGGCCGTTTTTGTCTTGAATTCTTCCCCCACCGGCAGGTGACTCTTGCGAAAGTAGAGCCTCGCCGCGCACGGCAAATACGTCCACGGCTTGCCCGGCGTCAAATGCCCCATGGCAACCCAGTTGTGGGCTCGCACCGTTTCCGCCCGGTTGGGGCTGCGAGCGCTCGATTCGTGAAACGTGCACGTCCCCCACACGTCCGAGCTGGTTCGATGCTCCTTCGTGTCGTCGATCGCCATCACCCGATATCCGCCAAGATGCGTGGGCCGAACCTCGTCGATCACACGCATCAACCGTCGTTCGACGGCCTGGCGATCCCAGGAACCGTACTCGACAAAGGCTTCCACCGCCCGCCATCGCGACTCCAAGCCAACCGACGTGAGGATTTGCGTCACGGTGTGCTCCTCGTCGCAAAGGACCGTGCCGGTGATCCAATCCACAAACCGCACCCAACCACCTTGGGTGAATTCCGGCTGAAACTCCCGCAACAACGATTGCCAGATCGAGCCAAGCGTTCTACCATCGTCCATGACGCTCTCCTTTAGGGCATCCATGTCAGGAATGATGTAACCACCCTGCATGATGCCCCGAGGGGAGCGTCGCTCAAATTCCAAAAAGTCCTAGAAACTACTGGCTAGCCGCCCCTCGGTCTCGTGCATCATCTGAAACGCGAAGACTAAAACCTGAAACGACCGACAACCGAGCAAAAGAAAGGTTCCACACCATGAAACGACACTCCATCGCACCCATCCTGACGGTCGCGCTGACCTTGAGCGTCAGCGCCTGGGCCGCCGACGATGAGACGAAACCCGGCGCAGGCCGCCAGCGCGACCCCGCAGCCGCGTTCCAGAGGCTCGACGCCGACCGCAACGGCCAGTTGAACAAGGACGAGTTCAAGAAGCTCGCCACATTCGGCCAGGGGAAATACAAGGACCAGCCCGAGGTGTTCGACCGAATCTGTGAGCGGCTCGATGCCGACCGCAGCGGCGCGATGTTGGCGGGGGAGTTCAAGGCGCTGACCGAGTTGCGAGGCCGTGGCAAGCCGCCGACGCCCGCACCCGCGCCGCAGAAGTCCGCTGCAGGCAAACCGGTTGCGCCCTCCGAGGAGAACTACAAGAAGGCGGCGGACTACGCGGCCAATAGCGGCGGCCGGGCCGTGCTGGTGATGTTCGATGGCAAGGTCGTCTTCGAGCGCTATGACAACGGCCACGCCGCCGCCCAAGCCACCCACCTGCACAGCGCCACCAAAAGAGTTTCTGGGGCCCCGCTGTCGCCGCCATGATCGAGGACGGGCTGGTCGAGTCATTCGACGAGCCGGCCTGCAAGACGCTCACCGAGTGGAAGGACGACCCGCGCAAGAGCAGGATCACGGAGCGGCACCTGTTGAACCTCACAGCCGGTCTGCCGCAAGACCTCATCAACCTCCAGGGCCACGACCGGGCGACGCTTGCGCCCGACCTCTACAAGCACGCGGTCGGCCTCAAGGCGGTGATCGGCCCCGGCGAGCGGTTCCAGTATGGCCCCAGTTGTTTCTACGCGCTGGGTGAGATCATGAAGCGCAAGTTGGCAACGAAGAAGCAGACGCCGCTGGACTACTTGAAGGAGCGCATCCTGAATCCGATCGGCGTGCAGATTGCCGACTGGGTCCACGATTCCTCGGGCAACCCGCACATCCCCAACGGGGCGCACCTGACGGCCCGCGACTGGGGCAAGTTTGGTCAGTGGCTGCTCCAGGGCGGCCAGTGGAACGGCAAACAGATCGTGCAGAAAGACCTGCTGGAGGAGTGCTTCAAGCCGTGTCAGGCCAACCCGGGCTACGGGCTTACCTTCTGGTTGAATCAGCCTGGCGGCGTCGGTGTCACGCCGCGGCAGAAATCGAAATCGGACGACAGGGGTGGGTTTATCTATCGGGACGGTTGCCCGGACCTGGCCGGCGCGCTCGGGGCAGGCCAGTGCCGCATGTACGTGATCCCGTCGCGGAAGATGGTCGTCGTCCGGCAATGTGCCAAACCGCAGGACCGGTATCAGGACGATGCCTTCCTCGCCCTGCTGCTCGGTGGCAAAGCCACGAGCCGCGACCGATGACAACCCCGCATCTAACCGCGGAAGATTAACCAACAGGAACACCCAGGGAAGGAGCCACCATGAATCCATCCACCCCGAAAACCGAACCGCCACCCTCAACGCCATTCCGAAAAGCAGTTTTCGGAGGTTCCCTAATCCCAACTTGCTGTAACCGCTCGCCTGCGCGCGTTGTATCTACCGGCATGAAGAACTTCCTGAGCTTGGTGGTTGTGTGTTTCGGAACAACCACGGCCCTTTGCGCGGAGACGGCGCCCTCTGCCACGCCGAAAGCGGTGAAGGCCGGCGACCTGGACCGTCGCTACATCGTCCATGTGCCACCGAAGTACGACGGCAAGAGCCCGGTGCCGGTCGTCATCATGTTTCACGGTCCCGGCCGAACAAGAGAGGTGTTTGGGCGTTTCGACGGCAACAACGATGGCTTCCTCGATATCCAGGAGTTGAAAGTGTTTGCCGGGCGAGTACGGACCTTGGAGAATGACACAAGGAGACCCCAGTGATGAAACCCTTGATTCAGATGTGCCTTGCCTTGGCAACTGCTTGTTGGTGCCTGCTGAACGGTGTTGTGTCGGAGGCGCAGCAAGTCGATCGGGCATCGGCGTTCAAAAAGCTGATGGAGCGCTTCGATACCGACGGCGATGGACGGCTTTCCGAGAACGAGCGGAAGGCATTGCGGGAATCTATCGGTTCCCGCTGGGGAACGGACGCGGGAACGCCGGACGAAGCCCAGGCCGCACCGAAGACCGGCTTGGACAAGCTCTACAAAGTCGCTGCCGGCGCGCAGCAGGTCGAACCGCTGGGCGAGCTGGTCCTGCGAGACGAAGAACGAGGCAAGGACGTGCAGTTGCGAGTCACCTTTCCCAAGGACGCCGGACCGTTTCCGGTCGTCGTCTTCGCACACGGTGCGACAGGAACGAAGGATGACTACCAACCGCTCATCAGGCATTGGGTGAGCCACGGCTACGTGTGTGTTCAAGCGAACCATTCCGACTCGCGGGCCCTGACGGGCAAATCGATGACCGGCGGCCCTCCGGCGGAGGTGTTTGCTGACTGGGAAAACCGTCCGAAGGACATCGTGTTCATCCTCGACTCGCTGGACGCGATTGAGGCGAAGGTCCCGGGATTGACGGGAAAGATGGACAAGAAGACCATTGGCGTCGGCGGACATTCCTTTGGCGCCCACACGGCGCAACTCGTGGCGGGAACCACCACCGTCGGTTTCGGCGGTGCAAGGGCCAGCCATATTGACGCGCGTCCCAAAGCGTTCGTGCTGATCTCGCCGCAGGGCAAAGGGCCCCAACTCGACGACAAATCATGGAATGAATTAACGCGCCCGTTCCTTTCGGTCACCGGATCCAACGATTGGGGCCGCAATGGAGACCCCGTCGACTGGCGGCTGGATCCCTTCCGCCTCGCGTCGTCCAAGGAGAAGTACTTGCTGTACGTCGAGGACGCGCATCACGATGTCGGCGGAATCGGCGGCGGCGTCAATTACAGGAACGCCGGGCCGGCCAACCCCAACCATCTGGCTTACGTCAAATCGGCCACCACGGCTTTCTGGGATGCGTACCTGAAGCAGGATGCCACGGCTAAGTCATTCCTTCGCTCGCACCGAATCGATGAATTGAGCGAGGGCGAGGCGAAGTTGAGCTGGAGGAAGAACGAATGAAAACGTCGAATCAGAAGGGATTTGCAGGACAGCCGTCGGGGGGCTCGGGGAGGCTGCTTGTGGCGCGGCTGATCGTCGTGGCGCTTGGTTTTGCGCCACTCGTCGGGGCAGAAGGAGCTGCCGGCGAAACCCGCGACTATCGACCGGCAAGCGGCAGTCTGACCGTGGCGACAGAGGACACGACGTGGACGGACACCTCGCGGAACCGGAACTTACCGATACGCATCTACGCCCCGGACCTCAAGCATGGCAATGGGCCGTTTCCGCTCGTCGTGTTCTCCCACGGAGGCGGCGAGTCGCGGGAGGCGTTCGGCTATCTGGGACGGCCGCTCGCGCAAAGCGGTTACATCGCCGTCTTCCTGACCCATCCGGGCGGGGATCGGCAAGCGATCACCGACCGGGGGCTGAGAGCCCTCGGCGATACGAGCAGCTACACGGACCGCCCGGCCGATATGCGTTTCGTTCTCGACCAACTGCTGTCCGCCACTTTGGATATAGACCTGCTCAAGGGGCGCATCGATCGCACTCGCATTGCCGCCGCCGGCCAGTGTGCCGGCTCGGCCATGTGTGGACTGAGGCTGAATCTGCCCGGCCGGCCCAATGCGTCCATGATCGACCGGCGATTCAAAGTGTGCGTTGCCGTGTCGCCCCAGGTTCCTTTCGCCTCGGCTGGCGGCGGCCGGCTTGGATTGCACGAACAGTCTTGGAAGTCCATCGATCCGGATGTTCCCCTGCTGGTTGTGACGGGGACCAAGGATTTCCGCTGGGTGCCGCAGGTAAGAGCAAATCCCGATCTTCGCCGGTCCGCCTACGATCAGGCTTCTGTCAGGGACAAGTATCTGGTCGATATCGAAGGGGCGGAACATAACGCATTCACCGATTCCGTGCCGTACTACCCCGCCAGGGAGCGCGACCCGCGCCATCACGGCTGGATCGCCGAGGCCACGATTGCGTTCCTCGACGCGTACCTGAAGAAAGACCTGGCAGCCCTGGACTGGCTCAGGGCGAAGAGACTCCGGGCCTCATCGCAGGGACAATGCAGGCAGGAACACGCGCTCGACGCGAAGGCCGGAAAGCGAGCCACCGCAACCAAGCCCGAGGCGTATGACTTCGCTCCGGTCGACGCCTTTTTGGAGAAATCGCTCTCCCGGATGGACGGCGGTTGCTCGCTAATCCTGATTCAAGGCGATCAGGTCATCTACCGGAAGGCGTTCGGCACCTTCAGCACCGAGACGGTCGTCCCCATCGCCTCGGCTTCCAAATGGATTTCCGGCGGTGTGATCATGGCGCTGGTGGACCAGGGGACGATCCGTCTCGATGACAAGGCGTCGAAATACCTGGCGGAATTCACGGGCAAGAAGGGCGATATCACGATCCGGCAGATGTTCTCGCACACCCACGGATTCCCGGATCAACCGACGTATCATCGCGATACCCGGCTGACGCTCGAAGAAGCGGTGCACAAGATCGCCGAGGTGCCGTTGGCGTACGATCCGGGGAGGGCACTTTATTATAGCGGCCTGGGCATGCAGGTGGCCGGCCGGATCGCCGAAGTCGCCACGGGGAAACCCTGGGTCGAGATCTTCAAAGAGAAGATCGGTAGCCCATTGGGAATGAAGAGCACGACGTACTACGCCTTCGGCCAGACGAAGAATCCAAATGTTGCCGGCAGCGTCGAGACCTGCATCGACGACTACGGCAACTTCGTCACGATGGTCCTGAACCGAGGCGTCTTCCGCGGCAAGCGGGTGCTTTCGGAAGAGGCGGTGAAAACCATGCTGTCCAATCAGTCGGGCGACGTCCCCATCCGCCGGCATCCGTGGCAAGCGTACATCGACTTCGATCCACACATGGCCGAGACGCCGTACGGCATCGGCTCCTGGCTGGAAGTGGTGGATGCCGAAACGGGCAAGGCCTGGCGTGCCTCCTCCGGCGGCGCGTTCGGATGCCAGCCGTTCGTTGACCTGAAACGAAACGTGGCCGGTGTCTACCTCCCGCACGCTCGCACGATGAAACGCTCATCCAGCGGACTTCCCTACAACGACGCCTCCGTGGTCTATCTTGAACTGCGGGCGATTCTCAACGCCATTTTCGACGGCAAGCCGGTGCCTGCGGTCACGGTGAGATCCGATCCGGCACCGCAACCCGCGGAGCCGACGGATGATTCCGAGTTGGGAAAGCAGTTAGAACGGATCTTCCGATTCGCCGACCGCGACGGCGACGGGAAACTCTTGCGCGAGGAATTGCCCGAGCAAATGCAGATCATCAGACGCGCCTTCGAGCGGCTCGATCGCGATGGCGACGGCAAACTGAGCCGCGACGAATTGAGCTCCGGCCTGAAGGCTTTCCAGCGGCAGGCACCGCGTCAAAAGCAACTTGTTCCCGAGGACAACTCGACGGACCGGCGAGAGCCTGGCTCGCCGCTCGGCACCGCACGACGGACGCCTGACTCATCCCCACGGACCGGCAGCTTGTACAAACCCGACCGCGGTCCGCATGCGGTCTCGTCGGTTGCCCTAATCGAGCTCACCGACACGACGCGAAACAAGCACCTTCAGGTTCGCGTCACCTATCCCAAGTCCGACGGCCGGTTCCCCGTCATTCTCTTCTCACACTATTCGGGTGGGACGAAAGACGATTACAACGAGCTGCTTGAGTACTGGTCCAGTCACGGTTACGTCTGCATAGTGCCGAACCACGCCGATTCGCCGCATGTCGGCGGCGAGCGAGGAAGCCAGGCGCTGATGGGTTGGCAAGATCGCGCGCTGGACGTCCGTTTTCTACTCGACTCCCTCGGCACAATCGAACACTCCGCCCCGGAGCTCAAAGGCAAGTTGGACGCCAAGCGAATCGGAGCGGGGGGGCACCTCATCGGAGCACATTCGACGGGACTCCTCGCCGGAATGGAAATGATTTGGTTGCAACCCCCATCGCGCGCCCCCGCATGTTACCCCGTCTACCCGGGCTAACGCGATTGCGAGGTATTTGCGTAAACTGGGGTGCGAAGAAAAGGGGCCCGGTGTAGAACATGGAAGCGGTTTTCACATGTTCCCATGTTGCACCCCCGGAGCCCCAAGGATGATTATCGAGGTGGAAGATC
>DATKZH010000508.1:0-6693 GCA_035528065.1 Thermoguttaceae bacterium | reverse complement strand
CTGACCGAGCCGCTGCGCGATCAACTCCGCAAGCTGCTTGCCCAGACCACCGAGGGCCTGTTCCAAGGAAGGAGGCCCCGCCATGGTTGAGCCGAGCATTTGCCCGCCCAACGCGAATGTCGAACTGGCGGACGTCGTCCGCCGGTTCGCTGCCAAGTATACCACCCAATACGGCCAGGTAATAATGCCCTCCCAGAAAAGGGCCCTCCGGGACATTGCCGCCTGCTGCACCCGGGAGTTGGGCGGGCGGCTGTACCGATGCGACGACTGCCACGAGCCGTTCTGGCGTTACCACTGCTGCCGCAACCGGGCCTGTCCGAAGTGCCATGGGAGCCAGACGCGGAAGTGGCTGGAAGCGCGTCAAGTGGAGTTGTTGCCGTGCGACTACTTTCACGCCGTCGCCACCGTACCCTCCGAGTTGCACGGGGTGTTCCATCGCCACCAGAAGGCGATGTACGGCCTCTTGATGCGGGTGGCGGCCAAGGCCGTCCGGGAACTCTGCGCCCGGAAACGCCACCTCGGGGCGCTACCCGGGGTTTTGTCCGTGCTGCACACCTGGAACGGCCGGTTGGGCTATCACCCCCATGTCCACATGCTGATCACCGGCGGCGGCATCACCCCCGACGGCCAGCACTGGGAGCCGGCCCGCGGGGAGTTCCTCGTGCCGGTCGCCCTCCTCTCCCGAAAGATCGCCGCCAAGTTCCGCGAGGCCTTAAGGATCGGCCGAAGAATAACTTCCGTATTTGCGGAGTAGTAGGCACACGCCGTGTGCCGTAACCAGCGGACGGCACACGGCGTGTGCCTGCTACTGTAGTCGGGAAGTTATTCTTCGGCCGCCCCTAACCCGAAGCGCAAGCGAGGACCGGCGTTTTCCCGTTCTTCTCCCTCGCTGGCGCGTCGGGTTAGTGTTGCAGTTTTTCTGGAACGGGCCATATGGTGACTACCGGACGATGCCTCGGCAGCCGGTGGGCTTGAGTCCCTCCGTCCACTATATTCCGGGAACGCGCCCTGGCGGTCGACAGACGGCCCCGCCTTCTACGGAGACGGATCGGAGATGATGAGACGAACGGAAGGTCATTGGACCGGGAATTGAAGCCGGTCACGCCGTGAAGTGGTAGCCAGAATACGCCGAGGGCGAGTCACCATGTTCCATCGATCCCTGGAAGCTTCTTGCGTCACCGTGTGCGTCGTCGTCGCGACGGTTCTGTTCGTCGTGCCGGTCATGGGCCAGCCCGATCTGGCCAAAACCTTTCAGGCTCCGCCGGAGTCCGCCCGGCCGTGGGTCTACTGGTTCTGGATGAACGGCAACATTACGCGTGAAGGGATCACCGCCGACTTGGAGGCGATGCACGAGGTGGGCATCGGCGGTTGCCTGATCATGCACGTCAAGCTCGGGGACATCGGGGAATACAAGTTGGGCAATATGCCGCCGGACGGCCCGGTGACGTTCATGTCGGACGAATTCCGCGAGCTGTTCCGGCACGCCGTTGCCGAAGCCGGCCGGCTGGGCATGAAGATCGACATGAACAACGCCGACGGCTTCACCGGCAGCGGCGGGCCCTGGGTGCCGGTCGAAAAGTCGATGAAGAAGCTCGTCTGGACCGAGACCCACATGGCCGGCGGAAAGAGGGTGTCGGTCCAACTGCCGCAGCCGGAGACCCTCCTCGATTTCTATCGCGACGCGGCCGTGATCGCCTTTCCGCGTCAGCACTCTCTTTACGAGCAGATGAAGAAGGCCCGGCCCACGTTTTCCGCCCCGGACGGCAAGTTCAATCCCCGCGTCGTCGCCGATGAGGACCGGCAGACCCGCACGCCGCTCGGGCAACAAGGGCTGAAGGGCGGGCCGCATCTGCTGGTTTCCTTCGCCGAGCCCTACACCGCAGACACGCTGGTGGTCCAGGGGGTCAGCCTGGGGCGCGGCGCGCCGACGGGCACGCTGGAAATCTCGGACGACGGCACGGCGTTCCGCCCGGTCGGCAAGCTGTGCTTGAAGTGGTATCCGGCGGCGCCGACCAACACGGCCCGATTCGATGCCTCGACGGCCCGGCACTTCCGGCTCCGCTTCGCCCCCAACTGCCAGCACGTCTCCGTCGGGGAAGTGGCCCTGGGCCGGTCCAACAAGATCCACTATTGGGAGCCCAAAGCCGGCTTCACCCGCTACGGCGAATGGGGCGGCGGCTCCCAACTCTACACCGACAGGAAGACGACGGTCGCCCCTGCTCCGGCCGCGAAGAGCAGCCCGGACTCAAACGGCTCAACGCCCGCGATCCCTTTGGCGCAGGTCGTCGACCTGTCGGGCTCGATCAAGGAAGACGGCGAGCTGTTGTGGGAAGCGCCGGAAGGCGACTGGACCGTGCTGCGGATCGGCTACACCACGACGGGCATCAAGAACCATCCGGCCAGCAAGGGCGGCCACGGCCTGGAATGCGACAAGCTGCACCCCTCGGGCGTAGAAGCCGCCTTCGACGGGATGCTCAACAGACTGATTGCGGATTCCAGGGACTTGGTCGGTCGATCCTTCACGCACGCCCACATCGACAGTTGGGAAGTCGGCATCCAGAACTGGACCGAAGGGATGACCGAGACGTTCGAACGGTCCAACGGCTACGACCTCACGCCCTTCTATCCCCTGCTGGTCGCCGGGCACGCCGTCGAGAGCAATGCGGTTTCCGAGCGATTCCTCTGGGACCTGCGCCGCACGCTTCTGGCCATGATGGCCGAGAACTACCTCGGGCGTATCCAAACCCTTTGTCACGAGAACGGTCTCCAGTTCTCCAGCGAGGCGGGAGGCCGCCAGACGTTCCTTCACAACCCGATCGGCCTGCTGGCCGGGTCGGATCTTCCCATGGGCGAATTCTGGCCGCACGAGGGCTCGCCGCGCGTCGACGGCAAGGCCGCCGCCTCGGTCGCGCACCTCTACGGCAAGCCGATCGCCGGAGCCGAATCGTTCACGGGCGCCGGCACCTTCGCCAACTGGCAGAGCCATCCCTATCGCCTGAAACAGATCGGCGACGAGGCGTTCTGCCTGGGGATCAACCATTTCGTCATCCACTATTGCGTCCATCAGGCCTACGAAGGTTTCCGGCCCGGCTTTGCCATGGGCCCCTGGGGCATTCACCTCGACCGGAGGAACACCTGGTGGGCGCAGGGCAAGCCGTGGCTCGACTACCTCGCACGCTGCCAGCACCTGCTGCGCCAGGGCCGGTTCGTTGCCGACGTTTTGTATTTCCCCGGTGAGGGCGCCCCGCACCACTTCGGCAAGCGGCAGAGCCTCAGCGTCCCCCTTCCCCCCGGCTACGACTTCGACGGCTGCGACCGCGAAACCCTTCTCCATCGACTCTCGGTGAGGGACGGGCGCCTCGTGCTGCCCACCGGCATGAGCTACCGCTACCTCATGCTTGCCGACGACCAGACGATGACCCCGGACCTGGCTCGCCGAGTTCGCGACCTCGTCGAAGCCGGGGCCACCGTCATCGGGCCCAAGCCGGTCCGCTCACCCAGCCTTCACGACTTCCCGAACTGCGACGAGGAAGTCCGGGAGATCGCCGACGCGCTGTGGGACAGCGGCCGGGTGATCTGGGGCAAGACGTTCGAGCAGATCGCCGAGGCCGACGGGCTGGCGCCCGACTTCGCCTTCAGCTCGCCGTCCTCCGAGGCCGACCTCCGCTACATCCACCGGCGGCTGGCCGCCGACACGGACCTCTATTTCGTCGCCAACGGCGCGGACCAGGCCGCCGACGTCGTCGCCACGTTTCGGGTCTCCGGCAGGCGCCCCGAGCTCTGGAATCCCGAGACGGGAGCGATCTCGCTGCCGGCCGTATTCGATGAGGTCGACGGCCGCATCAGGCTCCCCATGCACCTCGACCGTTTGCAGTCCGTGTTCGTCGCGTTCCGCTCCCCCGCGCCCGACAACCGGATCGTCGGCGTCGTCGCGAAGCCGGACGGAGAAGCACCGAACAGCCCGTCCCCCGAGAATCCCGGTCCCTCGATCGTCTTGACGCAGGGCGAAACGGGCATGGTTCATGCCGAGGTCTTTGCCGAAGGAGCCTTCGAGCTGAGCTATTCGGATGGAAGCCGTCGGACCATCGAGGTGGCGGAGGTTCCGGGCCCCCGGGAGCTATCGGGGCCGTGGCAAGTCCGCTTCCCGTCCGGTTGGGACGCGCCCGAGCAGATCGAGCTCGACGAGCTGATCTCCTGGACCGAGCACGAGGATTCGGGCGTCCGGCACTTCTCCGGCACGGCGACGTATCGGACCGCGTTCGACGGAGTCCCCGAGTCTCCAACGCCAAGGCAGAAGTGGTTCCTCGATTTGGGCGACGTCCAGGTGATCGCCCGGGTGAGGCTCAACGGACGCGACCTGGGGACGCTCTGGAAGCCGCCGTTTCGCGTGGACGTCACCGACGCCCTGAGGCCGGGCCGCAACGAGCTCGAAGTCTGCGTCACGAATCTCTGGCCCAACCGGCTCATCGGCGACGAGCACTTCCCCGACGACGCCCGGTGGGAGGGCATCTATCTCGAGTCGTGGCCCGACTGGTTCCTCGAAGGTAGGCCGCGGCCGGAGCCCCGCCGCAAGACGTTCGCCGTGGTCAAGCACTATGGCAAAGAGAGTCCGCTGCTGCCGTCCGGCCTGCTGGGGCCCGTGACCCTGAACGGGGCCGAGACGATCGAGGTTCAATGAACCAACCCCGCGCCGTGGCAAGGACACGAGGCAGTCCCGGCCCCGGAAGAAGGACGGAATGAATTGTCCCGCCTAACGACCCTCGCGGGGCGCGCTTCCGGCCCCGCATCGCGCCCCCCTTTGCAGGGGGTGGCGAGAGTACCGAGTTCTGCCTCTCGCCGATCCCGCTGAATCCGGACGGATTCTGCGCCCGAGCAAGCGAATGGTTTTCGGGGCGTGATTCGGCGCTACGCGGGGTACGCGCCGGCATGGGACTGACCGTGGACCCTCACCCGTCGTGAAAGGTGGTGATGGTTGAACGGGCCGCGTAGAATCTCCAACGACGCGAGTCGTTGATGGAAAACGCGGACGGGGTTTTTGCGAGAGACAGCACAAGAAGGTGACGTGCATGCAAAGCGAGGAGGGCGTGGAACCCAGGGAAGGTGCAGCCGGCAAGAGGAGTTGGTGGGGCGTTATCATTCTCCTGGCCTGCGGTCACCTGGTTGGAGACTTTTACGCGGTGCTGCTGACCCCGCTGATCCAGGACTTCCGCGACGCGTTCGCATTGTCCGTGACTGCCGTCACGGTCCTCGTGAATGTGGGCAGCCTCTCGAACTCCACCCTTCAGCCGGTCGTGGGTCATTTCCTGGAACGGTTCGACCAGAAGCGCGTGTTCGCGCTGGGCCTGGTGATTGCCGCCGTGTTCCTGAGCTGCATCGGGCTCGCGCCGGGCCCCGTTTGGCTCGGCGCACTCCTCGCTCTGGGCGGCACGGGGGTGGCTCTGTTTCACCCGAGCGGGGCTGTGTTGGCAAGCCGGTTCGCGGGGCCGAGGAAAGGTCTGGCCATGTCGGTCTATGCGAACGGGGGAGCGGTAGGCATCGCCTTGGCCCCGCTGGCCGTCACTTGGCTGCTACTCCTTGCGACACGACAAATGAGTTGGGTCTTTATGCCTTTGGGCCTCGTGACGGCCGCCGCCGCTGTCATGTTCATTCCCACAACGGCCTCGTCGGCGAAGCCGCCCAAGTTGCCGACCTGGCGATCCCTCTTCCATCCGGACTCTCACTCGGTTTGGCTTGTCTTCATTTCCGTGGTCCTGCGATCACTCGTGGTCGTGTCGGTTGCCAGCTTCCTTGTCATCTACAGTGCGGAAAAGGGATGGTCGAAGTCCCAGGGACGGTTTCTGTTGGCTGCATTCCTGTTCTCGTGCGCCGCGGGAGGAATCGCCGGCGGCTGTCTTTCCGACTATCTCGAACGGCGGCGCTTGATGCTGGCCGCGTGCTTCCTGGGTTCCCTGCCGCTGATTGCCGTGTGGCAGGTCCCCTATGGAGCCGCGCTCGTCCTGCTCGTCGTGAGTGGCGGGATATTGTCGCTCTCGACACCGGTCAACATTGTCGTGGCCCAGGAGCTTCGCCCCGACCGCGCCGGCGCGATGTCGGGCGTCATGATGGGACTGGCATGGTCGGTCTCGGTGCTTCTCCTGATACCGTTCGGGGCACTGGCCGATCTGACGAGCACGGCCACGGCGTTGCGTGTCAGCTCGTTCTTGCTTCCGGTCGCCGGCCTGTTTATCCTCCCGCTTCCCAAGCTGCCGCCGCTCATGCGGCGCGAGCGCGCCACGCGGTAACGTAATCCATGGTCCCGACGCATATTCCCCTCAAACGCTACGGGGACTACTGGTTCGGCCGTTGGATTCCGGATGTGGGATTCTAGGACCGAAAAAGACGCGACGAGACTTGCAGCGCCGCCGGCTGGGACTGGGCCATCGCGAAGAAGCGCGCCGCGAATTCGCCGCCGGCTGTTTGACCAATCAGGTCGACCGCGAGTCCTTCTCCGCGTGAGGGCGTCTTTCTGGGGAATGGAGGACAGGAATTGGCTGCGCTTGTCCAGCGAGTTTTGGCCCCCACTGCGGCCGGAACCTTTGACGGCGAAATCGACGCGCAAGAGAGCAGAGAACAGGGCGACGCCCAAGTGTGTGCCTGGAGAGGCGCGATTGTCAACCGCCGGCCTCTGCCGGCCGGCGACCGGCTGTCTTGGCA
>DATKZH010000507.1:0-25704 GCA_035528065.1 Thermoguttaceae bacterium | reverse complement strand
CCCACGGAAAGTCAGGTCGGCCGGGCTCCCGACGCTCGGGCAATCCTCATGGGGTCGCCCGGTGCCCGAAAGGGGCACGCCGGTAAATATGGGGAACCGACCCCATGGCGACAACGGGGAGGGAGTGGGACGCCACTCCCTTACCCACTGCTGCTACGGAAGTCGAGAAACTGTTCTTCAGCCGGCCGTTACTTGGCGGTCTTCGGCTTGCTCTTCGACCTTGGCTGGGGATCCACCGACGCGGGCTCGAACGTCGACAGATCGGCCAGCGGCGACTGCACGCCTTCGGAGGGCACGTCGAGCTTCGCGGTCCAGCAGATCGCGTTCAGGGCGAGGGTCCGCATGTCGCCCAGTTTCCAGCTCCGGAAATAGTGGGGCAAAACAATCCCCACCCCCCGGCCGCCGTCGGCCCGCTCGACGGCCCAGGCGAGGGTCTCCTTTTTCGGTTGGTCCGCCGGCAGCATCGCATAGGCCAGGGAAGTCACGTTCTTGGCCGGGCCGTCCTTGCCGAAGTAGTTGTTCCAGTAGGGCTCGTCGTCGAAGGTGAACTCCTTCCACCCTCGCAGCACGGGATGCTCGCACGCTTCCGGCGTGACGGTCGCCGGGCACACCCGGGCGATCGAGCGGTGGTGGGGGCAGCCCGTGGCGAAATAGCCGCCCAGCCATCCCAGCAGCGGGTGGGCTCCGTCCTCGGCCACGTGCTCCGCCCGGAGCCCCGTCGCGTAATGGATGCAGACGATCCCGCACCCCCGGTCCATCAGGGCCCCCAGCTCGGCCTTGATCTTGGCCGGGTCCTTCATTCGCTCCGGCGGAAAAATGTCGCCGATGAAGACGATCGTCCGGGCGTCGTCCAGCACGGACTTGTCTTCCGGCCAGTCGTCGAGGATTGCGGTGCCGACGGGCTGGACGTTCGTCGCCTTCTCCACGCAATACTTGAGAAGCCTCGCTCCGGCGGCCGCCTCGTGCGTGCCGGGGGGATGCTGACACGGTCCCGCCACGAAGACGATCTTCCCCTTCGACGCCTCCTCGGCAACCGCCCGGCACATCAGGGCCGGCTGCGCCATCGCTGCCAGCAGGAGGCAGCAAGCGCCGGCCACGCACGCTGGCCATCGCGTTCTCATCGTCTGGCTCCTTTCTTCGGATCACGCCCCGTCGATACGCTGAGCCGGACGATCGGCTCCCGGAGTATTCGAGCACGTCCCGGGCGGAGGTGCAAGAGACCGCGCTGTTGACAGCACGTGTCGTTCCACCGAAGATGCAGCGCGGCCCGGTAAATCGGCAAGTTATTCCTCGATCAATCCCGAAGGATGCAGACGATGAAACCCCTGCTCGGATCGGCGCCGCTCGTGCTCGGTTTGGCTCTTATGCTGGAGCCGACGGGCTTGTCGCTCGCGGCGGACGCCGACCGTGCGGTCTTCGTGGAGGACGGCCGGGCGACCGACGTGGTGGTCGTGGGGAAGAAGTGGCAGCAGGCCGACGGCTATCTGGAGTGCTCGGGCCTGCACAACTACCTCTACGGCGGCAAGGCGCTGGGGTCGGGCGACGTGCACGTTCGGGCACGCTTGGCGCTACGGAACGTCACCGGGGCAGCGGCCTCGTTCGACCTCGACACGCGAAGCCATTTCGGCTTCGACGGCGGCGGCAACCAGGGCATGTTCGTCTCCGGCCCCCTGTTCGGCGACCTGCGGTTCCTCGGGCCGTTTGACGATTTCCTCCGCGACGGCGAGCCGTTCGATCTGGAGGTGATCCGCGAGGGAACCCGGTTGCGGCTCCTGATCGACGGCAAGGAGGCGTACGCATGCTCCGACACGCGTGTGCAGTTCGGCACGATCGCGCTTCGGCCGTGGCGGGCCACCATGCGGGTCTATCACTTTTCGGCATCGGGCCGACTGGAGAAGCCGGTGATCCCCGCCGACGTCGCCGCCGGCACCTACAAGCCTTTCACCATCCCCACGATCGACCTCTCGGGCGAGACCGACCGCCACGTCATCGTGGCCCGGGGCACGGCCGATGCGTACCAGGGGCATCCGACCACCCTGCTGATGCCCGACGGCAAGACCATGTTCTGCGTGTACCCCTTGGGCCACGGCGGACCCGGCGCGGTGCTGCGCCGGAGCGACGATGCCGGCCTCACCTGGAGCGAGCCGCTGGACGTGCCCGAGAACTGGAAGCAATCGACCAACTGCCCCGCGCTCTACCGGTTGGCAGGGCCGGATGGGGTGGAACGCCTGTTCGTGTTCGAGGGCAACGGCCGGATGCGGCAGGCCGTCTCGGAGGACGGGGGCAAGACCTGGTCGCCGATGAAGGAAAACGGCTTGAACACCACGATGCCCTTTACGAGCATTATCCGCCTCCAAGACGGCCGGTTCCTGGGCGGCTGGAACTGGCAGCAAGCGACCTGGATCAGCCTCTCGACCGACGGCGGGCTCACCTGGGGCCCACCGCGATCGATCGCGAAAGCCGGCGAGCAGTTCCCGGGGGCGTGGCCCGCGGAGCCGGGGTTCGTCCGGTCGCCCGACGGGCAGGAGATCGCCTGCCTGATGCGCGAGAACAGCCGGAAGTACCATTCTCTGGTGACGTTCAGCCGCGACGAGGGCGAGACCTGGACCGACCCGGCCGAGCTTCCCCGCGCGCTCACCGGCGATCGTCACCAGCCCCGCTACGGGCCGGATGGGCGATTGGTCATCCCCTTCCGCGACATGGCCCCGGGCAGCCCGACCCGAGGGCACTTCGTCGCCTGGGTGGGCACGTACGACGATATCGCCGGCGCCCGGCCGGGCCAGTACCGCGTCAAGCTGCTCCACAGCCACGCCGGCAGCGATTGCGGCTATCCGGGCCTGGAACTGCTCCCCGACGGCACCTTCGCGGCCACCACCTACGTCAAGTACCGGCCTGGGCCGGAGAAGCAGTCGGTCGTGAGCGTGAGGTTCAAGCTCTCGGAGATCGACGAGCGGGCGAAGAAGCTGCCGCAGAAGATTCGCCTGCTGCCGCCGGGGCCGGGCAACGACCGCAACAGCGAGGGCGATTTCGTCCAGCTCGCCGACGGCCGCATTCTGCTCGTCTACGCCCATTACTTCGACCACGGCGGCGACGTCTCGCCGGCCTGCCTCGCGGCGCGCTACTCCGGCGACGGAGGCGAGACCTGGACCGCCGAGGATGAGATCGTCGTGCCCAGGCAAGAGGACGACAGCATCCGCTCGGTGTCGCTCTTGCGCCTGGCCGACGGGCGGATCGCACTCTTCTACCTCAACTGCACGTCGTGGCCCGACGACGAGCGACCGTTCATGCAAGTGTCGACCGACGAAGCGAAGACGTGGAGCGAGCCGACGCTGATCATCCCCGACGAAGACGCGGGCTACTACGTGACGAACAACGATCGAGTGGTGCAGCTCGAAAGCGGGCGCCTCCTGCTGCCCACGTCGTTGCACCACGATCCGCCGGCAAAGCAGTTCACCGGCTACGGCCGGATCATGGTCTACCTTTCGGACGACGCGGGCCGCACCTGGCGGCGGAGCAAGACGGTCTGCACCGGCGAACGATCCGGAGAAGAGCGAATCCTGCTCCAGGAGCCGGGGATCATCGAGCTCGACCGCGGCCGGCTGATGATGTTCTGCCGCACCGACCTGGGCTGCCAGTACGTCTCCCGGTCGACCGACGGCGGCGACACGTGGTCTCCGTTCGAGCCGAGCGAGATCGTCTCGCCGCGCTCGCCCGCCTCGATCGAGCGGATCCCCAAGACGGGCGATCTTCTGATGGTGTGGAACGACCACCAGAACGTCCGCTCGGAGTACGCCGGCAAGCGATCGCCGCTCAGCGTAGCTATCTCCCGCGACGAGGGGAGCACCTGGGAGCACGTCAAGACGCTCGAAGACGACCCCGGAGGCCACTACTGCTACACGGCCATCGAGTTCGTGGGCGACCACGTCCTGCTGGCCTACTGCGCGGGGCAGCGGCAAACCGGCGGCCTCCGCCTGACGCAGATCACCCGATTCAGCCTCGATTGGCTCTATGAGCGATAGAATCTTGCCGACCGTCACGAATTACGGGGAGGGTGGACGATTCGGGTCAGTCCCCACTGGGCTTGCCGCGTGGGAATCGCTCATCGCATCGTCCTGATGACGGTCGCTCGCACGACTCCGAGCTATCGTGCCTCGACGTCGTCGAGGTAGACGTTCGTCTCCTCGGTCGTCACCAGGCGGAGTTGGCCCAGGGCGGAGGAGAGCATCTCGACTGGCGCGGGCTCGGCGCCGGTGGGCTCGAGCTCGGCCAAGGGAACGTCGACCGCCTGCCACTCCAACGCGAGCGGCTCCTGGGGCGGCTTGGCCCAGCGCCACTCGAATCGGCGACTGTCGGGCAACTCGGCCAGAAGCGCGATGGCAGGCAGGGGGCAGGGCTTCTCGACGGCTCGAACCCAGAGGCGGATTTTCGTGGCGCCGCTCCGCCGGAGCGTTGCGGCGCGGAGACCCCAACAGGCGAACGTGCCCTGGCCGCTGAGCTTCAGCCCGTACTCGCCCGTGCGCGCGGCCTCGGCGCAGACCTGGTGTCGCCCCGGGCTGCGATCGGCATACTTGCGACGCCAGCGGAGATGCTCGGCGGGGTCCTCGAAGTCCTGCTTGAACGGGGCCGGCGCGTGGCCTTCGAGCGTAAGGCCGAGAGACGTCGAGTCGAGGGCGCGAACGAGCGTGGAGACCGACACGTTGCGGCGGTCCGTGGCGAGGCCGAACCAATGGAGCGGCTGGTCCGGCTCATCGACGGGGACGACCGCCATGTAGCGGCCCGATTGCTCATCGACGCCCCGGGCCGGCACGGCGGCCCACCACTTGAGCCTCCAGGGCAGCTCGCCCGCCGCATACCACACCGTGGCCTGGGTGATCGGCTCGGGCCCGCGGACGTCGAACGCCACGCGGACCGCGTCGCCCTCGCGCTTCGGATGGCCCGCGTCGGTCGCCCGAGGAAACGGCTTGCCCTTTCCCAGAAGGTGGTACTCGAGCCAGACGATCTCCATGTAGGTGCGGTGGTAGCGATGGTTGACGGGCGGCGGTCCGCTCATGCCGCCGGGCTGCCGGAGCGAGTGGCTGTCGTTGGGCATGAAGCAGTAGTTCTTCTCGCCCGGCACGTCGGCCAGGGTCCGCATCACGGCCGGGGGCCAGAAGTACCAGTCGTTGGTCGGCGAGGGGACGAAGTAGGCCGCCGAGAGGTTGTTGGCCCGGCGCCCGGCATCGAGATGGTCGAGCCAGATCCGGCGTGCCTCCGGGGCGAGCGAGTCGAGCGTGTGGGTCCACGACGAGCCCACGTCGAAGTATCCACAGCCGTACACGGAGAAGGCGGCGTGGACCCGCTTGCCGGCCAGGCCCGTCACCATCGTCGTCATGTACCCGCCCCACGATCCGCCGAAGACGCCGATCCGCGATTTGTCGACGTCCGGCTGGCTCCGTAGCAGGGCGAGGCTGTTGAGTGCCGCGGCCACGCCGTCGAACAGCGCGGAATCCGACGGCCCCTCGACAACGTCGAATTGGCTCGCCCCCGGCTCCAGGCACGGCCCGCTGGATCGCGACTTGCCGACGTTGCAGATGCCGGGTTGGTCCTGGCAGATGGCCACGAAGCCCCGCTTGGCCCAACCGATCACGGAGGGGGCGACCATGTCGGCGTACCCGCCCCCGCCATGGCAGACGAGCAGCCCGGGATGCGGGCCCGGAGCGGTCGGCCGCGCCATCACCGCGTAGATGATCACCGGCCGACCGGACGGCGGCACGACGCGCGAGAGGAACTTCAGCCGCGTGACCTCCACGCCTTCCTCGATGCCCGTGGAGATCGTCTCCACGATCTTCGGCGGGTCGTCCACGAGAAACGGCGCGAAGCAGTTGGTCTCGCCGGCTTGACAGTCCACGCTCGCGCCGACGAGCAGAATCATCAGCAACCACGATCTCACGGCGGCTCCTTCGGTTTTCGTCGCGTTTCCTCTCCCGTCGGCCCCCGCGTGCCGGCCTCCGCGCCCCCCTTCACGCACTCCCGCTTTCGGCCGACCCGGCTCGCCTGCGCCGGCCTACGCCGCCTCGTGCGGAAAGCGTTGGGCAACGCCTCATTCGTCCAACTGATCCCCCAACTTGCCGAGGGGGTCCGTGACGTCGAACCACATCTCCGAGCCGTCTTTGCAGCGGAGCAGGTCGTACCGGCGGTCCCCCTCCTCGTGAAGGCTCTGCCCCCCCAGCTCCTTGTCCAGAAACTGCATTACGTCGTACTCGTCCGAGGTTCGGGTGACCACGTACGGGCGCTCGTTCGTGCCGTCGCCGGTGGAGAGGATCCCTTGCACGCACGCATAGGCGACCGCGCCCTCCATGCGGCGCCGCTCTTCATCCCCCGCTTCCTCGGCGATCATCGCGGCGCACAGGTGCGCCCGGGGCGAGAGCAGCAAGTTGGGCATGGCCGCGCGAAGGAGCTCGTCGGCGTCGATGAATCGCTCCTGCTCGATCAGCTCGACCACATCGAGAATATCCCGCGAGTACGGATCGTAGGCCGGCCCGGAGATGAGGGCGCTGCGTATCGCCAGGTAGGTATCCCGCGAGGGAGACTGGAGGAAGGCGAGGAACAACTCGCGCATGGGTGCGCTCCGATTCACGTCTTGCCCGCCTGCGCGATCTCTCGCCACGCGGAACGTCGGCGGAAAGAGGGCAAGACAGGCAAGCGAAAGGCCTTTGCGGACAGACCGGACCCGTTTTCCTGAAGGCCATCGTATCCGAGGAACCGGCCGGGCCGCAACCCGGCGGGGGCGAATGCCGCGCGGCACCCTTGGTTTCCCGGGCCTTGGCGACGTGGCGCCCTCGGGAGGGAATCGCTACGAATACCCCAGAATCGCCGTTATCGGGCGCCGCTCACACCCGATCCGGATGGGTATTGGGGAAGAGGCGGGGCGTCCGAGGGATGCTCGGTCGCCAACGGCTCCCGAGCGGCCGCGCTCTGGACTTCCTCGCGTTTGCGGTTCAAAGCGGCGACGAACACGGGATCGTACAGCCGCCACTCGACCACCGTGATGCACGTCGCGCCCACCTGCTCGGCCACCTCGGCGTCGGTCCGGCCGAGCGCCAACAGGTCAATCGCCTGTTGCTGGCGGAGAGGGAGATTCTTCGGCGATTGGTTGCTCTGTGTCATGGCGTCACCGTCCGGTTCTTGCCCTTGGCTGTCCCTGTTCTCAACCATAGCTTCCGGTTATTCGCGCGGTCGAAAGTGCTTTTTGCAGGCCGGGCCCAACGGAGCGATTGTGGCGGCGACGCCGGTTTTGCAGGTGGCATGGGCCGTTCCAAAAAAAGACTCGACGGATGGCGGTCGTTCACACTGACCCGAAGCGCAAGCGAGGGCCGGCGATTTCCCGTCCTTCTCCCTCGCTGGCGCGTTTTGATGTTGCGATTTCAGTGCTGGCGACGTTGTTCACGCCAGCCCGAAGCGCAAGCGAGGAAAAGAGTTGCGACGTGAGTTCTTCCTCGCTTGCGCTTCGGGTTGGTGTGCACGAGCCTTTCGTTTTTCCCGAAGGATATCGTATTAGCGCAACATCAAGACTGGCGCGTCGGGTCACTGTCGCAGTTCTTCTGGAACGGGCGATAGCGCCATTGGTCGATCCGATTCGCGATACGCCCGGATCTCGAACACCCGGGCGGAGGGAGCGCCGTGGGTCTGGTGGATGGTGAGCCGCAGCTTCGAGGCCGCGACCGGCGCGAACCGATGCACCCGGCGGCGCTGGAAGTTGCCCGTTTCACGCACCAGGGTGATCCAGTCTCGCCCGTCGTGATAGGAGAGCTCGTAATCGCGGACGCACTCGCGCACCAGGGGCGTGCCGTGCCAGCGGTTGTTCATGTCGGTGTCGAACGTCAGGTAGACCGCGTCGATCTGCGCCGGCGCGGGCCAGGCCAGCTCGATCCACGGGGGCATGGGCTGCTCGGGGTCGGAGGCCCACAGGTTCGTCGCCTCGCCCACGATTCGCGTCACGCCATTGACAACGTGCTCGGCCGAGTAGTCGGCGGGGATCTCCAGCGCGGGCTCGGTGGCAAAGGCGTAGGTTTGCGACTCGACGACCGTCCACGGCCGCTTGCCGCCTCCGCCATACGCCCGACACGATCCGCCGGGCGCCCGATCCATCAGTCGCCACGCGATGCCGTCCGTCGGCGGCAGCCATACCCACACGTACGGCTCGCGGACCGCGCAATCGACGGGGAACTCGACCAGCGACTGGCGACCCGACGGCACCACGGCCTTGGCCACCGCCACGTCTTCGTCGGAGGAGAAGTCGCCCGCGCACGACGCGCCGCGCACGTGGAGCGTCACCTCGGTCGGTTCCGCCCGCTCGGAACTCAACAGCAGCGAAATCGCGTCGAACCGTTCGCCCAGACCTCGCGGGAACATGACCGCCCGCGGCATGTTCAACGGGTGCGTGTCTCGGCCCGGTGCGAGGTTCGGTCGTCCGAACGGTTCGTAGCGGGCCGTGCTGGAGGCGGTGACCCGGGCGGTGCGAGCCAGGTCGCGCGGGTCTTCGTTCGTGAGCTGGGGGATGTACTGGTCGTGCTTGAGGAGCGTCTGCTGGAGTTCCTCGATGTGTTCGCGGTAGAGCCCTCGCGGCGTGGTCTTCCGGTCGAGGCACATCGCGGCCGCGGTGCCTGCCGCCTGGCCCAGCGCGGCCAGCGTGCCCTGCACGCGGACCGTGCCCAGGGCCACGTGGCTGACGCTCGCGTTCCGCCCGGCAAAGAGCAGGTTGTCGACGTTCTTCGAGTAGAGGCAGCGGAAGGGGATCGTGTAGATCGGCACGCCGGGATCGAAGTCGAAGGGGCCCTCTTCGCCGGAGAAGATGCCGCGGGGGTGATGGACGTCGAGCGGCCAGCCGCCGTAGGAGACGCGGTCGGGGAAGACGGCGCCGTTCTGGACGTCGTTCTGCGTGAGCATGTAGTCGCCCACCAGTCGCCGCGTCTCCCGCTTGGCGTCGGTGATCGGCACATGGGTAAGCGCATAGTTGGCCGCCCGATCCCGCTCGGGCCAGGCATTTTTGAGGTAGTCCCAGTAGCCGAAGCTGATCCGGATCAGCTCGTCGCGGGCCCGTTCCGCGTCCCAGAGGTCGTCGACGTCGCCCGGGTGCTCCAGCCACCACTCCCCGCCCGCGAAGCCGCGGGGCTTTCGCCCGAACTGCTCCGCCGGCGGGAGCTTGGCCGCCCAGGGCGGCGGGACGTAGTCGACCGGGCGCCCCATGTTTTCCGCACGAAACGAGAGGGCCAGCCGGCCCATCAGGCAGCCGCTCATGGTGATCTCGTCGGGGGCCGCCGGGGCCAGGCTCTCGCCGAACTCGTCCCGGCCCTCGCGTCCCAACCGATACTCCGCCCCGGCGAAGTAGCCCAGCCAGCCGTCGCCCGTGCAGTCGACGAACATCCTCGCCCGATAGACGGTGATCTCGCCGGTGAGCGTATCGACCGCCTTGACCGCGCGAATCGCCCGGTCGCTCTCCATCTCGGCGGCGAAGACGTGCTGGTTGAGAAACACCGACAGGTCCTCCTCCTCGTCGGCCGCGATGCGGAAGGGCTCACTCATCTTGCGGTAGCCATAGCGGGCCTTGATCCGCCCGATCTCCTCGATGATGCCGCTCTCCCGGGCGTTCGTATGGCAACAGCTTGCGCCGCAGATCGGCACGCCCAGCTCGATGCTGGCGTTGCCCCCCAGCACGGGACGATTCTGGATGAGGGCGGTTTTGGCCCCCATCCGGGCGGAGGCCAACGCGGCGCAACTGCCCGCCGCGCCCGCGCCGACCACGATCACGTCGAACTCGCCCCCCGGCTGCGGCTCGAGCGAAAGCCCGGCGAGCCGGCTCCGCTCCTTTCGGAGTTGCTCCACGTCGTCAGGCGGGGTGTAGCTCAGGTCGGTGGTGAGGATCAGGGCGTCGCAGCGCCCGTAGTATCCGGTCAGATCGTGAATCGCAATCTCCGTGCGACCGCGGGCCAGCTCGAACTCGCCGGCCGACTGCCACCGCCAATCCTCCGTGTCGGCCGTGCCGAAGATCTGCTTCGACGTTTCCCCGCCCACGCGCACCGTGAACTTGCCCGGCGAGTGCCCTTTGAGCCAGTTCTTCGACCGGACCCAGAGGCGATACACGCCGGGCTCGGCAGCGCCGAACTCCACCGTGGCGTCCTCGACCGGCGTGCCGACCCCCGCTGCGATCAGGTACGCGGAGCCCATCAGGTGGACGAACTGCGTGTCGAGCGACCAGCCGCCGTAGTCGGCGAAGTCCTCGGCGTCGATCCAGAGGAAGCCCTCTTCGACGCAGGCGATCTCGCGCGGCGGTTTGCGCAGGTCGGGCCAATCCCGGCCGATCTCGCGCGGGCGGATGGCCACGTCCTTCTCTCTGCGCATGGCCTCGCGCCCGGCCACGCACGACGCCCGGATCTCGTCGGCCGAAAGGGCCCGGTCGTAGAGCCGCACCCGGTCGATGATCCCGCAGAACAAGTGCCCAGAGCCGCTGGAGCCGATGCCCAGCGGGCTTCCCGATGCGTCGATCTCGCCCTCGATCGGCTTCGGCGAGGCGGCGTCCTCCTGGCCGTCGACGAACAGCCGCATCAGCCGGCCGTCGTAGGTGGCCGCGACGTGGCACCAGGTCTCCGGCGCCCAATCGGTCTTCGCCGACACGAGCGACGACGGCTGGCCGTCTTTCCAGATGAGAAACCCCAGGCGGCCGCCGGAGAAGCGCACGGCGTACGAGCCCTCTTTTCGCACCACCGACGGAAAGCCCGAGGTCGGCGGCGCATGGAGCCGGAACCACGCCTCGATCGACAGCGAATCCCGCGGCGCGAGGCCCTGCGAGCTCGGGCAACCGGCCGTGGTGCTCTGGCCGTTCAGTTGCAGGCCCGGCCCGGCGACCCCCTTGACGAACAGCCCGTCGGAGATGGTCGCGTGGTTCTGCCGCCCCGAGGTGTCCGAGGCCAGCCGGCCGACCGGCTCGTCGAAATCCCATTGGCCGACGAGCCCCTCCGGGCGATCCTCGCCGGCCGGCGCGGCCGCATGCATCGCGAGGAGCGCGAGGGTCGCGAAGAGGGTCCACAACAAGGGGGCCTTGAGAGAGAAGACCTTGCTCCGACTGCGAGTTTGCATGTCCCTGTCCTTTTCTCGTCACCTGGGCTTTCGGGGCACCGTCCGCCCCTGTTCGCCCATACGCCAAACGCACAGGAGTGGCGACGGCGCCTTCGGCGAACACGATCTGCATATCCTTCGCAACGGACGCTGTCAAGCGCGGTCACCTCAACGTCGGTCTTCGGCGAGGTCCCAAGCAAGCGATCTCTGGCAGCGGCGTTCTGGAGTGCGGCGACTCGTCGCCGCTTTGCGAACGGCCGGAAATCCAACCGAAACGACATACGCGCTGTGCGCGGGTCTCCCGACCCCGCACGCGGTCCGACCGGCGGTCCCCGGTTTCGGCGAGGTCGGGAGACCTGCGCCGAGCGCGCGTAGTAGGCACACGCCGTGTGCCGTAGCCGGCGGACGGCACACGGCGTGTGCCTGCTACTGGAACCGGCACTTCCGACACAGACGATCCGCGGTCGGGGAGAATCCGTTCTTCTTTGCCCGCTCTTCCCCCGCGTGTTGTGTTTCTGCAACGTATGTTTGTTGCGATCGTTCTTCATTCTGTGGCCGTCAAGCGGCCCGTAAGACGTACAACCTGCACGATCCCTACGAACGCCTGCCGATGGGACAAGCTCGAACGACCACGCTTGGGTGTCTCTCGCTGGCCTCTATCGCCTGGTTCCTGACCGGCGGCGGGGACGCTTGGGCGCTGGTCGGCGTGCCGCTTGGCGGCATGGAGCGGCCCGCGGCGGAGCGGTCGACCGGGCTGATCCCGGAACGCGGCGGTCCTTTCCGTGAAGCGCTGTCGCTGCCCGTTCCGTGGGGGCCGGGCAACCGATCCTGCGACCCGACCTACCACCCCTTCTCGTCGCCCTGGCGGCATCTCGAAGGCGATCTCTCTCGGTTGGAGCGGGGCCTGTTTGCCGACGCCGCCGACGGCCGTTGGGACGAGCACTCGCTGCTCGACGCCGCCTTGGTCGCCAGCGGCTTGGCCGACGTCGAAGCGCTGGGCCGCTACCGGGCTCGCTTCGACGAGCTGGCCGCCGAGTTGGAGGAGTCGGGCCGGGTGACCGGCTCGCCGCGCCGGCGGGCCCAGGCCCTGTTCGAACGGATGCACCGCCGCATCCTCACCGGCGGATACCAGATCGACGCCACCGACCTGACCCTGGCCCTGGACCGGGGACGGGGACGGTTCAACTGCGTGAGTGCTTCGGTGCTGTTCAACTGCCTGGCCGCCCGATTCGGCCTTCCCGCCCGGGGGCTGGAGATCCCCGGCCACGCCATGAGTCGCCTGACCCTGCCCGACGGGGCGGTCGACGTGGAGACGACCTGCCCGGGCTGGTTCCGCCTGATGGACGACCCCAAGAAGCAGGCCGAGCTGGTGGAGAAGACGATCGGCAGCCGGCTTGCCGCGAAGAGCGCGTCGGCCGAGCGCCGGGAAGTCTCCGACGTGGAACTGGTGGCCACGATCTACTACAACCGGGGCGTCGATCTGTTGGGCCAAAAGCACTTTGCCGAGGCCGTGGCCGCCAACGCCAAGGCGCTGCGCCTGGACCCGTCGAGCACCACCGCCCGAGGGAATCTCCTGGCAACGATCAACAACTGGGCGGTCGATGCGGGCAGCGCGGGCCGTCACGCGGAGTCCGTCGAGCTGCTCCGCCGGGGAATCGCCCTGGATCCGGACTACGAGACGCTCCAGGTGAACTACGTGCATGTGCATTCGCAGTGGATCGAGGAGCTCTGCGGCGAGGAGCGTTTCCGCGAAGCGCTGGACCTGATCGCCCGAGCCGCCGAGGACCCGGTGGACCACGGCTACTTCTCCCAGGCCCGGCTCGACGTTTCTCGGCGATGGGCCCGGACCCATCTCGAGGCGGGCCGGATCGAGGGCGCGATCCGGGAGCTTTCCGGGGACTAGCGGACGCCGCGGCGATTTGACAAGCTGCGGTTTGTGATCTAGACTTCCCTTGGTCGCCGCTTGGTGCGTGCGATCCGATCGCGTGCTCTTCTCCGCCTCTCCGGCCTTGTCCGCTCCCGGCGGCAGTCCGTTGCCTCGTCTAGTGAGTAGAAGACCGCCTCGTCCGAGTGATCCGTAGGCTTCCATCGATGATCGCAAAGGCATCTTGCCTGGTTTCACGGTGACGCAGGCGGGCAGCCCCTGCTACCGCGATTCGTCGTCCATGCCGGTTCCATCGCCGGGCTCGTTGGACGCGTTCGCAGGGCCGGGGTTGCCTTTCCGCCGCCACGTTCGCTCCATCGCCGATCAGCACACGCCGTGAGCGCCCACCGACAGAAGAGGTTGTTCATGGGTATACCAGCCGGGCAGCCGCAATCGCCAGCCCCGTCGGGACAAAATCGCCGGCCGCCCGACAAGAAACCGGAGGGCGGAGTCTCGAAGGTGCTGGCGGCACTCTGCCCGCAAGGCAACGGGACCGAGCGGCGCTCGGGGCGTCGCCATCCCTATCCGTATCTCGTGCAGTTGACGCCGGTCGGCGACGACGGGATCACGGCCGTGGGCGAAACCGTGGTGGTCGTGGGAAAGCACCTTTCGGAGCACGGGATGGGGTTCTACCACCCAGCGCCGCTGCCGCACCGGCGGATGATCGCCCTGTTGGAGACCGCCGGAGTCCGACTGGCCCTGCTCATCGACGTGACCTGGTGCCGCTTCCTCAAGCAGGGATGGTACGAAAGCGGGGGGCGGTTTCTTCAGACCGTCCACGTGCCGGTCGGCCCGGCCGACACGGCGAACAACTGACAACCGTCGCTTCCAGTACTGTCGCAATAGTCGCTTTTCGCTCCGCGAAAAGACGCTCGTTCGCGGAGCGAACAACGACACAACCGTCGCCGGCGCTCTCAGCCGGCAAATCCAGCAAACACCCGCTTCGCGTACTCGCAGCTTGCGCGGTGCGACTCGACGGCGCCCATCGTCTTCGGCGACTCCTTCTCCACGGCCTGCTCGAGCACCAGGTGCGGCTTGACGCCGATGGCGAGCAGTTGCGCGGCCAGCGCGGGGTAGTCGACGTCGCCCTCGCAAAACGTCTCCGTCCAGATGGTCTCTTTCGACTGGCGAAGGTGTAGCTCGGTCACGCGGGGGCCGTAGAGCTTCACCACGTCGAACAGCGCGACCGACGAGTTGCCCGACCCGCGGTAGATCCAGTGGGCGTCGAGGCAGAGGGTGACGTGCTCCGGGTCGGTGCCGAGCATCATGTGGTGGAACTCCCGGGCGGCGTTGCGGAGCTCGACGTCGTGGTTGTGATACGACAGCACCAGGCCGATCGACTTCAACTCGGCCCCCAGCTTGTCCAGCGACTTCGCCTGGAGCCCGAGCTGGGCGTCGTCCTTGTTCTCCGGCCCGCCCCAGCGGATCGGGCTGGGGTTGGTCACGATGATCCGGGTGCCGATCCGTTTCGCCTTTTCGGCGATGGCCAGCACCTCGGCGATGCTCGCGTCCACCTGGTCCGGCTCGTGCAGCACGCTGTTCACGTAGAGCGACCGCATCTCGAGCCCGTGCTTCTCCAGCAGCGGCGCCAGCTCGTCGATCTGCTCCGGGGCGGTGACGATCGGCTCGAAGCCGTCGACCCCGCTTCGGGCCACCTCCGCCAGGCCGGCGTCGAGCGACGCGTTGAAGTCGCGCCCCTCGCGACGGTAGAACACGATCCACGGATAGTGATTGCACGCCAAGTGCAGCTTGCCGGCCGCGCCGGCGCGGGCGAGCCTCGCCGAGCGGGCCGCAACGAGCGCCGAGCCGGCCACGGCGCCGGCCTGCTTCAAGAATCCGCGACGGCTCTGGGGGCGGTGCGACATGGGGGTACCTCCGGTTCGATGCTTGGGTGTTCGGGGGGATGCGTTTTGGGTTCTTGCCCGGGCCGGGCGAGGCAAGCGAGGCGGAGCCTCGCGTTAGTGCGTTCCAAGGCAGAGCCTGGGAACGAGGGTGCGACGAGGGTGCGTGCGACTTCGCCACACCATCATAGTCAACCCGAAGCCGGGTAATCAATATCCGCGGCCGACCCGAGCCAAATCCGCGACGAAGACTTGCAGCGGGCGGCCGACCGGCGAGAATGGGGGGCGTCGAAACGATCGAACGTTCCGCCAATTGCAGGAGAGCCCCACGCACGGGACGAACATGAACGCGAAGCCCCTGCTCGGTGCCGCCGGTTGCTGCGCGATCGTCGCCTTCATGGCGTTCGACGGCCCGGACGGTGTCGCGGGCGACGTCCATGCCGCGGAGCTCGTCTCGCCGGTGGCCGTGCCGCTGGCCTCCGGGCCGGCGTTTCCGCAGGGTCGCGCCAACGGCAATCCGCCCGACCCGGAGTACGCGGCGGACCGGGCGATCGACGGCGACCCGGCCACGTTCTGCTGCCTGTTGGACGACACGCTCGGCGGCCCCAGCACGACCACCATCCCCGCCAAGGCGGCCGCCCCGGTCACCGGACACGTGGTCTTCGACCTCGGCCGGCCGGTCCCCGTTGTCGGGGCCAGGCTCACCGCCCGAACTCCCGGCGGACCATACAATCCCAAAGAGGTCGACTTTTTCTGCTTCGCCGACGACGACCCCGGCAACCACCCGACGCTCGATGATATCCAGGGCGACGCCGGTATCCGGCTGCTTCTCGGCGGCCACACTTTCGGCAAGCTGCTCGCCGGCGCGTCGGAGGACGTCTCCTGGGACCCGGTCCGCGCCCGATACGTGGGCATCCGGGTCCAAAGCAGCTACGAGTCGGGCGGGCCGGTCCACTACAACTTCCAGATCGGCGAGATGGAGTTCTTCGTCGATCTTCGGCCCGAGGAGCTTGGCCCCGGGCTGCGGCCCGCGTCGCGCTACGTGAAGCAAGATACGCTCCGGCAGACGATGCTCGCGTCGCGCCGGCAATACCTGCGGTGGTACGAAGGCCTCAAGCCGTCGGCCGGGCAGATCGCGAAGCTCTGGGAGCAGATCCGCCGCGACCATCCGCCGCGAACGAATCGCCTCCTCGACTACGCCCACTACGACTGGCTCGAGCCGTCCGGCTGGTTCGTCCATGCCGATGACACGGAGCTGGAACAACGGCTCATTCGCCGCGCGATCGACGAGACGGGCCCGGCCGGCAAGCCGCTGCAAAAGCGCCTCGACGCACTCCTCGAAGCCGAAACGCCGGCCGACGACCCGCAGTGGCTCGGCTTGTGCGTCACGGCCGCCGAGGTCGCGCTGCTGGAAAAGGAGCTGGAAAACCTTCGCGCGGCCATCGAGGATCTGGAACGCTCGTTTCCCGATCGTTATCCGTGTGAGACGCTTCTCGGGCGGGTCCAAGAAATCGAAGGCTGCGCCATCGAGCTGACCGAAACCGCGCACGACGCCCCCGCTTCCGCTTTCCGCCCGCTTGGCGAGCGCCTGGAATCGCTCCGGCGCGAAGCCCTCGTCGACGCCAACCCCCTCATGCCCCGGAAGCTGCTCTTCGTCAAGCGGTACACGTACAGCCCCGGGTGGTACTACGCCGAGTTCATGCGGGCGAGCCGGTTCGGCGGCAACCTCTGCGTCCTGTCGCTCGATGACGGCAAGGTGACCGAGCTCGTGCCCGAGCTGGCCGGCGGGATCTTCGACCGCTACGACCTCTCGTTCGATGCCCGGCGAGTCACGTTCGGCTACAAGGCCGCACCGGGTAAGGGTTTTCGCATCTACGAGGCGGGGGTCGACGGGCGCGGCCTACGCCAGCTCACCTTCGACCCGCCCGACGAGCCGGAGCGGATCGCCAAGTACTGGCACCCTCGCAACAAGCCGTCGGGCGTCTACCGGCACCACACCGACGACTTCCATCCCTGCTATCTGCCCGACGGCGGCATCGCGCTCGTGTCGACGCGGTGCGAGCAGGGCGTCTTGTGCGATCAGGGCGACAGCCTGGCCGTCAACGTGCTCTACCGCATGGACGCCGACGGCGGGCGCCTCGCGCGGCTCTCCCAAGGGGCCCTGAGCGAGTCGACGCCCAGCGTGGCCGGCGACGGCCGCATCCTTTACACCCGCTGGGAATACGTCGACAAGGGCGTGATCGCCGTCCAGGCCCTTTGGGCCATGCACCCGGACGGGGCCTGCTCCGCGGAAATCTACGGCAACCAGATCGAGGAGCCGCCCGTGTTGATCCACGGCCGCGCTGTCCCGGGCGTAAATCACCTGTTCGTGGCCACGGCCACTATGCACCACCCGTTCGCCGTCGGGCCGATCCTGCTCGTCGACACGCATCGCGATGTCCGCACCCACGGGCCGATCCGCTCCCTCACGCCCGACACGAGCCTCAGCATCGAGGGCGTGGGCGGCTTCCCGAACGGCGAGAATTACATCCACTTCAAGAATGGCCGCTGGGTGGCCGACAACGTCGGGCCGCTCTACTCCGAGCCCTATCCGCTGGCCGATCCCGAAACGGGGTCGGGGGCGGGCAAGTACTTCCTCGTCGACGGCAACCCGGATCGGGCCTGGAACGACCCGGCCGCCTACGGCCTGTATCTGATCGACGCGTTCGGCAACCGCGTGCGGATCCACGACGATCCGGAGATCTCCTGCTGGCAGCCGGTGCCGCTTGCGCCCCGCAGCCGGCCGCCGGTCATCTCCCCGGTTCGAGCCGAGGAGCTTGCGGCGAAGCCAGTCCCGGCCGGCGAGGCCGTGGTGATGATGACCGACGTCTACCGCGGGCTGGAGGGAGTCGAGCGTGGCCGGATCAAGTACCTCCGCGTGCTGGAGCAGGTGCCCCGGCCGTGGTCGGCCCGGCGGTTCTGGCCGGAGGACGAGGGGCTCGGGCAGCACGCGATCGTCAGCATGTACGCCCACATCTTCGTCACGATTCACCACGGCGTGGTGCCGGTCCGCGAGGACGGCTCCGCCTGTTTCGTGGTGCCGGCCGAGAAGAACCTCTTCTTCGAGGCGCTCGACGAGGACTTCATGGAAGTGCAGCGGATGCGCTCGTTTGTGAACTTCCGGCCGGGCGAAGCGCGGTCGTGCATCGGCTGCCACGAGGAGCGCCGCCTGGCCCCGCCGCCGCGCACGCCGTTGGCCTTGGCCTATCCGCCTTCACGGCTCGGTCCCCAGCCCGGCGAGACCGTCCCCCGGCCGCTCTACTACCCGACCGACGTGCAGCCGATCCTCGACAAGCACTGCGTCGAGTGCCACAATCCCTCGAAGCCCGATGGCGACCTGGACCTCTCCGGCGAGCTGACCACGTTCTTCAACCGGTCGTACGAGCAGGTGATGGCCAAGAAGCTGGTGGCGTACATCCAGGAGTTTCACGGCCCGCAGCCGAGGGCGCAGAAGACGAACGTCGTGCCGCTTGCGCCGCGATCGCTCGGCTCGCACGCCAGCCGGCTGATCACGGTGTTGCGCGACGGTCATTACGACGCGAAGCTCTCCCGGGAGGAGATGGTCCGGCTCGTCACCTGGGCCGACGCCAACGCCCCCTACTACGGCTCCTACTTCGGCCGCCGCAATCTGATATACAAGGACCACCCCGACTTCCGCCCGCTGCCGACGCTGGAGTCGGCGAGCGGCATACCGCCGAACCACGGCACACCTTGAATCGCCGAGCGACCCTCGCACCCTCGTTCCCAGGCTCCGCCTGGGAACGCCCTAACGCGAGGCTCCGCCTCGCCCGACCAGACGCACGCAGGCACGAGGCCGCCATTCAACAACCACCGAGGGACAACCATCATGACCGCACGACGACTCCGCAGCCAACTCCAAAACGCCGCCCTGATGTTCGCGGCCCTGCTGGCCGCTCCACGCGCCCTGCCCGCAGCCGAGTCAACCGCCACCGAGCCGCCGCCCAACTTCATCCTCATCTTCTGCGACAACCTGGGCTACGGCGACGTCGGCTGCTACGGCTCGAAGCTCCACCGCACGCCCCACATCGATCGGATGGCCGCCGAGGGGATGCGGTTCACCGACTTCTACGTCACGAGCGGCGTCTGCACGCCGTCGCGGGCGAGCATCATGACGGGCTGCTATCCCCGGCGGGTGAGCATGCACGTCGACGAGAACGGGCGCCAGGTGCTGCCCGCCGTGTCGCATAAGGGGCTCCACCCCAACGAGATCACCATCGCCGAGGTGCTCAAGCGGCAGGGCTACGCCACGGCGATCGTCGGCAAGTGGCACCTGGGCGATCAATTGCCCTTCCTCCCCACCCGGCAGGGATTCGACTACTGGCTCGGCATCCCCTACAGCGACGACATGACCGCCCATCCGCGGCGCCCCACGTGGCCGGAGCTGCCATTGATGGAGAACGAGCGGGTGATCGAGGCCCCGCCCGATCGGAACCTGCTCACCAAGCGGTACACGGAGAAGGTGATCGAATTCGTCACGGAGAACCGGGATCGGCCCTTCTTCGTTTACCTGCCGCAAGCCATGCCGGGGAGCACCACGGCGCCGTTCGCCAGCGAGGCGTTCCGCGGCAAGTCGGCCAACGGGCCCTGGGGCGATTCCGTGGAGGAGCTCGACTGGTCGACCGGCGAGATCCTGGCGGCCGTCGAGCGGCTGGGGCTCGACGAGCGCACGCTGGTGATCTGGACCAACGACAACGGCGCGCCGCGGCGGAATCCCCCGCAAGGGAGCAACCTGCCGCTGGCCGGCTGGGGGTATACCACGGCCGAGGGCGCGATGCGCGTGCCCTGCGTGATGCGGTGGCCGGGCAAGATTCCCGCCGGCGCGACGTGCCGCGAGCTGTGCACGACCATGGATTTCCTGCCCACGTTCGCCCGGCTGGCCGGCGCCGAGCCGCCGCAGGATCGCATTATCGACGGGCACGACGTCTGGCCCTTGATCTCCGCCCAGCCCGGGGCCGAGTCGCCCTACGAGGCGTTCTACTATTACTACCTGGAGCAGCTCCAGGCGGTCCGGTCGGGCAAGTGGAAGCTGTACCTGCCGCTGGAGAACAAGTGGCGCAGCTTCCGCGGCGAAACCGAGCCGTGCCCCGCCCAACTCTACGACCTGGTAGCCGACCTGGGCGAAACGACCAACCTCGCCGACAAGCAACCGGACGTCGTCCAACGGCTCCTCGCCCTGGCCGACAAAGCCCGCCAGGACCTCGGCGACCTCGACCGCCCGGGCAAGAACCAGCGCCCGGCCGGCTTGGTCGAGAACCCGACGCCACGGGTGATGGAGCCCTGAGGGCGGGCGTTGGGAAGTCCTTTGGCGCCCTGTCATTGCCGATCGCCCCAAAACCCAAAAGAAGAACGCGCGTTTCCGGCGAAGTAGCAGGCACACGCCGTGTGCCGTCTGCCCGGCCACCAGTACGTCGCAGAGTCACCTGGAGGCGTCGGTGTGATCTGACATGAAAACGACGTCGGCGGACGGCACACGGCGTGTGCCTGCTACTTTCCTCAAACGCCGCGAACGGTTACCCGCCGCCTTTTGCCCGCTTCGGTTCCGCCAGCTTGCGAATGGAGTGGGCCTCGACGCGAAGGACGCAGAAGCTCTGGTCGTTTTGCCCGGTCACGTAGAGATAGCCGTCTCGATACACGAGATCGTGGGCGCTGTCGCGGCCTGCGGCGAACGCCGCCGGGCACGGGTAGGAGGCGAGCTTGGCCGGCTTGGTTGGGTCGGAGACGTCGATGGCCTCGACCGTTCGGCCGCCGGCAAGAAACAGGACGTCTCCGGCGATCGCGAGCCCGTTGGGACCCCGGCCGTCTGAGAAGCCCAGCGCGGCCACCTGGACGGGCCGGGCGGGATCGGAGAGCGCGACGACGACCGTGTGGCCCGGCGCGTCCGATCGGCTCGCGCCGACGAACGCATAGGCCCCTCGCACTTGAACGCGGTTCGCACCGACCAGCTCCTCGCTCTGCACCAAGCCGACCAGCTCCCACGCCTCCACCGGGATCGGCTTGTGCGTGCTCGGGTCGGCGACGCGATACAAGCCCACTTGGCCGGGGAGCTCCCGCCGGCCGAAGCCGGCCGGATCGACCACGACGAGGTGGTCGCCGAACCGATCGAGGTCGTGCGGCGAGCCGAGGCCGCCGTGTTCGCGCGTGTTGAGCGCGCCGGCCAGGCTCGGCGACTCGGGGCGGCTCACGTCGAACGCGCCCACCCAACCGTGCTTGCAGGCCGCGAAGACGTGATCGCCCCACTTAACCATCCCGTTGATCCGGCGGATGCGGTCCGGATCAGACACCCGACCGGCAAACCGGGGCGAGCGCGGATCGCGGACGTCGATGGAGATCAGGTCGTCGGTGCCCAGGAGCAGATAGCGGTCGAGCAAGAGCACGGTCTCCGCGTCGAACAGCGCCCGGGGGTCGCGCCGGTGCCACACGATCTCCGGACGATCGGGGCGGGCAACGTCGATCAGGGCGATCGAGCCCCCCTTGCCCGGCACGAAGGCGAGGTCGCCCTGAAGCTCGACGTCGTGCGGCCGGTCCAGCGCCTCCTCATCCGTCAACACGGCCGCCACGGAGAACGCGGGCCCGTCGCCACGGGCGACCTCGCCGGCCGTGATCGCCAAAAGAAGCGTTGCCAAGCGGAACGTCCGACGCATGCGACAGGGTCCTCCGTAAGAAGGGCGCAACCGAGTGTACGCGGGGCCGCGCGTCATTTGCCCCTGCCGAGTTGGTCGAGAGCCGCCTGCAGCTCCCGACGGGCCGCGGCCGCCGCGGCGGACTGGGCATCCTCGGCGACCGGGTCTTTCTCACGGGGGTCGTTCTCCACGTCGAACAGCCGCCCGTCGCCGTAGAGCTTCCATCGACGCGTCCGCACCCAGTATTTCCCACTAAGCCCGGAATAGGCCCACCGGCGCCCTTCGGCGGTCTCGCCGCGGAGCCGGGGGGCGAAGCTTCGCCCGTCGAGCGCGACGCCCTCGGGGAGCGGCGCCCCGCCGAGGTCGGCGAACGTGGGCAGGAAATCGCTGAAGTCGACCAGGTCGTCGACGACCAGGCCCGCGGGCGTGGTGCCCGGCCAGTTGGCCACCAGCGGCACGCGCGTGCCCGCGTCGGTCAGCTCGCCCTTGCCGCCGCGGACCTCCACGTCGCCGAGCTTGGAGACGAAGGCTTTTCGCACGAGCTTCCCTTCCACGGCGGTGGCGATGTAGCTCTTGGGCGTGCCGTTGTCGCCGGTGAAGAGGATCAGCGTCTTGTCGCGAAGCCCCAGCCGGTCCAACGCGTCGACGAGCCGGCCCACGCGGGCGTCCATCGCCTCGACCATCTCCGGGTACGAGTCGTAGCGGCCGTGGGGGCCGAACGGCACGGGCGCGTCGAGGTCGTCGGTCACGTCGTGGCAGAGGGCCATCGAGTAGTAGGCGACGAACGGCTTGTCCCGGTTCCGCGTCATGAAGTCGATGAGGAACTCGCAGTAGACGTCCGGCCCGTAGCGGTCCTCGAGGCCCTCGCGGAGCTTGCCGTTCTGCCAGACGTAGGGGGCGTAGTAGCGCGGGCCTTCGTGCCAGCCGAAGAGGCTCGACTCGTCGAAGCCCAGTTGTTGTGGATGCTGGGGATTGCGCCCCAGCAGGATCAACTGCCACTTGCCGGCGATGGCCGTGGCGTACCCGGCTCGCTTCATCACGTGGGCGAAGGTCCGCTTCTCCTCCGACTTCGGAAACGTGCCCCAGCCGGGCGTGCCCATGCGGAACGGGTAGCGCCCGGTGAGGATCGCTACCCGCGTCGGGTGGCAGACCGGCATGCTGTAGCAGTGGCGGAACCGCGTGCCGGTCGCGGCCAGGCGGTCGACGTGGGGCGTGCTGTACGACGTGCCGCCGTAGCATCCCAGCGTCTCGCAGCCGAGGTCGTCGGCCAGGATGAAGAGGACGTTCGGCCGGGTCTCGGCCGCAAGCGTGGAACGGGCGCACGTGCCCGATAACAGCATGGCGGCCACAGCGAGGGCCGTCCCGCCGATGAGCCCGGATCGATTGGCCTGCGTCATTGTACCTCCTCGTCCGCTTGCACGCGCATGACGACCGCGAACCCGCCTCCTTCTCGTCGGTCGAAGCGGCTCGTGCCCCCACCAATAACCTCGGGGGACCTGGAAGTCAAGAAGCCGGCCCGCGCGTGATCGACGGAGCCTCGTGGGCTCGTAGGGTGAATCGAGATACGAGACCTGCCCTACACGTGATTCGGCGGTAACGCTATCATGAGGGACGGCCTGAGCTGGCGATCCGTCTGCTCGTTGACTGACCGCGGTCTCAGACCTTCCACGACTCCCGAACGACCGACGCATGCCCACGCGCCCCCCGGATTCCGCCCGGCCGTCCGCCGCCCGGACCAAGCTCCTCCTGTTCGACGTCGACGGCACGTTGTTGTTGAGCGGCGGCGGGTCCTTGCGGGCGATGACCACGGCGGCGCGTCGCTGGTTCGGCCCGACGTTCAGCCTGGAGGAAGTAGACCGCAACGGGCGCCTCGACCCGCACATCATCGGGGCGGCGCTGGAGCTCAACGGCGTTCGGGCAACCGACGAACAGCTCGAATCGTTCCGCGAGTCCTATCTCCAGGAGCTGCGGACCGAAGTCGGGTCGTCGCGAATTCTGCCGGGGGTGGGCGAGCTGCTGGCCGAGCTCCGGGCGGCCGAGGGCGTACTGCTCGGATTGGTCACCGGCAACTACGCCGAGGCCGCGCGAATCAAGCTCGAAGGGGTGCGAATCGATCCGGCCTGGTTCGTGGTGGGCGGTTTCGGCGAGCAGGCCGCCACGCGAAGCCGGCTGGTCGGCCTGGCCATCGAGACCGCCGCCTCGCTGGTTGGACGACCCATTCCGGGCCGCGACGTGATCGTGATCGGCGATACGCCCCGCGACGTCGAGTCGGCCGACGACGCCGGCTGCCGGTCTCTGGCCGTGGCCACCGGCAACTACCCGCCCAACGTGCTCGAAGCGGCGGGGGCCGACGTCGTCCTGCCCGACCTGACCAACCCGGCCCCGCTTTGGGCGATGCTCGAAGATCGAGACGCCGGCTGAGGCACGTGGGGAGCAGGTGGGCTCGTCAGATTGGTTCCGCGCGTTGGGCTCCTATCGACGCCAGCAGAATCGCGGCGGTCTCCGTCCGAAGGGTACGAGGTCCCAGGTCCACGAGCTGCCAGCCGGCGGACGTGGCCAGGGTGATTTCGTTATCCGTGAAACCGCCTTCGGGCCCCACGGCCAGCACCACGCCATGGGACGAACCGAGGGACGCCCACGACTTTTCAGCGGCGAATCGTTCCGTCTCAGCGGCCCGGTTTCGCGCATGGGCCAATAGGCGAAGAGGGGCCCTTTGCGTGCGGTCCACGAAGTCGCGCCACGGCTGCGACTCGGCGATCTCCATCAGCCGGTTCCGGCCGCATTGCTTGGAGGCCTCGATCACCGCACGGCGGAGCCGGCCCAACGTCCGCTCGCCCGGCCGGGCGACCGACCGCTCCGTCTCCAAAGGGACCAGCCGTTTGACGCCCAGCTCGACTGCTTTCTCGACGAGCCACCGCTGCCTCTCCCCCTTGGGAAGGGCGACGGCCAGCGTCAGGTCCACCGGCAGCTCACGGTCGACCTCGTGCCGCGCGAGGATCGCCAGCTCAGCTTCGGCTCGGCGGAGCCGCGCGACCTGGGCGGTGAACTCGGCCCCGCTGCCGTCGAACAACACCACGCGATCCCCAGGCTTGAGCCGCATGACGTGGATCAGGTGGTGCGCTTCCGTCCCAACGAGTGTGGCTTTCTCGCCCGAGATGGGCGTATCGGCGAAGTAACGGTCGGTCATCGAGTTTACCGGTTAGATCGACTATTCGGGGTCAAGTTTTCTCCTCGGCCGTACCGAAGAGAGAACCGCACCGGAATCGGCCGGTCGAGGGCTCCGTAGTTCGCGCGGAAGCCCGTAGCTAGCACGCAAGCTGTGGGGACGCCGTTCAATGTACCACTCACACTGGGGTCTCGACGAGCCTCCCTTCCGGACCCGACTCGACCCGCGGTTCTTCCACGAGAGCCCCACGCACGAGGAGGCCCTGGCCCGACTCCACTTTCTCGTCGACTATCGGCGTCGCCTGGGCCTGCTCACCGGCCCGCAGGGAAGCGGCAAGTCGCTTCTCTTCGAGGTGTTCGCCGGGGAACTCCGCGAGCGCGGGCTGCCGGTAGCAAAGGTCAATCTGATGGGGGCCGACCGATTGGAGATGATGTGGCTCCTGGCCGGCGAGCTGAAACTCAACCCATGCGGGGAAGCAACGTTCCCCTCGCTATGGCGGTCAGTGACCGACCGAATTACCGAGTACCGCTACCAGCAGCTCGACACGGTCCTGCTCTTTGACGACGCCGATCGGGCAAGCGAAGAGGCACTAACCCAAATTGCGAGGCTTGCGCAGTTTGACTACTCTCCCGACGCCCGGCTGACCATCGTGATGGCAAGCTCCCCAGACCGCATCCGCCGGCTAGGCGATCCCCTGTTGGAGCGGGCCGAGTTGCGGATCGACATCGAACCCTGGAGCCCCTCCGACACGGAGGACTACGTCAAGGCATCGCTCGCCCGGGCCGGCCGGGAAAGCCCGCTGTTCGACACGTCCGCCATCCAACGCCTCCACCAGCTCGGCGAGGGCATTCCCCGCCGCATCAACCAACTGGCCGACCTGGCCCTCTTGGCCGGCGCGGGGCAGCAACTCGATGAGATCGACGAGGCCACCGTCGAATCCGTCTACCACGAGCTGGGAGTGATTGAGGTGTAAGGAGGAAGGAGGAAGGATGAATGCGGAAT
>DATKZH010000506.1:0-20204 GCA_035528065.1 Thermoguttaceae bacterium | reverse complement strand
GTGGGTCTCGCTTCGCTCGACCCACCCTGCGGCTCTTCGGCTCAACCAAGCGGCAGCCCACTGGCCAGCAGGATCGCCTCCTGGACGGCCAGGTCGTGGGAGGGTGGGTAGGGGTTTTCTCGTTCGCCGCGGACGATCTGGGCAAGCTCGATCAACTGGTCGTCGTAGCGGCCGGGCATCGCGGCGGGCTCGACGTCCTGGTAGCCCCGCTTGAGCTCATCGCGGGGCTCGGCCAGTGCGACGCGCATCCGCGGCGGCTCGAGCGGCCGGACGTCGACCGTCCCTTCGTCGCCGCAAACCACGAACTGCCGCCGCTGACCGCCCTCCACCTCGATCACCGCGCTGCGGATCGTCGCCGTCGCCTTGGGGTATTCGAACACGGCCAGCATGTTGTCGGCCAGGTCGTCCTGCTCCGGCCGGGTCCGCCGCACGTAGGGCGTCACGCGATCCGGCTTCCCCAGCGCGGCGACCATCGCGTCGATCAGGTGGCAGCCCAGCTCGAACATCGTGCCGCCGGGGTACCGGGCAATCTGGAGTCGCGTCTCGGCGTCGACCATCTTGCTCATCACGCCGTGAAGCTCGAACACGTCGCCGAGCCAGCCTTCCCGGACGGCGTGAAAACAGAACTGGAACGCCGGATTGTTGCGGAACATGTAGCCCATCTGCACCGCCAGGTTGCGGCGCGTCGCCTCATCCAACACCGCCCGGAACGCCGACAGCAACTCGCCCGCCGGCTTGTCCAGGTGCAGGTGCACTCCCGCGGCGACGCACCGGGCGGCCGTGGGCACCAGGTCCCGAACCGCCGTCTCCACGGCCACCGCCTGAAGGCCTGTCGTATTGAGCAGCTCCTCCTCGGTCATCCACTTGAGGCCGCGGTAGACCGGGTGGTCCTGCCATTTGCGGCGCAGGGCGGCGTCGGGCTCCACCACGCCGACCACCTCGTAGTCGGCCTCCAGCTTCCGAAACGTGCTCATCTTGCCGCCGGCATGGGCATGGCCCGTGCCGATCTGGCCGACCTTCACCCGCTGCTTCGGCGCGCCCCGCGCCTTCGCCGCCGGTTGCTCCGCAGCGTGTCCGGTGGTCGCACCGGCCAAACCCAGCGAGGCGGCAAGCCCAAACGCGGCCGGGCCGCAGATCTCGATGAACTCACGACGTCTCATGCCAGCCACGCGCTCGTCCCCCTCAAGTCCCCTACGGCAGAACGGTCCCCTTACTCGGTCCCCAGTCTATCTACGGCCTGCCCCTCGGTCAAATCAGCGAAAAACGGGGGACTGGAGACCCTTGCCGGGCCGGCTGGGAGTGCGAACCCGCGTGTGCCGGCGACTGTCCTTAGGGCCCCCGGTCCATTTTGCACTCAGACGGTCGGGCATATAATGATTTGTTGCGCCGAGCCGGCGTGCCGTTTGGCAACCGCCTGGATTTCCTCGTTTCCCCAAATTGACGGCTAAGACGATGACCTCCCAGCCTCGTCAGATTACCGTGCCCAAGTTCGCGGCCATGAAGGCGGCCGGCCGCAGAATCACCATGCTGACCGCCTATGACTACACCATGGCGGAGCTGGTCGACTCGGCCGGGATTGAGGGGATCCTGGTGGGCGACAGCCTGGCGATGGTCGTCCAAGGGCACCCCAACACCCTGCCCGTCACCATGGACCAGATCATTTACCACGCCGAGATGGTGGGCCGGGCGGTGAAGTACGCCCTGGTGGTGGTCGACATGCCCTTTTTGAGCTATCACCTGGGCACGCTCAAGGCGATCGAGAACGCCGGCCGGGTGCTCAAGGAGACCCGCTGCCAGGCGGTCAAGCTGGAACAGGGGCCCGAGCAGATCGAGGTCACCCTGGCGCTGGTCTCGGCCGGGATCCCCGTGATGGCCCATTTTGGGCTCCGGCCGCAGAGCATCCATCAAATGGGTGGGTACAGCATCCAGCGCGACCGCGACAAGCTCCTGGCCGACGCCAAAGCGGCCGAAGAGGCCGGGGCGTTCTCCATCCTCCTCGAATGCGTGCCGGGCGAGATCGCCAAGGAGGTGACCGCCGCGGTGAGCGTGCCCACCATCGGCATCGGGGCCGGGGCCGGCTGCGACGGCCAGATCCTCGTCATCCACGACATCCTCCGCCTCGGCACCGGCCGCGTCCCCCGCCACGCCAAAGCCTACGCCGACCTGGGCACCGCCATCACCAACGCCATCACCCAATACCGCGACGAAGTCCGCGAGGGCACCTTCCCGGGGGCGGAGCAGACGTTTGAGTAGTCGGCACACGCGGCGACTTAGGCTCGGCGTTGCGATACGCGAGTTCTTTTCCCCGGGCGTGGCGGCAACTGCCACTTCCCTTTGCGGCGTCAAACGCCGGTCGCCTGGACGCTATTCATGCCCCCCATTATGTGGATTCGCTTCCCAACAGCACGGGTTTCCAGAGAAAGCCGTAAGAGTATTGAAAACATAGACTTAACGTGTTCCGAACCGTCGTGGTTACAGCCTTCAGGAGAGATCACGCTTGACAACTATACTGCCCAGCCGTATACTTTCCGTGCAGTTCACGGACGTTAGTGGCCGATACGGAGGTGGGCTGATGAGCGGCGCGTAGGAGATTGAGGTAGGGAATGCACGTTGCTGTACCCTGAACATCAGTTGAGTCCCGAAGACTTCCTCCACTTCGTCGAGCTCGACGAGTTTCGAGACGACTGGGAGCACCTGGGGCTGGACGTCGAGCGCGACCTCTGGGATCTGCAAATCCTCATCATGGCTGATCCCGGCGGGCCCCCCGTCATCCCGGGGACGGCCGGCTTGCGAAAGCTGCGGTTTGCGCCCGGAGGATGGCGAGTGGGCAAAAGAGGCGCGGTACGCGTGTGCTACGTCTATTTCCCGGCCCACTGGACCGTGTTACTCGTGGCCGCATACGGAAAGGGGGAGAAAGACGATCTCACGGACGACGAAAGGAAAGGAATCAAGATGTATATCGGGCAAGTCGAATCGTGGCTTGCGAAGCACAATTACCAGTAGAGCTGAAGTAATAACCAGGAAGGAGCGAGCCATGGCCTCCGTTGGACGAAGGATGGTGGAACGGCTCAAGCGATTTGCTGAGGCTCTGGAAACCACCGACAGCATCCCCGAGCGGTTCACCTGCCGAACGATCAAGCTCAACCTCGAGCCGACCCCGTACCATCCTGAACGCGTGAAAGAGGCCAGAACGACTCTCTGCGCTAGCCAGGCGATCTTTGCCCAATTCCTGGGAGTCTCCGCCAGCGCGGTGCGAGACTGGGAGCAAGGCGTGAAGCCGCCGCGTGGCAGCGCCTGCCGGATTATGGACGAGATTCTCCGGGATCCCGAATACTGGCGCTCACGTCTGCGAGAACTGGCGACCCCGGTGAAAACGGGTTAGGTCGCCCACGCAACCACACTGGGCCCTTCACCACCATTCAGCAGCCCATCTCTCCGAGGGCGCGGCCTGAGTCTGAGCGGGAATTGGCCGTGCAAGCCCAGGGAGGAGTCCTCCTCGACGCGGAGAGCGTCCCCTCGCGCCTGCAACACGGTCGTGGCGGCCATCACGCAATACCGCGACGAAGTCCGCGAGGGCACGTTCCCGGGGGCGGAGCAGACGTTTGAGTAGGAGCCCGCGTCACAAGCCAACAAGGGTGTGCAGCGTTCGCCCGCACTGCCGGCCTATCGGGCAACGTTACATCTCGATCGTCTGGATATGCGCGTGCTTCTGAGTGCGCCTGCCGTATCGGTGCCTGACGTTTGCGATAACCAAGCCGGACGTTGGCTCTCCATCGTCGGCGCGAGTATTCCGGCTCCGGTTCATCGCTTTGTTCGGCGGTGCGTCAGGGAGTGTCAGCCATGCCGAGCCATTTGCACACCGCTGCGACGACCGGCTCCAGTTGAGTGTCCGCAAGCGTGCCCAGCCGACGAATCAGTTTCACCTGGGGAATGGTCACGACGTTTTGTGCATCAAATCCCCCGGGCTTCAAGAATCATGCGGGAACGCGCACCTCGAATCGTGAACCACGCAAGCTCGTGGTATGTGGGATCAGTGTTACCAAGACGCGGTCATTCGCATCGTCCGCGGGAATACTCAGTACCAAGCACGGTCGGATCCTGGCAACCATTCCCAGATCGACAAGCCACACCTCACCGCGATTCGGATTCGCCATCATCACCCTCAGCGGCGTCCAGCTCCAAGAACACGTCCTCCGCGGCCATTACCAACGCCTCATCCGGCATATCAGGAGGAGCATCGTCCAAGACGCGGCGAAGCAATGCGGCAGCAAGCTCTCGGCGCTCATTCGGCGGCAAAGCGTCGAACGCGTCAAGTATCTGATTTGCGGGATCAGTCATGGATCAAACCACCTGAACGCTGGAAAGTCGCAGTTCACCAATACCCATTGTAGCACGCCGAACTTGGTTAGGGACAGTTTCTGTCCATCACCTACAGGCCGCAGGTTTGCGGCCTAACGCGAGGGTGGCCGATTTCCGTAAGTCGAATTGCCGCCGGTGGTTACTCGGTTGTCACGCCTTTCCCGGCGCGTGGCACTGCTGGCTTGCCCAGCAGTGTGTGATCTCGGAACGGCGGACGTCTTGATGCTCGCGGATGAGCCGACAGCCGTACCGAAACACGAAGAAGGCGGGCCTTCGCCCCGTGCGCTCCAGCACTGCTGGGCAAGCCAGCAGTGGCACCCGGCGTTTTGTTAGGTGCCGGCACCCTTGGACAAATTACAGTCAGTACAAGACACTTGCCCATTTTCGACGGTCGTCTTTCCACCCTGTGCCCACGGTACGCGGTGATCACAGTGCCAATTGTCCCACCGGACTCTTGCACCATCGCAGCGCACGCGAAGTTGGCAGGCACCAGAGTCACGGCGAAAAATCGCGAGCCTCTGTTGCGGAGTGAAATCTCTTTGCGGGTCCTTCAACGAAAGCCCTGGATGTTGGATTAGTAAGTCACGAAGCAGGAAGTCCATCCGGGATCGAATTGAATCTTCCGAATCGGTGCTGTGACTGATCTTCTCTTTGTACGATACCCAATCCGCCTCAGCCTCATCTTCGGACAGTTTGTCTTGTTGGCGGCGTCTTGTTTCGAAGTCGATAAACCAGTCGTGCAGGAGGGGTCCAAATTCGGTGCGGACGTACGAAGCGAGAAGTTCTGCGGCGACGCAGTAAAGGGCAATAACATTGTATCGAGTCAGTTCAGGCGTTGTGTCTGGAAAGACCTCTGACAGCAAGTCCAGCACGCGGCGCACAGCCTTTGCCTCCTGACATTTTTCGTCGAACGACGGGTTGTCCTCGTACATCTTGTTGAGATCCCGATTCTTGACATTGGCAGGCCCACTCGCAAGTTCAAGACAGACGAGTTGCGCAGCTACCAAGTCGTAAGTGAATCGAGAATTCGAGAACCCCACCGACCCAAACAACGGATGCGAGGCGAGATTACGAACGAAATCTCGCATTTGTCCCGGATAGGCATTCCGTTTTTCCTGAGCACGTAGCGATGTTCCGTTTTGAAGTCGAAGAAACATCTCCCGGACTTCATCTTCGTCAGCGTCGTCAACCAAAACAATATCAAGCGGGTATGTGTCGAGACGAATGCGAAGTTCGTCGGGTAAGTCGACATACTTGAGACCCGCGATTGGGAATTCGTCAATCGGGTCGCCGTTCCTGGGCAGCGCGTATTCGCCGTCGATGAACTCCCAAATCGCGCGAAGTCGTTGTTGGCCGTCTATGACGTCGTAAGTATCAGGCTTTTTGCCCGTACGACGCCAATACAATTTGGGTACGTCATAGTTTCGGAGAATTGTGTCGACGAGAAGCTGCTTTTGAGCGCGAGTCCAAACGGGCGGCCGTTGATAATCGGGATTGGTGTCCACACGATTACGGATTCCGTGGATCGTCGAAAGAGGCCACGGCTTTTTGGATGTTTCCATCGGCGTTTCTCACTTCGTTGTTCTAGGCACCTAACTTGGTCTTAGACTGATCCGTGTATTGCCTGTAGACCGCGACTTTGCAGCCTAACGCGCACGTGGCAAATTTCCGCAAGTCGAATTGCCGCCACGGGTTACTCGGTTGTCAGACCTTTCCCGGTGCGTTAGGCCGTTTCTGCCTAGCACGTATCGGGCCGGTGAGCCAGGAGGTGCGTCGCAAACGAGCCGGGCTAACTGCGACTGCGGTCGCCCCGCCTCGAATGAACCTGTATGAACGCCCATTGGAATCCTCGCGTACGCTCAAGTCAACCAGGCTGGCCGCGCGGGGGCCTGCGACGCCGCGTCGTTTTAGGAGACGCTTTCCCCCAAGCTTCTGACGCCCCCTTCGTCCAGGGGATGCGACTGCTTCGGTCGGCGACGCGGCTTGGCCAGGTTTCCTTTGCTTGCCAGGCTTTCCACGACGACACATCTCGCCGTTCCTGACGTGCCGCGGGACGCGAACCCCCCGGGCTCCGTTTGCCGTCCTTAGGGGGGAGCGATAGAATACGGGCTTTGCTGAACCCGAGACCCCGCTGAGCGGATAGTGTCATGCCCCGCTACAATCCTGCGACGATCGAGCCGGAGTGGCAGAAGTTCTGGGAGGAGAACCGGACCTTTCGGGCGCCCCGGCTGCCGGAGGGCGAGAAGATCTACGTGCTCGACATGTTCCCGTACCCTAGCGGGGACGGGTTGCACGTGGGCCATCCGGAGGGGTATACGGCGACCGACATCGTCTGCCGGTATCGGCGGATGCGGGGCACGAGCGTGATGCACCCGATGGGGTGGGACGCCTTTGGGCTGCCGGCGGAGCAGCATGCCAAAAAGACGGGCACGCACCCGCGGACAACGACCGAGCAGAACATCGCCAACTTCCGGCGCCAGCTTCAGATGATCGGCTTCAGCTACGACTGGGACCGGGAGCTGGCGACCACCGCCCCGGACTACTTCCGCTGGACCCAGCACATCTTCCTGGTGCTGTTCGATACCTGGTTCGACGCGGAGCAGGAGAAGGGCCGGCCGATCGCCGAGCTGCCCATCCCGGACGACGTGGCCGCCGAGGGCGAGGCGGCCGTGCGCCGCTACCAGGACGAGCACCGAATGGCCTATCAACTGGAGGCGGCCGTCAATTGGTGCCCGGCGCTGGGCACCGTGCTGGCCAACGAGGAGGTTGTGGGGGGCGTGAGCGAGCGGGGCGGGCATCCGGTGGTGCGGATCCCCATGCGCCAGTGGATGCTGCGGATTACCGCCTATGCCGACCGGCTGGAGAGGGACCTGGAGCTGTTGGACTGGTCGGAGAGCATCAAGGCGCTTCAGCGGAACTGGATCGGGCGGAGCACCGGGGCGGAGGTCGATTTCTTCATCGGCACGACCAAGATGCCCGACGGCATGCCCTCGCAGGAAGAGTTCGAGTATTGCGTGGTCGAGCGGATTCAGGGCAGCGGCTATCCGCGCAAGCCGGGCGACGACGTATTGCGCGTCTACACCACCCGGCCCGACACGCTCTTCGGGGCCACTTACATGGTCATCGCCCCGGAGCACCCGTTCGTCGACCGGCTCACCTTGCCCGAGCACGAAAAGCAGGTGAAGGACTACTGCCGAGGGGCCGCCCACAAGAGCGACCTCGACCGGACCGATCTGGCCAAGGAGAAGACGGGCGTGTTCACCGGCTCGTACGCGGTCAATCCGGTGAACGGCAAGGCGATTCCCATCTGGGTGGCCGACTACGTGCTTATCAGTTACGGCACCGGGGCGATCATGGCCGTGCCCGCTCATGACACGCGCGACTTTGAGTTCGCCCAGGAGTTCGACCTGCCGATCGTGGCCGTGGTTGATCCCGGGGAGGCGGAGGGCGTGGATCGCGAGGCGGTGCTGGCCGGCCGGGAGTGTTTCGTGGGCGACGGCACGGCGGTGAACTCCGGCCGGTTCACCGGGATGACGACGCCCGAGTTCATCCAGGCGATCAGCGACGACCTGGCCAATAAGGGCCTGGGCCAGGCGGCCGTGAACTACAAGCTTCGCGACTGGCTCTTCAGCCGGCAGCACTTCTGGGGCGAGCCGTTCCCGCTGCTGCACGAGCTGGACGAGCGGGGCGAGCCGACCGGGCACGTGCGTGCCTTGACGCCCGACGACCTGCCGCTCGATCTGCCCGAGGAGATGAAGTTCGACGCCGCCACCCAGGGGGTACCCGACCGCCCCGAGCCGCCGTTGGAGAAGGCGCCCGAGGATTGGCTCTACGTCACCGTCGACGGCACGCGGTACAAGCGGGAGACGAACACGATGCCGCAGTGGGCCGGCTCGTGCTGGTACTACCTGCGGTTTTTGGATCCGAAGAACGGCGAGGCGCTGGTCGACCCGGAGGTGGAGAAGGCGTGGATGCCGGTCGACCTCTACGTGGGCGGGGCGGAGCACGCCGTGTTGCACCTGCTCTACGCCCGATTCTGGCACAAGGTGCTCTACGACCGCGGCTACGTGAGCACGCCCGAGCCGTTCATGAAGCTGGTCAACCAGGGGATGATCCTCGGCGAGATGGAGTTCACCGGCTACCAGGACGCCGAGGGCGCGTGGGTCAGCGCGACGGACACCGGGGGCAAGGGGAAGCTCACGCCCGTCAAGCTGTCGTCAGCACAGGTCGAGAAGAAGGGCAACGTGTTCGAGGTTAAGATCGAGGACTCGCTCGCGCTGCAATCGTCAGTGCAAGTGGACAGCCGCGCCTACAAGATGTCCAAGAGCCGCGGCAACGTGGTCAATCCCGACGAGGTGGTCGCCGAGCACGGGGCCGACAGCCTGCGGCTCTACGAGATGTTCATGGGCCCGCTCGAATCGGTCAAGCCGTGGAGCATGGAGGGGGTCAACGGTGTACGCGGGTTTTTGGACCGCGTGTGGCGGATGATCCTCGACGACCGGCCGGAGGCCGTCGCGCTGAATCCGGCGGTGCAGGACGCCGAGCCCACGGCCGAGCAGAGCCGCGTGCTCCACCGCACGATCCGGGCGGTGACCGAGGACCTCGACCAGATGGCGTTCAATACGGCGATCGCCCGGATGATGGAGTTTGTGAACTTCTTCCTCAAAGAGGACGTGCGTCCCAAGGCGGCGATGGAGCCGTTCGTGCTGCTCTTGTCGCCGTTCGCCCCGCACGTCGGCGAGGAGCTTTGGCGGGCGTTGGGACACCGGGAGACGCTCGCCTACGAGCCGTGGCCGGCGTTCGACGAGTCGCTCATCAAGGAGGAGACGATCGAGGTGCCCGTGCAGATCAACGGCAAGCTCCGCAGCCGGGTGCAGATCTCCGCCGACGCCGACCGCGACGCCCAAGAGGCCGCCGCGCGGGCCGACCCCAAGATCGCCGAGCTGCTGGAGGGGAAGACGATCGTCAAGAAGATCATCGTGCCGGGCCGGATGGTGAACTACGTGGTCAAGTGAGCGGCACGGGCGCTACATCGGGCGAAGCCGCAACCGGCGCTATGCGTCGGCCCACCTCCCTTTCAGGATCACGTCGTCCTCGTACGCCGAATGAATATGCGCGTCGTCGACGAAGTCTTGGGAGGTGGTCGCAGTCAGCGTGTGGAAGTAGTCGATGTAGATCGCCCGGCGGTCGTTCCAGAGCTTGGCCTGGGGGGCGGCGATGAACGGGTTTGGCTGGGAGACGACCAGGTGGTCCACGCGCGTCGGGTCGTCCTCCAGCCAGGCCAGATCGTCGTTGCCGCCTAACGCGGCACGCAGCTCGGCGAAGCCTTCCGTGCGGCTGTAGAACGCGCCATGGTATAGCTTGGCCCAGGTGGCGTAGCCGGCGAACCGGGCCGCGTAGCTCGTGCCGCCGGCCGTCTCGTCATAGAGGGTGGCCGTGTCCGAGCCCTCGCGCGAGTAGCCGAGCATGTAGCGGAAGTCGAGCGCCTCGGCGTAGGCGCCGTCGCCGTACTCCATCCGGCTGTGGTCCGGGCGCGACCAGTAGACGTCGTCGAGCGCCGAGTCGTAGAGCTTGGCCGTATCGTCGCTGCCCACGGCGGAAGCGGTCACCCCGTCAAAGCCTTTGGCCTGCACGTAGAATACGGGGTCGGCGTACATCCTCGATAGGGTGTTTTCGGCCTTGAACCAGGTCGCGTAGGAGGTCCCCAGGTCGGCCGTCGTGTCGTAGAACCGGGCCGTGTCGACTTGGCCGTCGTCGGAGGCGTAGCCGAGCACCCAGCGGAAATCGTCGGCCCGGACGGTCGTTCCGTCCGGGTAGCTCATCGTGGCCTGGTCGGCGTAGGCCTCCAGGTCGTCGGGCCCGGGCGAATCGAACAGCTTGGCCGTGTCGTCGCCGCCGACCGCCGATGCGATCACCTCATCGAAGCCGTCGACCCGGTTGTAGAACGTCGACACCTCGTACATTTTCGCCACGCCGTTGAACCCTTTGAACCAGGTCGCGTAGGAGGTCGCCGGGTTGGCGGTCGTGTCGTACAACCGGGCGGTGTCGGTGTGGCCGTCGTCGGAGGCGAAGGCGAAGACCGAGCCGAAGTCGTCGGCCCGGACCACGGTCCCATCCTCGTAGCTCATCGTCGCGCGGTCGGCGTAGGCGTCGAAGGCGTCGGCCCCCGGCGAATCATGGATCTCGGCCACGTCGGCCGCGTCCGACGCGCCGGCCTGCACGTCGTCGAAGCCCTTGGCCCGATTGTAGAAGCCGAGGCCGCACATCTTCGCCTCGGTCGACCAGGCGCGGAAGCGATCCTTGCTCCCGGCCAGGTCTTCGAGGATGGCCGTGTCGGTCTGTCCGTCGTCGGAGGCGAAGGCGTGGACCTGGGGAAAATCGTGGACGGCAAGCACGAATCCCGGACCGGTCATCTCGGCCGAGTCGGGTCCTGCCGTGAACGCGTCGGGCCCCTGCGAGTCGTAGAGCGAGGCCACGTCCGCGCCCCCGCCGCCGTAGGCCGTTGCGGCTTCGACGTTCTTGGTGATCACGGTGTAGCCGAAGCCGTCGACGCGCCCTCGGTCGGGCCACAGCTTGACGCGCTCATCGCCAGCCGAGCCGTGAAAGACGGCCGTATCATCGCCGCCGCCGCCGTCGAACGTGACGAACAACACCGGCGGAGGAATCGTGGGGAGCGTGAACGTATACGCCACGCCATTGATCGTGACCCGATGATCGACCGCCCCGAGGAGCCCTCCCGGCGGCTGGACGTAGGCCTCGAACTCGAACCGATCGTCGCCGTCGGTGCCGTAGACGCTCACCCGCGAGTCCGTGTGGCCGACCTGGTTGCACAGGCGGAGGTCGACGCGGGGATTCGTTCCCGTGAGCTCAATCCAGAAGACCTCGCCGGCGCCGGGGGTCTGATGGTCGATCCGCTCGTGACCCGCTCCGGTTGAGGAAGTGGCCAGTGGGTGCCGGTCCTTGTCAAACAGGGTCAGCTCGGCGGTGCCGGCCGCCGGGTCGTAGACGGCCTCCACGGTCAGATCGCCGGCGCGGCACGTCTTCAGCCGAAACCAGATTTCTCCTTCCGAGAGGTCCAGTTCCAAGAGTTCCTCAAAGGCAACCGTCCCCAGGTCAACCGTGCGGGCATCCTGGGCCGCGGAGAACTCCGAGGTGTTGCCGTCCGGGTCGGTAGCCGTGGCCGTGATCAACTCGCCGGACGTGGTTTCCGAGGGCAAGAGCAAGTTGAACGCGGCGTTGCCGGAAGCGTCGGTCGTGACCACCGCCGATCCCAGCCATCGCTCGCCCTCGCCGAAGCCCGTGGGATCGGCGGCGGTGTTGGCGTAGAAGTCGAGCGTGTAGTCGGCGTTCGGCGGACTACCGAGGGTGCCGATCACGCGCGTGGAGGCGCCGACCAGGGCCCCAGTGATCACCGGGTAGTTCTGCCAACGGCTGAGGGTCCCATCGCCATGCGTCGGGGCGTTGGGGGTCGGCCCGTCGCCGCCCAGGTCGATGCCCAACCCGCCGTTGTCGTGGATCGAGTTGGCTTGGATGCGGTTGCCGGTTGTATCGTCCCCGACGACCACCACGCCGGCCCCCGCGTTCCACGCGATGACGTTCCGCTCGGCCGCGTTGCCCATCGTCGCCGCCGACGCCGCGGGTCCGTCGCCGGTCGGTGCGACCAAGCTGGCGAGTTGGAGCACGAACGTATCGATCGCCGCGCCGGACTCGCGCATGATGAACCGCAGCGTGTAGGTCCCGGGTGTGGCAATCGACCAGAGGGCAGGGACCAGAGCGCCGCTGGCGGAACTGGGTTCAAAGGCGGCGTCTCCCGCCCAGAGGTCGGTCGCGAAGTCGGCGTCGACCAAGCCACCGAACCCGCTCCAGCGATACCAATCGGCGACCGTTCCGCCGAGCCCGTCGCCCAGCTCCAGGATCCGGGCGTAGAACGAGTCACTGCCAAAGTCGTGGCTGTCCCAACGGACGAAGAGCCGGTAGTCGCCCGGGGTGTCGATCTGAATCCGATAGTCGACGAACGGCCCCGGCGAACCCAGGGGATCGGTCCACAAGTCGCCCGTGTCGGGCAGCACCTGGAGGAAGCCGGCGCCGCGGTAGTTGGCGTGCGCGGGCTCTCCGGGGTCCTCGCCGGGCACCACGAGCCACTCGCGACCCTCGACGGCCTTCCGTGCCGAATAAGTCTCCGCCTCGACGACGACTTGCCCCCCGACCTCGCGGAACACCTCGCCCACGCCAATTCGGTTGGACTGAGCACCTTCACCCACCCACACGCCTTCTCCGCTGTTACCCAGGGGAACCGTGCCGGTAACGTCGGTTCCGATGAAATTGCCCGCCACCACGTTGAATTCCACTCCGGCTCCGTGAATGTGAACGCCGTCGTCCGTGTTTCCGGAGATCACGTTCCGTTCCGCGTCATCGGCGATCCCGTTTCCGTCCGTTCCGATCAGATTCTGCTGCGGGGCCCCCTCGTACTCCAAGATGATCACCCCGTGGGACCCGTTTCCCAGTGCTCCCGTACCTGATTCGTCAGTGCCGATGTAGTTACCGGCAACCACGTTGTGGTCCGTTCCGGTCCATGCGATCACCACGCCCGACTTCGAATTGGCGGAAATGACGTTTCGCTCACTCGCGTCGGCCACATCGTCCCCGTCGGTTCCGATCAGGTTGTGCTTCGCGCCGGCACCGATCAGAACACCGTAACCCCATTCCACGCCGAAACCGTTGCCCAGCGCGGCCGTCCCCGTGACGTCGGTGCCGATGTAGTTGCCGGCGACGACGTTCAGGTCGGTCCCGGCCCCGGTAATCAGCACGCCATGGGAGGAGTTGCCGGAGATGACGTTGCGTTCCGCTTCGTCGGCGATCCCGTTTCCATCCGTTCCAATCCGATTCCGCTGCGGGGCGCCGTTGTACTCCAAGATGATGACTCCGTGGGACCCGTTGCCCAGGGCTTCCGTACCTGATATGTCAGTACCGATGTAGTTGCCGGCCACCACGTTGTGGTCCGTTCCGGTCCCTGCCATCACGACGCCTGACTTCGAATTGGCGGAAATAACGTTCCGCTCACTCGCGTCGGCTGAATCGTCCCCGTCGGTTCCGATCAGGTTGTGCTTCGCGCCGGCATCGATCAGAACCCCGTAGCCCCATTCCACGCCGAAACCGTTGCCCAGCGCGGCCGTCCCCGTAACGTCGGTGCCGATGTAGTTGCCGGCCACCACGTTCAGGTCGGTCCCGTCGCCGGTAATCAGCACGCCGTGGGAGGAGTTGCCGGAGATCACGTTCCGTTCGGCCGTATTGCCCGTAGCTGCCGACGCGGCGGGGCCGTCGCCGGTCGGTGCGGCCAAGCTGGCGAGTTGGAGCACGAACGTATCGATCGCCGCGCCGGACTCGCGCATGATGAACCGCAGCGTGTAGATCCCGGGCGTGGCAATCGACCAGACGGCAGCCACGTCATCGCCGCCGCCGGAAGTGCTTTCAAAGGCGGCGTCTCCCATCCAGGGGTCGGTTGCGAAGTCGGCGTCGACCGGGCCATCATCTCCGCTCCAGCGATACCAGTCCGCGACCGATCCGCCGAGCCCGTCGCCCAACTCCAAGATTCGCGCGTAGAACGAATTGCTGCCGTAGTCGTGGCTGTCCCAACGGACGTAGAGTTGGTAGTCGCCCGGGGTGTCGATCTGAATCCGATAATCGACGAAGGGCCCCGGCGCACCCAGGGGATCGGTCCACAAGTCGCCCGTGTCGGGCAGCACCTGGAGGAAGCCGGCGCCGCGGTAGTTGGCGTGCGCGGGCTCTCCGGGGTCCTCGCCGGGCACCACGAGCCACTCGCGACCCTCGACAGCCTTCCGTGCCGAACAAGTCTCCGCCTCGACGACGACTTGCCCCCCGACCTCGCGAAACACCTCGGCTACGCCGATTCGGTTCGACTGAGCCCCCGCACTCACCGTTACGCCTTCACCGCCGTTTCCCAGTGCGACCGTGCCTGTGGCGTCGGTTCCGATGTAGTTCCCGGCGACGACGTTGAAGTTCGTTCCCGCCCCTCTGATGTGAACGCCATCGAGCGCGTTTGCCGAGATGACGTTGCGTTCGGCCTCGTCAGCGATGCCGTCCCCGTTCGTGCCGATGAGGTTCGCCTGGGGGGCCCCTTTCCAGTCCGTGATGTAGACTCCGTGGTCGCCGTTTCCCAAGGGGTTGGTGCCGCCGGCGTCGGTGCCGATGTAATTTCCGGCGACCACGTTTCCGTCTGTTCCGGTTCCCCAAATGCAGACACCGCGGTCCGCATTCGCGGAAATGACGTTTCGTTCACTCGCGTCGGCGACTCCATCGCCCTTCGTTCCAATGCGGTTGGACTGCGCGCCGCTGTGAATCACCACGCCGTAGCCCCACTCGACGCCGAAGCCATTGCCCAGGGCAACCGTGCCGGAGACGTCCGTGCCGATGTAGTTACCGGCCAGCACGTTGGAGTCGGTGCCGGCTCCATGGATCACCACGCCGTGACTCGCGTTGGCCGAGACGACGTTGCGCTCCGCCTCGTCGGCGACGCCGTCGCCGTCCGTCCCAATCCGGTTCGACCGGGCACCGTTTCCGACGTTCACGCCAAACCGACCGTTTCCCAATGCGGCGTTGCCGGAGGCGTCGGTGCCGATATAGTTGCCCGCGACGATGTTGAAGTCCACTCCCGTTCCAATGATCACAACGCCGTCATACGTGTTTGCCGAGATGACGTTCCGCTCCGCCTCGTCGGCGACGCCGTCGCCGTCCGTGCCGATTAGATTGGAGCTCGCGCCGTCCGTGACGGATACGCCGGCGCCCAGGTTCCCCAGGGCTTCGGTGCCGGATACGTCGGTGCCGATATAGTTGCCCTGGACGAGGTTGCCGGTGGCGTCGGCGCCCTGGATGAAGATGCCATGCACGGCGTTCCCCGAAATCAGGTTTCTTTCGACGGGATTGCTCCCTCCGATGCGCTGGTCGCCAGCCCACCAGATCTTGACGCCGCTTCTGGCATTCCCGATCGCCGCGGTGCCGGTCACGTCGGTGCCGATGAAGTTCCCGGCGACCACGTTGTCGCTGGTCGCGTTCCCGGTGAGGTCTACGCCGAAGCTCTGGTTGCCCGAGATGACGTTTCGCTCCGCTTCGTCGGCCAGGCCGTCGGCGTCCGTGCCGATGAGGTTCAAGCGGGCGCCGTTGCCAACGGCCACGCCACTGCCCCACTCGACCCCGAAGCCGTTGCCCAAGGCCACGGTGCCGGTGACGTCGGTCCCGATGTAGTTGCCGGCCACGACGTTGTACTTGCAGCCCGCTCCCGAGATCGCCACGCCGTTGGCGGAATTGCCGGAGATGATGTTCCGCTCGGCCTCGTCGGCGACGCCGTCGCCGTTGGTGCCGATCAGGTTGTGCTCGGGGCCGGGGTCGATCAGGATGCCGTTGCCCCAATCCACGCCAAACCCGTTCCCCAGGGCCACGGTACCGGTGACGTCGGTGCCGACGTAGTTGCCGGCGACGACGTTCCTGTTGGCGCCCGCCCCGCAAATCGTGATCCCGTGCGACGCATTACCGGAGATCACGTTGCGCTCGGCCTCGTCGGCCAGCCCGTCGCCGTCGGTGCCGATGAGGTTCGAGGCCGCTCCGTCGAGAAGGTCCACGCCGCAGCCCTCGTTACCCAGGGCGACCGTGCCAGTGGCGTCGGTCCCGATGTAGTTGCCCGCCACGACGTTCGACGAAACGCCCTCGCCGAGGATCAACACGCCGTGCCCTGCGTTTGCGGAAATGACATTTCGCTCGGCCTCATCGGCGACGCCGTCTCCGTCGGTGCCGATGAGGTTCCCCTGGGGGCCTCCCTCGGTCTCGGTCCAATTGTTGATGAGGACTCCCTGGTCGCCGTTGCCGAGAGCCGTGGTCCCGGTGGCGTCGGTGCCGATGTAGTTGCCGGCCACGACGTTGTGGTCGGTGCCGACCGTTTGAATGACCACGCCGCCCTGGGAGTTTCCTGATATGACGTTCCGTTCGCTGGCGTCGGCCACTCCGTCGCCGTCGGTCCCGATCAGATTCCCCTGCGCGCCGTAGCTAATCCAGATCCCTCGCCCCCACTCGATGCCGAAACCGTTTCCCAGAGCGACGGTGCCGGAAACGTCGGTGCCGATGTAGTTGCCGGCCACGACGTTGGAATCAGTCCCCTCGCCGGTAATCACAATTCCGTAAGCGAGATTGGCGGCAATCACGTTGCGTTCGGCGTCATCTGCCACACCATCGCCGTTGGTGCCGATGAGGTTGGCACCGGCGCCGTCGGCAATGAGAACGCCGCGGGCACCGTTTCCCAAAGCGATGGTGCCAGTGACGTCGGTCCCGATGTAGTTGCCGGCCACGACGTTGTACAAGCAGCCGGCTCCCCAGATCGCCACGCCGTTGGCGGAATTGCCCGAGATGACGTTCCGCTCGGCCTCGTCGGCCAGGCCGTCACCGTTGGCGCCGATCAGGTTCCCGTGGCTTCCGCTGACAATCACCACTCCGGCACCATTGGGCAGGGCAACCGTGCCGGATACGTCGGTGCCGATGTAGTTGCCGGCCACGACGTTGTCGTCGGTGCCCACGTGCTCGATGCCGACGCCGCTGAGCGTGTTCCCCGAGATCACGTTCCGTTCGGCCTCATCGGCCACGCCGTCGCCGTTGGTGCCCACCCGATTGGCGCGGGCGCCCTCGGAGATTCTGACTCCGTCCGCTCCGTTCCCGAGAGCCACAAGCCCGCTGACGTCGGTGCCGAGGTAGCAGCCCTCGATGGCGTTGTGCGAGCCGCCGTCCAGCACGATTCCGTTTCCGGAGAAGCGGTTGATCACCAGGCCTCGAACCGTGCTGTTGTCGGTGGCGATGACGAGCCCGTCGGTCCCGGCGAGCGAGCCGTCGAGCTCGATGATGGGCGTCCCGGCGAAGCCCGGCTGGGTCCACGCGTCGAGGAGGACCGGGTCGGTGATCTCGGGCAGGGCGAAACGCGGCCGGATGGTGAACGCGCCGGTGCCGGCGTCGTAGCCCGGGTCGCTGGTGGGAACGTCGAACAGGATGGTCTGGGTCCCCGGGATGGCGTTGGCCGCGTCGATCGCTTCCCGAAGCGTGGTCTCGGTCGCGTCCGGCGTCCCGTCGCCGGGGTCGGCCGTCGAGTTGACGACGACGTTGGGCGAGACCCCGATCATCACCGTGGCGACGTTCGAGTCGGCCTCTCCGTCCGTTGCCATGTAGGTGAACGTGTCCACGCCCCGGAAATCGGCGTCGGGCGTGTAGATGAACGAGCCGTCGTCGCTCATCTCCGTGAGCTCGCCGTGCGAGGGCGCGCTGACCAAGATCGCCTCGAGCGGGTCGCCGTCGGCGTCGCCGTCGTTGGCCAACAGGCCGGACTCGGCCGTCACGACGAGCGGAGTATTCTCGTCCACGTAGTAGGCATCGTCGATGGCCATGGGAACGAGGTTGCCGACGGCGGCGCCGTAGTGCTCGCCCGCTTCCGTCCACGCGAGGGGGCGTGTGTAGAACGCAACTTCGTCCAGGTCGCCCTCGTAGGTCGGCACCACGGTGCCCCGCTGGTGCCAGCCGCCCAAGATCATCGGATAGACGAAGTCGGCCGTGCCGTCCGGGCGGTCGTTGCCCGGCTGCACTTCCAGCTCTTGCGGTACCGAGTCGATGTAGAGATCAAAACGGTCCGACGGATTCGCGGGGATCGGATTGTAGGCGAAGACCAGATGGTGCCACTCCTCGTCGAAGATCTCGGCGTTGTCTCCCTCCGAATAGAACCAGACCGAGTAGCGGTCCCAGTCGTCGTCGCGGAAGTAGAGCCGCATGCTCTTCGTCTGGTCCACGGCGAGTTGCACGTTGGTCGTGTAGCCGGGGTTGGCCGTGCCCAGGATGTTCTGCCAACCGGTGGGCACGGACATTCGAACCCAGCACTCGATCGTGAAGCCGTCGATCATGCGGCTGCCGTAGTCGGCCATGGTCGTGCCCTCGACGTACTGCGTCGCGTCGAGCTGGGCCGCCGTGTCGTCGGGGTCGGTCAGGATCGCTCCCGGCACCTCCAGGGTGGGATCGTTGACGTAGGTGCCGTGGTGGACGCCGGTCTCGTCGACCGCCGTGGTCGCGCCCGCCGGCTCGCCCAGGCGATAGTAGGCGAACGGGTCGTCGAGCATCACAACATCTTGATACTCGGCCACCGGGGCCGAGTTGACCACGAAAAACGGCACATCTACGGGCACCGGGAGGGGCGGCGGGGCGAACGGGAAAACCGGGGGTTCCCAGGAGAAGGGGGGCTGCGTTACGGTCAGCAGCCGCCGGTCCTCCAGCGGCTCCACGCGAAGCGCCCGCCCGTGGAGGGGAGAGAGGCCCCTGCGACCTGCTCGACTCGGCTTCCAGAACGACCGGGAACCCTTCCGGCGACGACGGCGTTGGGTCTTCATGGCGGCCTCCGGGGAGGGGTGCGAGTGGAATGCTACAGGCTCTAGTATGTTTATGGAGGGCACTTCCTGTCAAGCACGCTGCAAGACGGGCCTCCTGAGATCTTCCTTCGCCGAGCGATTCCCGCCGGCCGGCTCATCGACCTGCATGCGAGCGTCCGCCGATGTCTTAGCGGCTTCGCCGGACTAATGCAAGTCTCCCGGGGAAAAAGTGGACGTAGGCGGGGTGAAAGGGGAATAGTGTCGGTACCCATTGTTAAAAACGGGGCGTCGATGCCCTCGTCCCCGGGACAAGGCGGGAGATTCGTGGGCGCCCGGGCCCGAGAAGTGGGTTAGGACGATCCACCCAAAAGACCTGCGCAGGGGACGCCGGCAGGGCCTGTCTGCTTGCCGGGCGCGGCAGAAGGACGAAATGCCGTGAACGGTTGCGCCGATCGCAATCCCAAGGATTTCGACCTGCCCGGCATGGTCAATCTTCTCGCTGCGCACGGCTGCGAACCGGCAGTGACGTTCGAGGACGCCTGGAAGAGAATCGCACCGGACTGCCCAAGCCCGTGAGAAGTGCAAATACCGTGCCCGCGTGTGTTAGGGCGAGCAGCCATCGCCCGAGCCGCCCATGGAGCAGTCCTGCCAGCGGCGACGTGAACACAATGCTCACAATGGACGTGTCACTCTCTTTCATACACACCAAGCAGGCAGTTCTCCGGATAGCGGAGGCGAACGGCCCGGAATAGGCGCCATAAAACCAGTTGGAGAAGGCATAAGACACGGAGACGTGCAAACGCAGTTGTGCAGTCATCGAGGTAAGCGAATCCAACCTCTTTGAAACCGCTTTCCTCGAACAAAGCACGTAAACGCCTTCTCGTGTTCATCCTGTAGAACGTTGGAAAAGTGTCTTCTCTCCCGGTCCGCCATATCAGACTCTTAATAGCATGGTGTAGCCAAAACGGGATTACTGAAGAGGCAACGGATATTGGTGACCATCGATTGGGTGTGTAGACCACCACCCTGCCTCCCGGCCGGATCAGCCGTGCTAGCGATTCCACAGCCAGCTTCGGGTGCGGAATATGCTCCGCAACCATTCGCAAACTGGCTAGGTCATAGGTATGTTCACTTTCAAACTCTTCGATGGTTCTCTTGACTCGCCTGTGGACAAACCGATTCTCGTCCAGATTGTCACTCGGATCCACGCCTACGAGCAGCGCGCAACGCTTCGCCAAAGCCTGAGACAACGCTGGATTGTGTGGAAACACACTTTTTCCTCCGCCAACGTCAACCCAGGTACATCCCAGGGCGATTGCACGTTAACTCATTGTCCGAACAGCACTTGTTGCAGGTAGGAGTCGTCCCAGCCGGCGGTGAGGCGTCTGTTCTTCACGCCGACTTTCAGCGTCTTGTTGTTCTTCAGCAGGCTCAACGCCGTCCGCC
>DATKZH010000505.1:0-3753 GCA_035528065.1 Thermoguttaceae bacterium | reverse complement strand
CTGGCTGTAGATGCCGCTGCCGCCGTCGGTGGCCGTGCAGGTGCCGCCTTCGAGCACCATGACGCCGTGGCGGTCGAACCGAGCCTGGCTCCAGTGGTTGAAGGTGTTGTCTTGAAATGCGAGGCTTTGCGGGTTCCAGTTGAAGCTCTGCTTGTGGTTGCCCTCCCAAATAAAGACGAGTCCGTTCCGGTCTGCCGGCCACGCCGGACGCTTGATGGCGGCCTTGCGGTTCTGGAGGGCGTTCGGAATCTGGGCGCGGTCAAGGACGCCGTCCAGTTCGAGGGAGTCTTGGGCGCCGACCCGGGCCGCCCGTTCACTTGTGGACGGTGATGCTGCAGGACGAACTGACGTAGGACGTTGTGCCCGTGCAACGGCCCGCCCTTCCAGTACAGAAGCAACATACGCGGGGAGCGAATCTCCTCTCCGGGGCGCAGTTTGAGAGCCAGGTGCTCCATGCCTGCTGACATGACGGTCTTGCCTCGACCATCGTGGGCGAACTCCGCAAACCACTGGCCGCTCCAGCCCACCGCGGAGATGAGTCCATCGCCACCGCTGCACAGGTTGAAGAACGGCAGCCAGGTCGCCGAGGTCCGGCCGTCGTTCGCCACGAACTGGGGGGACCCGTTCCGGACCTTGCGAAACGCAACGTTCGCAGAACTGTCCATGCGGATGGTACCCCCGGCGTCCCACATGGACTGTCGCAATTCGTCGCACACATATTGGAAGTCGTCGTGGCGTCCGTCACTGCCGTAGGCGCGACGCAGTTCGGGGATCTCGCCCTCCCGAGCGCACTTCCAGAATGTGTCGAGCGCCTTGAAATCGGTGATGGGCGCCGTCTCTCCGGTTCCCTCATAGCGCAGTCGCACGACCCATTCCATAGCCGGGAACTCGCGGAATTCGACAAGTTCCATGACGCACGAAAGAGATGTTTCCGGATCGCACCAGCGCAAGGAGTGAAGCCGTTTGCCCTCCAACCATTCGCCACTATCGAGATTAGCGTTCTGCGCCTTCAGCCATTCCCGACTGGACCGGACGCCGCAGGCAAAGCTGAAGGGCACGTCGGCCGAATGGCGCTCCGGCGTCTGAATCGGTGCGTCGGCTGACCGGTCCTTCGCACGGATGAGCAAGTCAATCCAAGCTCGGATACCGGCCATTTCCCCTGGTTGGACGTGTGATGAGCCATCGCCGTTGTTCATGTCTATCCTTTCCTTCCGCCAACGCCGCCGTTCTCGCGCGGCGGTACGCCGTCGCGTGCAACCGCTTGTTGTGTCATTCCCATTCTCTGGCATCCGGGGCATCGCTGATAACGGGCAGACAACTCATTCGCAGGCGAGCGCACCCGAGCGGGACAAGCGTAACAGTTTCCTCTGCTTGAACCGAACGGATGGGGCTGTCACGAAGCACGTCAACCGTTTCGTTGACCAGCTTCCACGCCGGAATGCGCTTGGCCCGTGCGGTGATCTCGATCGGCGCAGTGTCCAACGTCCACGGCTGATCTGCCACCGGCCCCTTCTCGACGATCCGGAAGCCCGCCAATGGATCGCCGGCATCAAGAAGCAGGCCGTAGTTCCAGGGAGTGATGGGAAACAACTCCCACTCCGGCCAGGCATCCGTTCCGCCGCAACGCTGCCAGCGTTCGCCAATCTTCAGGGAATAGCTAAGCGGTCCGCGATCCACGGTCACGCTTCCGGTTCGCGGCCACGTGGTCAGGCCGAGGGACATTCCCATGGCAATGGTTATGACGTCCCCCGTCGCCCAAGTGCGCTCCACGCGCACGTAGTGTCCGGGCTGCGTGTCGACGCCCAATGACTGCCCGTTCACCTCCACCCGGAAGTCCCGGCACCACCCCGGGATGCGCAAGTAGAGCGGGAAGGCGGTGTCGCCGTCGCATGTCACCGAAAGCTTCACCCCGCCGGAGAACGGGTAGTCCGTCTCCTCGCGCACGTGAACCATCCGCCCGCCCGCGACCGCGGCCGAGACCTCGCAACCCGAGTAGACCCATGCCACCAGCCCACCATCCGCCGAAGCCTGCCAGAGGTTCTCAACGAACCACGGCCAGGTCATCGCCACATTGTGCTGACAGCAGCGATAAAGCCACGGGGAGTAATCGATCAGACGGCCCTTATTCTGGTATTCGTGGTTCGTGGAGGCGTCCAATTGCGGCTGATTGGAGGCGGTCAGGTAGTGCAGCGCCTTCAAGTCGGGGCTCATGCTGGCAGGGAAGTGATTGAAGAGGAGATCCTCCACACGGTCCGCGTAGATCGCCTTCCCGGTAAGCCCGCCAAGGATGTAGAAGCTCTTGGCGAACTCGCCGAAGCCACAGGTCTCGAATCCCTGGCGCGGATCGACGCAACCGGGCCGGATGTTCTCGTCCGCGCCGAAAATGCCGCGCGGCTGTTGCCCCCACGTGCCCAAGTGCTGGCCGTACCAGTACTCGGCGAGATCGAGGTGCCGGGCATCCCGGGACTGCGTGGCATAGGCGCCTGGATAGGCAAACCGCTGGGTGAAATGAATCACATGGTGGTCCAGCCACTCGCTGGAAGGCCGGCTGATCCGGTGGAAGAACCGTGTCGCGAGCGGCAGCAACCACTCGTCGCCCGTCCGGTTATAGAGCCAGTAGAGATGCGGCAACATGTCGCCCGCCCGTGCATGTTGGATGCCAGGCTTCCATTCGCCGAAGTTCTCCCGTAAGGCGGGAATGAATTGTTCCTCCGGCAATTCGCGGCAGAACGCGAAGAAGCGTGTCATGAACGGGATGACCCGCGGGTCGCCCGTGGCCTCATGATGTCGGATGATCGCATCCAGCATGACCATGTGCGGCCAGAGGTCGCAGACGATCTGGCTGTTCTTGCCCGTCACTCGCTTGTGAAAGGGCGCCCCGAAGTACCCGCTGGCATCCTGGCTGCCGAGAATCGCCTCGATCCAGCGCTCGGCCTCCGAAAGCAAGCAGGATTTTCCCGTTAGCCGTGCCAGGCTGTAGAAACCGCGGAACCAGTACGGCTGTTCTTCCCATCCTTCCTTGCCGGTGCCAAACCATCCGTTATCCGGCGCAAGAAACTCGCTCACTTCCGGCAAACGACCCGTCATGCCATCGGCCATGAGATCGAGCTGGTGTTTCAGCCAGCCGCGAGGACGGACTGCCCCCAGCGGCAATCTGATAAGCGGATTCCCGAGCAGGGGCGGCCGGTTCGAGCAATACGCCGGATCCCCCGCGCCCGTAGCGGGCCGCAGAACGACGTCCACTTTCATCATTTCATTCTCTCCTCTTCTGACACAACGCCGCCGTTCTCGGGCGTCACCGTCGACGAGGTCCAGACATAGCCGCCGGCGAGATTCCGCTTGTTGATCTCAAGATGGAAGGCATCGGCCGGCTGGTCTGCACTCCAAGTCAGGCGACCGAAATGCATATCGGGCCATATCTGGCCGTTAGGGTTCCAATACCGGCTCAGCAGGCGGCCGGCACGGAAAATCTCGTCGTAGACCGTCCTGCCGGACGCGTAGCAGGCTCCTGGCGCATCGCCCGAGCGGAACGCGATACGCGGATCTGCACTTCCAATCATTCCATCCTGCGTGCGCTCTGTCGTCATGGCACCTTCTTTCTTGTTGAACGCCGCCCATGAGGCGCGAGCTTCAGCGAGTCGCCTCCGTGGGCTTGTTGGCAGAGGCCTTTTCACAAAGCCCGTAGAATAGCAGGCGACTGGTGCGAGGAGTGTCAATGGCAATTGCCAATCCCCGCGTCATCAATTCATTGCC
>DATKZH010000504.1:0-26287 GCA_035528065.1 Thermoguttaceae bacterium | reverse complement strand
AAAGAGGCGGTCTCCGACACGAAGCGTTGGCGTCGTCTCAAAGCCCGCCAGCAGGCGCGTGCAACCCAAGCGGCAGGGGCTCACTAGCCGCCCTGCTCCCGGGCCCTTCCTCCTCGCCCACGACCCCCGTCGCCGCCCCCCGTCCGCGCCCCATGCCTATCTCGGGCGCTTACCGGCGGTCTCCATGGCCGGGGCGTCGCAGGCCGTGGGAGGCCACTGCCGCGGTCCGGGCGCCAAAAGGCACGGGTGTGAGGAATCGAACCCCACCGGGCGGTTTTGGAGGCCGCCTGCTCCCCAGGAGCACACCCGCGTAGGGCTCCCGGCCTCCAAGCCGGGAGCCGCGGTTGTCGATCACTTCTCCAGCTCGACGTTCCAGTACGCCTCGCTGACGAACTTCGTCCAGCTCTCGATCCGCACCTCGCGGATCGCGAAAAGCGGGGACCACGTCGGCCGGACCGGCTTGTGACGGAGCCGCATTCGGGCTTGCTCCGGCGTGCGGTCGGCCTTGCGCTTGTTGCAGGCCAGGCACGCCAGCACGCAGTTCTCCCAGCGCGACTCGCCGCCCTGCGACCGAGGAACCACGTGGTCGAGCGTCAGCTCCTCGCTGCCCGGCTGGGCGCCGCAGTATTGGCAGGTAAACCGGTCGCGCTTGAAGTTGTTCCGCCGGCTGAACGTCACGGCCGCCGTGGGCAGCCGGTCGTACTCGCTGAGCGTGACCACCTCGGGCAGCCGCAGCCGGAACCGCACGGCCTGGATGAACTGCTCGCCGTCGCGCGGTCGCAGCCTGGACCAGTCCTCCCAGGCGTAGGTCTGGTAGTCGGCCGGGTCCACCACGCGCGCCGCCTCGTTCCACAACAGCACCAGCGCCCGGGCCACCGTGGCCACGTTCACCGGCTGCCAGTTGCGGTTCAAGACCAGCGTCGGTCTCTGGAGTGCTCTGGTGCTCATCGTTCACCTCCAATCCATTCCAAGAGGTTGACCGGCCGGGCTCGAACCGGCGCATACCTGGGTCACAACCAGGCGCTCTGCCCATTAAGCTACGGCCAACATGCTCGTTGTCTTTCAGCGGAAGGGGCGGGAATCGAACCCGCAAGGCAGTGTCAATGCTCGCCCGGCTTCCAACCGGGTCCCGTCGCCCATCGGGTGGCCCTTCCGTTCGCATCAGCAGCCCGACCGGGATTTGAACCCGGGACACCTCGTTAGAAGCGAGGGATGATGTCCTTTTCACCATCGGGCCGTAAGCGGAAGGCATGGGATTTGAACCCACATCCCCGTGAGGGGGCACGCATTAGCAGTGCGGCCCGGCAAACCGTATCCGGCTACCTTCCGTATCAGTGGACCCACCGAGAGTCGAACTCGGATCTCCGCCACGCCAGGGCGGTGTCTTCCCCTTGGACCATGAGCCCGCTCGTATCAAGTGGACCTGATGGGAGTCGAACCCACCGCACCGACCTTGCAAGGGTCAGTCGCCTCCAACGGCATGCAGGCCCATGGGAATGATGAATGCGGAAGGATGAAGGATGAATGGGTGTCGTCGGCCGCTTCCGGCATTCATCCTTCCGCATTCATCATTCATCCTTTCCCAAGTGACCGAGGCAGGAGTCGAACCTGCACAATCACGAGGCTCTCGACCTCGCCGCTTTGCCTGTTTGCGTACTCGGCCGTAGCGGGTCCGGGGGTCGCACCCGGCAAGCGAAGCTCATGAAGCTCCGCTGAGCACTGGCCCACCCGCGATCAAGTTGCAGGCCCCGGTATCGAACCGGGCACACCGGCCTTATGACGACCGGCTAGGCACCTGCCAAGCCTGCAATCAAGTGACGAAGGCGAGAGTCGAACTCGCACGCCCTCAAGGGGCACGACGTTCTGAGCGTCGCGCGTCTACCTGTTCCGCCACTTCGCCTTCACGCCGCCGCCACTAACTTCCTCACGTGTGCGACGCCTGCTTGGCCGTGGGACACCTTGTTGGCTTCCACACGGTCCAAAGGCAGCCCGTACGGGAGTCGAACCCGTATCGCGAGAATGAGGGTCTCGCATCCTGAACCATTAGACGAACGGGCCGTGTTCCAAGTGCGCCGGGCAGGAGTCGAACCTGCACAGCCCGAAGGCGGGTGGGTTACAGCCACGGGGGCTCGCCAATGCCCAGCCGACGCATTTCACAAGTGGCACGGGAGGGAGTCGAACCCACAATCACCAAGGTTTGAGGTTGGCCGCTCTGCCGGTTGGCGTACCGTGCCGAAGAGAAGGATGAATGCTGAAGGATGAATGATGAATGGCGCTGCGCAGCTTCCGTCGTTCATCCTTCAGCATTCACCCTTTCTCCAGCGCCCTCGACGGGATTTGAACCCGCGATCTCCACGTTGACAGCGTGGCGAGCACTCCTGACTGCTCCACGAGGACGTGTTGTTTGTAGTGGCCCAGGTGGGAGTCGAACCCACAGCATCCCTGGTTCTAAGCCGGGGTGGTCTGCCAATTGCCTACCGAGCCGAGTAGTCCTGGAGGGATTCGAACCCCCGATTGTCTCCTTGTAAGGGAGCTGCCTTTGCCACTAGGCCACAGGACTATCTTGGCAGGGTGACAAGGTGAGGGGGTGACGTTCCTGCCGTGAACCGCTTCACCTTTTCACCCTTTCACCCGATCACCCCGTCACCGAAGGCGGAAGGCGAGGGACTCGAACCCCCAAGCGGACCATGCCGCCGCCTGTTTTCAGGACAGGTTCCCGGGCACCGACCGAAGGTTGGTCGCGGCCGGATGCCTTCCGACTGCGAGCTGCGGGGGCTGGAATCGAACCAACATCAAGGCGTACGAGAGCGCCCCGTCCTACCGTTAGACGACCCCGCATTGTTTGTTTCCTCCGGACACGCGTGTCCCCGGGCAAGTTCGGGGAGAAGGTGTCGAACCTCCGCTTCCTCACTTCAAAGCCGGGTGGCCTGCCGCCGGCCGATCCCCGAATCCGGCAAGAGTGCCCTGTGGGAGTCGAACCCACCTCGCCAGGTTGGAAGGCTGGAGCCTTTGCCGCTCGGCCAAGGGCACGCGGGGCGATGACGGGGTGACCATGTGACCGGGTGACGGGGTGAAGGAAGTCATGTACGACCATCCCCGGCCGCGTCACCCCGTCACCCCCTCACCTTGTCACCCCCTCATCCTCCAGCTCCGGTGGGAGGAATCGAACCTCCAATCTTCGGCTTAACAGGCCGCGCCTTACCGTTTGGCCACACCGGATCATGTCAGTCAGGACGGTCGGACTCGAACCGACGATCTCGTGCTCCCGGGGCACGCGGAATACCAGGCTTTCCCACGTCCTGAGATGGAGAGCGCTCAGCGGGAGTTGAACCCGCACCTCCTGCATGGCAAGCAAGTGCGCTACCGTTACGCCATGAGCGCTTGTCGGACTACCAAATTGCCAAAGATCCAAGAGCACCGGGAGGGACTCGAACCCTCGTCGCCGCCGTACGAAAGCGGTGTCTTCGCCGCTGGATCACCGGTGCTTACCGTAGCAGGCACACGGCGTGTGCCGTCCGCCGGCCACGGCACACGGCGTGTGCCTGCTACGGGAGTCGGGAAGCTGTTCTTCGGCTGATCCTTGCTTGTCAGTGGGACCGGTGGGTATCGAACCCACATCATCCGGTTTAAGAGACCGGTGCATTACCTTGTCTGCCACAGTCCCGTGCCAGTCGGCGCGGAGGGAGTCGAACCCTCGGCCTGGAGCTTATAAGGCTCCCGCTCTTACCGCTGAGCTACGCGCCAGCAGTGCGAATAGGGCCGGAGGGATTTGAACCCCCACCCACCTGGTTAAAAGCCAGGGATGCTGCCGTTACACCACGACCCTGTGCTTGGCCGGGTGTATTCGTTTCAATCGACGTGCGTGCGACATTGTCCAACTCCCTTCTGTTTGCCGTTTTCAGTGGTAGCCCTGAGAGTCGAACTCAGCGCGACCTGGTTATCAGCCAGGTATGGGCAACCGGCCCTCGACTACCTTGTTCGTTCACGCAAGTCGGGATGGTCGGACTCGAACCGACGATTGCGTGCTCCCAAAACACGTGGGCTTGCCGCTGCCCTACATCCCGTTTTCCCTTTGCGTCGTTCCGCGAACCGCGGCGGCCATTCCCGTAGAGGCCCTTTCTCACGGTTCGGTTCGCCCAACACCACCAGGAGCACCCCGTAGGGGAATCGAACCCCTGCTTGCGGATCGAAAGTCCGCCGTCCTCGGCCGCTAGACGAACGGGGCGCGTCGCGCGCGTACGCCGAGCGCAAGTGGGCCGGGGGGCGCTCGAATCCCCGTCTGCGGCTCTTCAAACCGCCGCTATTCCATCTCAGCTACCAGCCCAACGAAAAAAGCCCGGCGTCGCTTCTGACACCGGGCTCTTGTTAATCGTCCCGAGGGGGGTGGCCAAGTGTCACAAGCGCAGAGGATGCCCGGTCAGCGTATTCGCCGCATAATCGGCGATACGCCCTTGGCATCTCGGTTCGCCTTTGAGACTTGACCACAACGAAATCATCGGTCCTATCCCTTCACTCGATCGGCACGCGGTGCCGGAATCTGCCCAACCGAGGGCTTCCCCGCTTCTCCTATCGCTAATAGACGCTCGACCCCGTCAGAAAGTTCGCGCAAATTCTTCTGCGGGCCGGTAAGGAGATAGATACCGCGGAGGCGGCGCCTATTCCCGGCAATTCCGGAAATCTTCAGGATGAAGTCGCAAGCCGCGTCGGCCCCGGGGCTCCGCCCGGAGCGGGGTTCCCGGGATGGTTGTGCTGATCGGGACGGCTCGGCCGTCACGATTCCGGCGAATCGGCGCGCCGGTCCGACGAAACCATGGCGTGTCTCGCGATGAAGTCGACGATCGGCGTAGGATCGTCGAGACCGTGCGGATGGTGGCCGATGCCCTTCTTGGCGATCAGCTCGATGTGGCCGCCGAGCTTGCGATACCGCTCGGCCACCAGGCCCGTGTTCTCCTCCCAAGGGACCGACTCGTCCGCGTCGCCGTAGACGTGCAACAACGGTACCTTGGCCTTGGCGAGCGGCTCCAGGTTGTCGACCGGGTTCTTGTCGTAGGCGAGCGCTTCGGCCTCGTCCCGGAAGCCGTAGCAGCGGAGCACCAGCTTCCAATCCCGCTCGCTCCCTTTGCCTTTTCCCTTCCCCCCCGGCCAGCTCTTGAAGTCGCAGACCGGCGCGTCGCCGTAGATGCAGGCGACCTTCTCCGGGTTGGCGGCGGCCCAGTTGTAGCAATAGAGCCCGCCGCGGCTCAGGCCGACCAACGCCACCTTCTTCGCCAGGCCGTGCTTTTCGGTCAGTTCTCGGTAGAAGGCGTTCCAGTGCGACACGGCCTGCGGGCATCCCAGCATGTCGGGCACTCGCATGTAGACGACGTGGAACCCCTGGCCGAGCAGGGCGACGTCGGGCGCGGGCCGGTGGCCGAAGAACTCGCCGTGCCACACCCACGGACGCCCCGGCGCCGGCTGTTTCGGAGCCACCACGAGCACGGGCTTGCCGTCGACCTCGAAATCAAAGCGGTCGTATCCGTTCCACGTGCTCCTTTGCCCGGGGAACGACGGCTGGTCGGGAGGATTGTCCGCTCGCGCCGGCGCCGAGCCGGCGAGCGATGCGACCAGGGCGAGCGAGACGATGCCGGCCGGTCGCGCTCGGCGGCGTTCACGGGATGGTTGGTTGAGCATGATGAGGACTCCTTCATAGTCACCCAGAGGGCAAGCCTTCCGCGCTCAGCGGGGTTCCGCGTTGAACTCCCATTCCTTCAACAGGGTCCCGTCGGGTTGGCAGAGCGAGATTCGGTCGATTTCGATCCGGCCGGGCGCCGAGCTGGGATCGATCCGCAGGGCCTTGAGCGTGGAGTCGGCGGTGAACTCGACCGCGTGCTCGTGCCACTGGCCGTCATGCTCGATGGCCAGATCGAGTCGGACCTCTCGGCTGAACCGGGGCGCCTTCTGCGTGGCCCAGTAGAAATGGGCGGCGCCTCGGCTGGTGGATCGCACTCGCAGCTTCACCACAAGCCCGCCGGACACGGCCGGCACGTCGCTCGTCGAGAGATTCGGATCGCCGCCCGTGCTTTCGACGACCAGCAGCCCGTCGCCAGCCGAGAGCTTGCAGAAGGACGAAGGATGCCAGCCGGCGACGGGCCCCCGCGTGGGGTCGTAGGCCGGATTGGGCTTCGGCACGAGCGCCTCGGTGTCGTCGAGGTGCCGGCGGATGAGCCCGTCGAGCTCCTTCACTCGGTCGGGCATGGCGTCGGCCAGGTTGTTCGTTTCGCCGAGGTCGTCCGCGAGGTTGTACAGCTCGTAGCGGTCGGTCTGGTCCGGACCGTCGCACCAGACGTGGATCAGTTTCCAGTCGCCCTTGCGCACCGAGGTGGCCGGGAATCGAGCCGGCTCGACGCCCGGGTGGGGGAAGTGGCAGAAGACGGCGTCGCGCGGGAGCGTGCCTCCCTTCAAGGCGGGCACGATGCTCACGCCGTCGAAGGCGACGCCCGGTTTCGGATCGAGGCCGAGCATTTCCAGGATCGTCGGGTAGTAGTCGATGCTGGAGACGACGGCCTCGCTGGTCGAGCCGGGCTCCACTTGGCCGGGCCAGATGACCACCAGCGGCACGCGCGAGCCGCCCTCGTAGATCGTCGCCTTGCCGCCGCGAAGCGGCGAGTTGCTCGTGGGGGTCGTGTCGTCGACCCGGTCGTACATGTTGCCGCCGTTGTCGGAGGTGAAGATGACGATCGTCCGCTCGGCCAGCCCGAGCGCGTCGATCGCGCCGAGGAGCTGCCCGACGCACGCGTCGCCCGTATGAATCATTCCGCCCATGGTCGGCGATCGCTGCGGGGCGTTCGGGTCGACCTTCGCCCGATACCGGGCGATCAGTTCCTCCTTGGCCTGGTAGGGCGCGTGGACGGAGAAGAGCCAGTAGTTGAGCAGGAACGGCCGGTCCTTGTGCTTGCGAACGAAGTCGATCGCCTCGCGCGTGAGCCGGTCGTCGACGTGCTCGCCGTCGGGGCAGTCCTTGAGCGTGTCGACCTTGAACGGGGCGAAGTAGCCGCCGGGTGGGCCGGGAAACGAGCCGCCCGGCAGGTTGACGTCGAACCCCTGGTTCTCCGGCTGATAGGGTGGCCAGCCCAGGTGCCACTTGCCGAAGTGGGCCGTGGCGTAGCCGGCATCGTGCAGGGCCTCGGAGAGCGTGTAGTAGTCCAGCGGCAGGCGGGTCCGCGTCTGGGGCACGACCCACTTGCTCTGCGGCGGCCCCTCGGCCGGCACGACCGGGTCGAGCACCTCCTGCTTGAGATGACAGGCCGGGGTGGTCAGGCGCAGGCGGCCCGGGTATTGGCCCGTCAGGATGCTCGCCCGCGTGGGCGAACAGAGCGGATTCGCCGAGTACGCGTTGGTGAACCGCATGCCTCGCACGGCCAGCGCGTCGATGTTCGGCGTCTCGTAGAACGGGCTGCCGTAGAGCGACGTGTCGCGCCACCCGAGATCGTCGGCGAGGATGAAAACGACGTTCGGCCGGCGTGAACCGGCCGCGTCCTCCGCGCCGGCGGCTCCCGGCAACCAGGAAAGGGCAACCACGGCGAGAAGCAGGGATCGAATCGTTGTCATGGCTTTGGTCTCTCAGGACTCCACGTCCGGGGGCCCCCTACTTCTCCATCCGTCCGCACGGTCCGCGGTTCTTGTTGAGGTCGTCTTGATGGGCGTCGACCGACCCCTGGAGCCGCAACGCCTCCCGTCTACTCTTGCTTCGGACCAATGTAGCCGGTCGAAAGCGCGACGTCGTCGTACCACACGGTGTTGTCCTTCTCGGCGTGATGGACGTACACGCCGAGGTTGAATCGCTTGAGCTTCACGTCGTCGCTGGTCCGCCACCGCAGGCCGGTGTAGTGGACGTAGAGCTTGCCGTCGATCCAAGCCGCCAGCTCGCCGTTGGCTTGTCCCACGTCGTTGGCCCGGATCATGTGCTCGAGGCAGTACCACCGGTCGCGCCCGAGCACGACGCGCTCGTCCTCGGCCGGTCCGAGCATGTTGCCCCAGTAGTGGCCGTCCCGGTCGCGCTTCATGTCCATCCAGTAGGTGTAAAGGAACAGGTAGCCCGGGGCCGGGTAGCGTCCCCAATTGCGCCACGGCTCGAAGCTGCTGTTGAAGTGATCGTCACCGCGGGGGCGGATGCCGGCCGAGCCCATCGCGCGATAGCGGTCGGTGCCGGCCACGGCGGCCAGCCCCCCACCCACGTGGTTCAAATCGCCCTGGTCGTAATCGGCGGCGAACTTGATGTAGCGGCGGAAGTGGACCCGGCGGTAGCCTTCCGGACCGAACCAGCCGCTCGCCCCGGCCCCCGACTCGCGGCCGTTTCGCGCCGGGGCGGTGAATTGGATCGCGCCGGTGCCCGAGTGGGCCAGTTCGGCGCCGGTCACCAGCCTGGCCCGCCCATCCTTGAGGCCGCGGATCTCGAAATACTCCGTCAGCGACTCGGGCGACTCGAAGTCGTCGCGGAAGAAGACTTCGCCCGGCCGTTCCAACGCGGCACGGGCTTGGGTGTCTGCCCGCGTTTCCGGCGTCACCAGCCGGGGATAGGGCCGAGACTCGTCGTCGGGCGCTGCCGCTTGGCCCCGGGCACTGGCGGTCGTCCAGCCAATGGCTGCCGCGGCGACGCACGCCACCCAGGACGCGAGGAGCCGACGCTTCGCGCAGTAGGACCGTGTCGCGTGCCTCCGCATGGTTGCTTCTCCTGTTTGGACTACCGTTGGCAGGAGCTCCGGCTGGGCGTTTCTCTTCGTCGCATGCCGCCTGGCCTGCCAATGCCTGCCGTCCACCGTCCCGTCTCACTCAGTCCGGGCCGCTCAATCCTCCGGTATTTGCGGCGGGGCGCGGTCCCCCGTGTGACGCTCCATCATAGTCCCCAGCGGGGTCGTCGTCTTCGTGTCGCCGCCGGTCTGGAGAAAGAAACGATCCTGCAAGACACCGGCGTCGATCGTCTCCTTCGCTTCCCACGTGGCCCCCGACGCGGTGAAACGGGCCTTGACGAGCGGCTCCCATCGACCCCCTGCACCATAAACCCACCCGTTACCGAAGACCGCCCGGCGGACCTCGTTGGCACTCTTTCCGTCGCGGCGGAAGTCTTCGATGAACGAGTAGAGGCCCTGGAGGCGGTCGCCGCCAGCGAACGTGCGGAACGTGACCAAGTGCTTCCATGTCTCGGACTCGGACAGAAAGAAATACGCGGCGTACGCCGTCTTCTCCTCAGAGACGGCGGCCTTGACCAGGAAGCGGCACGTCTCGCCGATCTTCCAGTCGTAGTGGAAGAAGCTCTGCCCGCCGGTGCCCTCGCCGCCAAAGCGCCGGGCGATGACGTCGTCCGCCTTGTAGAGCACGTCCACGCGGTGCTCCTTCGCGACTGCGTTGGGATCGTCTCCCTTGGTCGGGTCCCACACGGAGAAGATCACGACCTTCTTCCCGTTGACCAACTCCTGGATGCCGAAGTAGCCGTGGCGGAAACCGCAGGCCATGAAGTAGCTGCCGGGCACCGACCTCTCGACGGTCAGCTCGTTGTAGAACGCCGTGGCCCCTGGTGCGGAGTAGCCCAAATGAACCGATCGAGCCGCACGCGGCGGTTGGTGCGTCTCCTGTGCTCCGGCCGGAAGTGAAAGCCCCAACATTATGAGTATGACGCCGCGCGTGGTCATGACTCTCACTTTCTTCCTTTCAACGGTCCGACCCATTCTCATTGCCTGCCGGCCGCGACCAGGGCAGAAAGCGCCTTGTCAATCACGTCGTTCCCGGCCAACTGGATAGGGTACTGCGCCCTTTCAGGGCCTGGAATGGCGGTGAGACCTCCCTCCCGCAGGGCATTGCCCTGGGCTACCATACTGCACCCCTTCGGCACTTCTTTCCCATTGGCCGCTCGGCGGCGTGCACGACGAACTGGGGTTCCGGGCGCGAGGGCTTCGGTGCCCGGCGCGTCTAGGATCGCGAAAGAAACAACTGTCGCGATATGGCCGTGGGGCACGTTTCCAACGTGCCAGGCACGATGCAATCGTGCCCCACTTATTGTTTTTGCGATCCCTAGCCGTCCAGCTTCCACCCTTCGCGGTATTCGGGGCGAATGTACGGGTCGGCCTCGGGGACGCCGGTGGCTTTCATGGCTTTGGGGTCCCAGGTGAGCTTCTTGCCCACGCGGAACGCGACGGCGCCCAGCAGGTTGTGCTCGACGAGCTTGCCGGAGTAGTCGAAGTTGCACAGCGTCGGGGCGCCCGTCTTGGCGGCGTGGATCCATTCCTGGTGATGGCCCAAGGAGGGCTCGATCCACGGCTCGGGCGCCTTGAAGTCTTTGTACTTCTCTTCCGGCACGAGGATCTTCTTGCCGTAGTCGCCCAGGAGGATGCCGTCGTCGCCGACGAAGACGATGCCCTTGTGCCAACCGGCGATGTCGTGGCCGGGCACCTTGAGCTTGGGTCGCTGGATGCCGTCGTACCAGTGGAGCTTGAGCGGGGGCATGTCGCCGCGGGCCGGATGCTCCCAGTGGACGACCAGCCACTCGGGATAGGTTTCCTTGCGAAGCGGGGCGCCCTCGGCCTCGACCGTGAGCGGATCGCGGAGCTTCAGGGCCCAGAAGGGCAGGTCGATCAGGTGGCTTCCCATGTCGCCGAGGCAACCGTTGCCGAAGTCCCACCATTGCTCCCAGGTCATGCAGCCGGGCAAGTAGCGGGGATGATAGGGGCGCAGCGGAGCGGGGCCCAGCCAGAGGTCCCAGTGGAGACCGTCGGGCACAGGGGGCGTGTCCGTCGGTCGCTCGCCGTCCTTGAGCCCTTCGCGGCCGCACCAGACGTGCGCCTCGCGGACCGGGCCGATCGCCCCCGACTGGACCAGCTCGACCAGCCGGCGATAGTTGTCGGTGGCGTGGATCTGCGTGCCCATCTGGGTGGCCAGCTTGTCCTTGTTCTTCAGGTACGTCTCCTGCATCACCCGGGCTTCGTAGGGGGAGTGGGCCAGGGGCTTCTCGCAGTAGACGCTCAAGCCGCGGTTCATCGCCCAGACGCACGCAATCGCGTGGGTGTGGTCGGTGGTGCTGACGACCACGGCGTCGAGGTCCTTCTGGTCGACGAGCTTTCGCCAGTCGACGTACTTCTTGGCGTTGGGATACGGCTTGGCCGCCTGTTCCATACGCTTGTCGTCCACGTCGCACAGCGCGACGATGTTTTCGCTGCTGACCGACTTCGTGTTCGATCCGCCGCGCCCGCTCGAGCCGATGATGCCGATGTTCAGCTTCTCGTTGGGCGAGCGGCCGCGGGCCGTCGTGGCGCGTGCCCCGACCCAAAGGCCCACTCCGGCCAGCCCGGCGTTTGTCAGAAAACGACGACGGTTCGTGCGACGCTTCATGGCTCGGCTCCTTCGCGTATGCGAGCGGTTGGTGAGATGGCGGATAGTCTCCCGGTGAGTGTCTGCCAGTCTAGCCACGCGGGCCGGCGCGTGCAAGCTTTCGCGTGCAGGTTCTCCGACCGTGAATTTGCGGGACGGGGGCCCCTGGGGGCCTGTCGATTTGAAGCTTCTGAGCTGGGTGGCACTGGCGTCTCGCCAGTGCTGCCCAAGCGACACGGGCAAGATGCCCGTGCCACCCGGCGTCCTGCCAGTGCTATCGAACGACACGGGCAAGATGCCCGTGCCACCCGGCCGTTCTACGGGGACTTCGACAGCTCGTCGAGGAACTCCAGCAGGGCGTCGTGGAAGGCGCAGGCGTCGTTCATGTAGGGGGCATGGCCCGCGCTCGGAATGACGACCTTGCGACCTTGCGGCACCTGGCTGACGAGCAGGTCGGCGTTGGCGTGTGGCACGGTGCGGTCTTGTTCACCCCAGATGGCCAGCACGGGGACCGCGATCCGGCCGAGCCGGTCCCGATACTGGGGGATGGCCACCGGCGCGACGGCCACGAATCCGGCTATCCGGCTCGGTGTACCCGTGACCAGCGGCAGGCTGAATCGACCGCTCATCGAGGGCGAGACGATGACGGGCCGCTCGATGGCAAGCCGGTCGAGCAACTGAAGGAGCCAGGTGTCGTAATCGACCGACGCGCCGGGCGACTCTCCGAAGCCCGGCAAATCGACGGCCACGGCGCGGTATCCGGCATCGGCGAGCCTGGCGAGGGTGCCGATCTCGTGCCACGTTGCGGCGGAGAAGTTGGCGCCGTGCAAGAGCACGACCGGCGGGCCGTCGGGCGGCCCTGTTTCCAGATAGTGGACCTTGCCCGAGGCGACTTCCGTCCAGCTCGATTGCGCATCCACGGCGGCACTCCGGTTCAAGTCGGAAACGGCGTGAGCCTGCCGCCGCCGGCGATCATCCGCTCGAGGCTCAGCAGGTTCATCATCAGGAATCGCGGTTGATGAAAATTGCCCTTGCGTTTCTCGCTCACGCCGACCCGCTTGAGGTCGTTGCCTCGCCGGTCGACGGCCTGTCGCCAGACGCCGTGGCCCGTGTTGGCCATGGTGCGAAGCAGGTAGTCGCGGGTCCGCTCGTACCACTCCTTCGCCCACACCTCGCCCGTGTATTCCAGCACCGTCATGCAGGCGATAAGAACTTCGCAGTGGGCCCACATGGTCTTGACCTCGAACTGCGGCCCGCGACGGTGCTCGGGCGTCTCTTCGACGAAGAAGTCCCCGTCGCCCCAGCCGTCGAACACGTAGTCCCAACACATCTCGATGAGCCGGCGAACGCGGGTCTTGGTCGTGTTGAACAGCGCCCGGTCCTTCGTCCGCAGTGCTTCGTGCATCACGATCCAGAGGGCCTCCAGGGCGTGTCCGGTGAACATGTGACCGGCGGCTTGGGGCAGCCGGGAGTAGTCGTGCCGGAGGTACTCGTTGGTGATCCCGTACTCCGGGTTCCAGTGCCGGTTGACGATGATCTCGACGTGCTCCCGCTGAAGCGCTTCGAGGCGCGGATCCTCGTGGGCCGCCAGCAGCCCGGAGAGTATCGATATGAGGACCATCGAATGGCCCTCGGATCGGATGCCCGACTCCGAGATGGGGACGGCCGTGTACTGGGTGGTGTGCGTGTCGCCGTAGTCCGGATCATCGTACGCTCGCATCGCCGCCCAGATCGACTCCTTGGCCAGTTCCACGTCGCGCGGATCGCCGGCGGCCTTGTAAAACTCGGCCAGGCCCGCCGCGGCGAACAGCCCGCCGTAGACGTTCCCGCCCGGCCCTTCGAGCACGGTCCCGTCGCGCCGGACCTTCTCGTGCCACCGCCCGCCGCCCGCGTGCATGTGTTTTACCATGAACTCCCTGGTCTTCCGGGCGACTTCGAGGAACCGCTCGTCTTTGCCGAAACGGTTGTAGAGGCAGGAGTAGACCCAGATGGCGCGGCCCTGATACCAGATGTACTTTTCGTCGCTGGCGACCGACCCGTCGTCGTTGAGCTCGCACATGACCCCGCCCAACTCGCGGTCGATGCCGCCGCGGTCCCAGAAGGGGAGGAAACCGTCAAACAGGCGGCGGCGGTAGTCGTCGCGAAGCTCCCGAAGGCTCATCCCGGCGATTGTGTCGGGGAGCGTGGGGAAAGCACAGGGCTGACAACCCGGTTTCGGCGCGCCGAGAGGACCGGATTGGGACGGAGGGGCGGCCAGCGCCGGAGCCCCCGAGGCCAACGCAGCCATCGCCGCGCCCAAGAAGTCACGCCGTCTCATGGTGCACCTCCTTCGGTTCGTTCCGGCGCCGTGGAGAGCACGCCCCGAGTCTCCGCCCGCGGATGGAACCGGATTGCAGCCCGCCGCACGTGACGCGGCTTTGACCAAGACTACCGCATGGAGTCAGAATAGGCGCTAGGGCATCGCTTGACAACGGGGTCGTCGGGCCACGGCGGCCGGCGGTGGCGGTCGAGGCCGATCTGCGGGCAGATTGCCCCGCGGACGTCGCCGATCTCACTCCCCGGCTAGGTGTTTCAGGATCGCAAGCGCCAACAGGCGGTGGCCCTGGTTGCTGACGTGGACTCCGTCGCGCGTGAAGAGGCTCGGCTTGTCCGCGTGCCGGCGAGTCGGCTCGTAGACGTCGAGGTAGGCGGCCCCGCACTCGTCGGCGACCTTTCGGGCGATCGCGTTGAACTGTTCGAGGGCCTCGGGCTTGCCGAAGAGGTTGTGCGCTTTGCCGTCGGCCCGTCGCTTGGCGGCCGTCGCTTCGGTGATTTCGTACACCGACGAGGTCGCCGAGATCACGGTGATCTTCGCGCCCGTTTCGTCCTTCACTTTCCGGATGGCCAGCCGGTACTTCTGGTCGAACTCGCCGGGGAGCACGACGGGCGTCGCGTAATTCGAGCCACTGGTGAGCTTGCTGTCGTTGTGCCCCAGGAAGAAGAACACCCGGGTCGGCACGGGCTCGAAGATGCCGTCGTACATCGAGAGCCTGTAGGTGCTTGGCTCCCCATTAAGACGCCCCCACACGCGCAGGATGTAGTCCCCGCCGACGCCGACGTTCTTGACCGTCGCGTTGGGGCCGTACCGCTTCCCAAGCCAGAACCCGACCTTGTCGACGTAGTTCTGCCCACGCAACTGGTCGGTCAGGCTGTCGCCGATGAACAGCACATGCGCCGGCAGCGGCTCTAGCTCGATTCTGTCGACGACCTTGTCGAACGCGTCGTACGTCGCCCGATCGAGCAGGTCGACGTAGAAGCTGTGGGCGGCGCCGGAGGGACCGTGACGGAGCTTGACCGCGTGGATGCCCGTTTCCATCTCGGGCGACGCATGGAAGGCGTAGGTTGCCGCGCCGGAGTGGTCGAGGCTGAGGTCTGTGGTGACGTCGCGGGCGTCCGCACCGCCGGTCTGCACCGTCAGGTTGCCGGAGGCCGGATCGCCACTGCCGTCCAGCACTTTCACGCGGACGTCGATCCTCCCGCCCCGTGGCACCATCGCATGCCCCGGCTCGGTGCGGATCGTGAAGCCCGATTGCCCGGCCGAGTCCGGCGCTGTGGCCGGACACGCTTCCGGAGGGAGGAACCCTGAACACGCGGCGAGCAGGCACGCCACGCGGAAGACCGTGATGGACTGGTTGCGCATTGGAATGTTCTCCCTTTGGTTCGATCCGCGGCTGCGTCCCCTTCCCGCAGCCTGCGGCGGCCGCCGTGTTTGTCGCGTTCCTTGGGCTGACACCTACTATACCCGGTATTCGCGTAATCTGCCCGGGTTGATCTGGAGAAAGGACCGCAACTGCTCGCTTCGTCTTGGTGGAAGAGACAACTCCTGATGGCCGGAAGCCATCGGCCGCGACGCTGCCGCGTGTCGCTGCCAGAACAAACCCCGAGGCACCGTCCCCGCCGGCTCCGACGACGCCACCCCTGCGTCGGAAAAAGGGCACCGCATGCTCAGCCTCGCCAACGAAAGCGTCGCCGTACGCCGCGGGGTCCGACGCACTCAGGGAGTCGTACCCGGAGTTCCTTTGAGCCACCGCAGCCTGGTCGGGACGTTGACGGCCCTACAGCTATTTGCCTACAATACATCACTCGTATGCTTATGACCTCGTGCGTCACTCAACACGCAGCGCCTTGAGGGATCAACCGCGCGGTTGGCGGCTTCCTTGGAAGGCGTGGGCAATCCTTGCGGGTGAGGCTATGCTGGTCCGAGTTCGGTGTCCGAACCAGAGCTGCGGCAAGGCTTACCGGGTTGAGGAAACCCAGCTCGGACGCCGCAGCGTCTGCAAGCACTGCGGCCAGGAGTTCACGCTCACGGCGTCGGGCCGGGAGACGCTTGCTCCGGCTGCCGACACCGATACGGCGGATTCGGCACCTGCCAAGCCGATCGAGCTCGCGGCCGATGCCCCCCCCAAGAAGCTGGGTCGCTTTGAGATCCGCTCGCGACTCGGCTCGGGCGCATTCGGCACCGTGTTTCGCGCTCACGATCCGGTGCTCGACCGGGAGGTGGCGCTGAAGGTTCCCCGGGCGGCAGCCCTGGAAAAGCCGGAAGCGAGGGCCCGGTTCCTGCGGGAGCCGAAAGCGGCGGCCCAGTTGCGGCATCCTCACATCGTGCCCGTGTACGATGCGGGCGTCGACGGGGAGCGCTACTACATCGCCTCGGCCTACATCGAAGGCCGCACGCTGGAGGACGTGATCGCCGAGGAGCGGCCCGACTTTCGGCGGGCAGCGGAAATCGTCCGCAACCTGGCCGGAGCCCTTGATTACGCTCACCGTCAGGGCGTGATCCATCGCGACGTGAAGCCGGCGAACATCATGATCGACCAGCAGGGCCAGCCGATGCTGATGGACTTCGGGCTGGCCCGGCTGGAAAGCTCCGAGGAGAAGCTCACGCAGGACGGCTCGCTGATGGGCACGCCGGCGTACATGGCCCCGGAGCAGGCCGACGGCTCTCTGGGCCAAGTCGGCCCGGCCAGCGACCAGTACGCGTTGGGCGTGGTCCTCTATGAGCTGCTATGCGGCGCGACGCCGTTCAGCGGCCCGCCGGCGGTGCTCCTCTACAACGTCATCAGCCAGAAGCCTCCCACGCCCCGTGCCGGCAATCCGCAGATTTCCCGAGACTTGGAGACGATTTGCCTGAAGGCGATGTCGAAGCGGCGGGAGGAGCGATACCAAGACTGCGGCGCGTTGGCCGAGGACCTCGGGCGATTTCTGGCCGACCAACCGATTGAGGCACGGCCGCCGGGCCCGGCGGAACGGGTGATGCGCTGGGCGCGCCGCAATCCCGTGTTGGCTGTACTGACAGGGACCCTGTGACTTCTCTTGGTGGCTGTGATGTCGGTCATCATGGTGGCGAACGTGAAGATTTCCGCCGCGCTGACAACGGCGGGACGGGCGCTTGAAAACGAGACAGAGGCACGCGAGGAAGCGGATCGGGAACGAGAGAGCGCCGAAGCGGAACGAAAGAAGGCCAACGCGGAACGAGACAGGGCGACAGAGGCCGCCGAGGCATTGCAGCGTGCGCTGGATGACGCTCAAGCGGCTCGAGATAGAGAAGCCAAGGAGAGGGAGCGGACAGAACGGGCCTTGTACTTCACGCGGATTGCCCTCGCCCAGCATGCCATATCGGGGAATCACTTCGCGGACGCCAGAGCCGCTCTTGGCGCTTGCGAGCCCGGTTCCCGAGAGTGGGAGTGGCAGTACCTGGACAGTCAGTGCCGAGGGGATGTCTTGACGATTCCAGTAGCGTCAAGGAGTTACGCGCTTGCCGTCCACGATGCCCATGTTGCGGCGGTAGCCCCTGATCGCAACGTCACGATATGGGATGTTCGCACAGGTGCAGGTGTGGACAAGCTCCCTACCGCGAACGTCGACATTCTCGACTTGGCATTCAGCCCAAGTGGGGAGCGGATTGCCGCGGCAGCCGTGAATGGCGAGGTGGTCGTCTGGAACGTCGCTACGCAGGAGACTGCACTACGCACCCGTGTCACTCGATGGGTGGCCACCTGTGTCGCCTACAGTCCAAACGGCCAGATCATAGCTTCGGGCAGTGCCGACGATGGAGGGGCAAAGGGCGCGGTGCGAATATGGGATTCGGAGACTGGTCGGGAGTTGCTTGCTCTGCCTTCGCTGGATGGTGCCGTCTCTCGTGTGGCGTTCACTCCCGACTCCAAGCAGGTTGCGGCCTACGGAGGACAGTCTCCGCGAGCAATAGGAGTCTGGGAGGTGGCAACGGGCCGTGAGATATTGAGAATCGACGGAGCCGAATTCGCATTCAGTCCGGACGGTACGCGCGTAGCAGCCGCCAGTGGTGACGCCGTGAAGCTGTTCGACGCGGATTCCGGTGCGGATGTGCTTGCGCTTCGTGGACACGATGGCTGGATCAGGGCGGTCGCCTTCAGTCCCGACGGGCAACGCGTCGCGTCGGGCGGCGCCGACAGCAGCGTGAGAGTGTGGGACGTGGCTACCGGCGAGAGCTTGTGCGTCCATAGCGGCCATTCCGACGAGATCATGCGTGTGGCCTTCGCTTGCGAAGGCAAACGAGTCGTCTCCCTGGCTCGCGACGGCACGATCAAGCTGTGGAATTCAAATCGGGCCGCCAAGGCAATGACGACTTACTCTCACCGCAGCACCGTTTGCTCTGTGGCGTTCAGCCCCGATAGCCGACGTGTCGCTTGGGGGGGTAGGGACGGCGCGTTGTTCGTGGTTGAGTTGGAGACAGGGACGACGATTTGGAGAAACGAGACACCACGCGGAACGGGGGACATCGGGGTCGGCACGGTGGCGTTCTCCCCCGATGCGAAACACCTCCTTTCGGGACACGACAACGGGACGGTGAGCGTGTGGGACACCGATACGGGTGAGAAAGCGCTGAGCATTGAGGCACACTGCGGGGATCGTCGTCAGACTGACGTTTTCTGCGCCTTGTACAGCCCGGATGGCGCGCGAATCCTGTCGGCCAGTTATTACGAGAAGACCTTCAAGATCTGGGACGCAGCGACCGGCCAGAATGTGTTGACAGTAGAGGACTACGCCGAATCAGGCGGTTCTCCGGGCGGCGTTGCGTTCGCGCCTGGAGGTGACCTGATCGCGTGTGCTGGGGGCACGAGAGTTGTCGTGCGTGATGCGACTGCAGGCAGCGTGGTTTGGGCTGACAACAGCGCCCGGTATAGTGCAGAAAGTGTAGGATTCAGTCCAGACGGTAAGTTGCTCGCCGTAGGCTCGGCGGATGGGACGATCGAGCTTTGGGATACGAGCAGGCGGAAGCGAGTCTTGACGATGGCAGGGCATCTTGGTGACGTGTCCAGCGTGGGGTTCAGCCCTGATGGACGCCGCGTGGTTTCCTCCAGCTCTGATGGAACGGTGCGGCTGTGGGATGTTCCGAGTGGCCAACAGGCAATCATCCTCCGAGCTGCTACGATTTCAGGAATGGGTGCGCGCGTGGGCATGGCGACATTCAGTCCCGATGGCAAACGAATTGCGGCCGCTTGGCGGCGAGGCGTTACGGTGTGGGACTGCGAATGTCACAAGTAGCGTCTCTTTCAGTCCTCCCGAATACCCAAGTGCGCACGTTGCGGATCGCAGAAGTAGCAAGTGGGGCACGTCCCGAGGGTTGCAGGGTTGCCCCACGGCCAAATCGCGACAGTTGTTCGCTCCCCGATCCGGAGGTAGCGAAGGTCGCAACAACGGCGACCTAAACGTCTACGGTACGATTAACCCACCTCGCGCAGATGAGTGCCTAGATGCCGGTGCCAAACGGCATAAGGCCTTCCCGAAACGCCGCTGCGTCAGGAAAACGGGCCGTGGGCTCTTTGAGCAGGGCCCGGTGGATGGCTTGGGCGAGTGCGTCGGGTACGTCGCGCCGGTGGCGGCGGATCGGCTTGGGCTCGTCGAAGAGGATCTTCTTCAGGCGCTGGTGGGGTGGCAGCTTGCCGAAGTCGAAGAGGTGTTGGCCGGTGAGGAGGCGGTAGAGGGTGGCGGCGGCGGAGTATTGGTCGGCGGCGGGGGTGGCTTCGCGGTAGTGGGTGATTTGCTCGGGCGGCATAAAGGGGATGGTGCCGCCGGTGTCGCCCAGGATCGTGATCCCGCTCATCGCCGACGCCTGGTAGGCCCGGGCCAGCCCGAAGTCGGCCAGCCTGCACGTCTCGCGCCCTTGGTGTTGCGTGACCAGCAGGTTCGCCGGCTTGACGTCGCGGTGGACGAAGCCCTGGGCGTGGGCGTAGTGGAGCCCATCGAGCGTCTGGCAAACGAGCCGCACGGCGCGGGCGATCGGCAGCGGGCCTTCGCAGGTGAGCAGCGTGGCGGCGTCGGTGCCCGGCACGTAGTCCATGACGAAGTAGAGCAGCTCAGCGAGGCGGTCGGTTTCGTGGAAGCCGACGATGTGCGGATGGCGGAGTTGGCGGAGGATGTTCGCTTCGCGCAAGAAACGCTGGGTGTCGCGATGCGGTGCGGAAGTGGCCAGCGAGATCGTTTTGACGGCCACCTGCTCGCCGTCGGACAGACGCCTCGCCAAATAGACGACGCCCATGCCGCCGGAGCCGAGCATGCCCAGGATCTGGTAGCCGGGAACGGCCGGCTTGTCCTCGGCGGCCAGCGGGACGACCGTCGGGGGCTTGACGGGAACCTCAGGCGTGACGCCTTGGAACGACTGGGTCACCTCGAACCGGGGGTCGTCCGCGGCAGACCGCGGCCGCTGGCTCGCGCCCGGCGGGGCGGCGGGCGGTGGAACGGCCATTTCGGGCGGCGGCGCGACCGGCGGCTCGGGCCTGGCTCCGCCCACGACCGGGGGCTCCGACTCGTCGCTAGGCGCTTCGACGGGCGATGGCTCCGGCTGGAGGGGCAAGGGCGGCGGCCGACAAAGGAGTTCGCCAACGGCTTCCTCGGGTTGCCCGACGAGCGACACCCTCAGCACCGTGTCGCCGCCCTGGATGAGATCGCCGTCGCCCAGGTACGCCGCCTGAACGCGCTCGCCATTGACGCGCGTGCCGTTCGTGCTGCCCATGTCCATCAGGTAACAGTAGGGCGGGTTGACCTCGATCATGAAATGGACCCGCGAGAAGTACGGGTCTCTTTTCGGCAGCCGGAAGTGGGCGCAGCGGGCCCGGCCGACGATGAAGTTGTCGTGCGCGTCGAAGGTGAAGGTCTTGCCGCAATGCGGGCCTTCGATCACTTCCAGCACGATTTCCACGATTCTTGCCCTCGCTCCAACCCTCTCCCGAGGGAAAGGGGGCCTGACGGTTGGCTTCACACTTCCACGGAACTGAGGTCGAACCCGAAGTAGCTCGCCGCGTTGTGGTAGCAGACGTCCTGGACCATGCGGCCGATCATGTCGACGTCGGTGGGTAAGAGGCCCTGTTTGATTTCGGTGCCCAGGAGATTGCAGAGGATACGGCGGAAATACTCGTGGCGGGTGTAGGAGAGGAAGGAGCGGCTGTCGGTGAGCATGCCGACGAATTGGCTCAGCAGGCCCTGGTTGGAGAGGGTCTCGAGCTGGCGATCCATGCCGTCCTTCTGATCCAAGAACCACCAGCCGCTGCCGAACTGCATCTTGCCGGGCATGCTCCCGTCCTGGAAGTTGCCCAGCATGGTGGCGATCACGTCGTTGTGGACCGGGTTAATGTTGTAGAGGATCGTCTTGGCCAGGCGCTCTTGCCGATCCAGGCGGTCGAGGAACCGGGCGAGCGGCCGGGCCAGGTCGCCGTCGCCCATGGAGTCGAAGCCGGTGTCGGGGCCGAGGGCCTGGAACATCCGCGTGTTGTTGTTCCGCAAGGCCCCCACGTGGAACTGCTGTGTCCAGCCCTTCTCATGATCCATGAGGGCGAACTCGTAGAGCAGGCACGACTTGAGCTTCAGCGCCTCGTCTTCGCGGAGGTCGTTCCCGCGGCGGATTCTTCGGAACGCACCGGTGATTCCCACTTCGGTGTAGTCGTCGGCGTAGAACCTGTCCAACCCGTGGTCGGAGAGCCGGCACCCGATCTCGTGGAAGAAGTCGTGCCGCTTGCGGATCGCCTCCAAGAACGTCTGGAAGTCCTTGATCTCCACGTCGGCGGCCTCCTCCAACCGGTGCACCCAATCGTTGAATGCTTCGGGCGGGTCGAAGGCCATAGCCTTGTCCGGCCGGAAGCAGGGCAGCACTCGGATCGGGAACGAGCGGTCGGCGGCGATCGCCGCGTGGTGCTCGAGGCTATCGACCGGATCGTCGGTGGTGCAGACCAGGACCACGTTCATCCTGCGCATGATGCCCCGCGCGGAGAAGTCGTCCCGGGCCAGCTTGGCGTTGCACTCGTCCCAGATGCCTCGCGCCGTCTCCGGGCCCAACAGCCGGTCGCTGATGCCAAACGGCCGCTTCAACTCGAGGTGGGTCCAATGATAGAGCGGATTGCGGAGCGTCTTGGGGACCGTTTCGGCCCACTTCTCGAACTTCTCCCAGTCGGAGGCGTCGCCTGTGCAATAACGCTCCGCCACGCCACCGGCGCGCATCGCCCGCCACTTGTAGTGGTCGCCGTAGAGCCAGATCTGGGTGAGGTTGCCGAACTGGTGATCCTCGTCGATCTCGCCCGGCGGCAGGTGGCAGTGGTAGTCGATGATGGGCACGTCACGGGCATACTCGTGATAAAGCCTGACGGCCCAATCGTTTTGGAGCAGGAAGTCCTCGGTGACCAAAACGTCCTTCACGATATCCCCTTCGATCAGAGGTGTGGAAGAAACACAAATCGGACAAGCGGCCGTTGCCTGGTAGTGTAGCAACCCGAAGTGGCGGATGCCAGCGGGGTTGCGACGAAGGGGGCACGCACTGGATACTGGGATCCGAGAGGTGGGCGGACGGCCTACGCACCCAACGGGGGCTCTGCCGCAACAAAGCTCGCGTAGCATTCGGCGGCGATCTGGGCGTCGCCATCCTGCCGGAGAAGCATCCCACAAACGCGAGCGCGCAGAATCACGCCCTTCTCCAGAGGACCGCCGAACAAACGGTGACGCAAGCGGACCGTCGGACGGAGGCCTGCGCTGCCTTGCAGCCGGCCCTCGAGGAAATCGAGCGGGTGGACCATTTCGGCGTAGCTCAGGTCCGATTCCGGGAAGCGAAAGAGAAGGCATCCGGGGCCACCGCCCGGCTCGATCACACGGGGGAACTCGCCGCCGACGGACTCGAAGCGAGGCGCTTGTGCGTCGACCAGCCTGGATACGTTGGTGGTCGGAAGATCGCTTCCCACGGCCAACTCGGGCCGGATATCCAGCACCTGGGTCTCGACGGAGACCACTAGTCCGAGCGTTGCCAGCGCGGCATTCGATGCCGACGGACCCTCGGCCCGCCACGTCGCCTCCACGCTGACCGGCCAATCCTCCGATCCTTGGTAGGCCGCCGTCAGAAACGACCCGCGCACACGGCGCTCGCTAAGCGACTTGCCGTCGCCCGCGGCTGACGAAGGAACCTCGATGCCCAACAAGGCCGCATCCTCAAGGCGATCGCTCCCTGCGCGGAGACCGACCAGCCCCCGAGCGGGCTCGGCGAGGTCGATCGTCCCAGCGAGATGGGCGAGTTGGAGTCGGACGCACTGCCGATCGATTTTCCAGGCGGAGGAAGTCATGGGAATCTCAATCGAGCTTTCTCATCGACCCTTGTATGGCCAACGAACGGAGGGTTCCCACCGGAAGCCCGGGTTCCCGGGGTTCGGTCCACTTCGGGCGATCATTGGCCGCGCAAACATCAACAAAGCGTCTCGGCGAGTGTTCACGGCGGGGGCGGTTCTCAGGCTCGGTGCGAAACCCACACGCGCCCCCGAAGAGCGGCAACCGCGTGAGCACGCTGACCATGACGTTGTCAAAAAGACGAACGGACAAAAAAACCCCGCCGCTCGCAGCTAAGGCGAAACGGCGGGGCCGGAACAGAGAAGAGGCCGCTTGTAGTGGAGAGGCTGGTGGAACGCCTCCCACCGAATATCAAAACACCCCTCCCCACCAACCGTTGATGATACCAGTTTCTGCAGTCTTGTCCAGAGTCTTTCGGGGGCAAAATCTGCCGCGACAGTACCCGCACCCCCCGAAAAGGTTGTTTGTGGCCTGAGTTGCACGTCGCCCAGAACCCCTTATAATCTCGACCGGAACCTGGAGCATAGAACAGTAATGGACGCAATATCGGACTACGTAAGGGTTTGCGAGACGGCTGTCCGGGCAGGCGGTCGCGTGTTGCTGGAGAAGATCGGCCGAGTCGAGGTCCGCGAGAAGTCTCCCTCGGACCTAGTGACCGAGGCCGACCTCGCCTCGCAGGAGGTGGTCCGGCGGACGATCTTGACCGCGTTTCCCGACCATTCTGTGATCGGCGAGGAGGATCAGCCGGATGGCGCGGGCGCCGAGGGGGAGGTCAAGCCGACGGAGTACCGTTGGTTCGTCGATCCGCTGGACGGGACGACCAACTACGTCCATCAGGTCCCGCACTTCTGCGTGTCGCTGGCGTTGGAACGGTTGGGCGAGCTGTTGGTGGGGACCGTGTATGACCCGGTGGCTGAGGAGTGTTTTTCTGCCGCGGCCGGGCAAGGGGCCCTTCTGAACGGAAAGTGGATCCGTACCAGCGACGTTTCCAGACTGTCGCAGACCCTGGCAGCGGTCGGGCTCCCGTCCGCCGTCCGCCCGGATTCCCCCGACCTGCGGCTCTTTTTGGCGGCCCTGACACGGTGCCAGGCCCTACGGCGTACGGGCTCCGCAGCCTTGAACCTCTGCTACGTGGCCGCCGGTCGATTCGACGCGTTTTGGAGCTACTCGACCAAGAGCTGGGACGTGGCAGCAGGCGTTCTCTTGATCCGCGAAGCGGGTGGGGTGGTGACCGCACCAGATGGGGGCCCGTTTGTGCTGGAAAAAGGGCATTTCCTGGCTGCGGCCAACGGCCAATTGCACGCCGAGCTCCGCGCCCTGGTGGCCGAAGCCGGACTGGCCTAGCCGGAACGACCCGCTTCGCGTAGCTCTTGGGAGTGGCGTCCCAAACGGTCCCCGGGTTTTGATGCTTCAAGGGAGCATCGCAGTTGGGTAGACTAGAAGGAGGCACTCGTCTGATACTCTGTTCTCGATCAGCCAAGCGATAGGGAAGGGGCCTTGAACCTACCGGTACGCTTGGTCGAAGACCTAGCTTAAGGATGGATGGCCTTGCACGGTGGGAGGCGTTGGCTAATACCGTTGGTGGTATGCCACGTGCTGCTTTGGGGATGCCTGGCGGCAGCGAAACAAGACGCTGCGCCCGCTCCCACGCAACCGACCGCAAAGCCTTCTGAGCCCCCGACCGATGCGCCGTCGGGGGCCGTCAAGGAGGCCCCGCCGCTCTACATGTTCGACGAGAACGGCAAGCCGCAGCCCATGCTCGGCTGGACGCTGGAGGACTTCGAGCGGACCCTCAAGCAGGCCGAGACGCAGACCCAACCGGACCGCCCGCCTCGCTACACGGTCAAGTCCATGTCGGCCACGGGAACGGCCAAGAAGGATCTGGCCGAGTTGACGATCGAGGTGGATGTTTGGACCGGCGACCGGGACGTCCGCGTGCCGTTGCGTCTAGACCAGGCGATTCTGCGTCCGGACGGCTTCGAGCATAAGGGGAGCGGCGAAGCCTTCTTGCAGTCGGGAGAAGACGGCGAGGGCTACGTGCTGTGGATCCGCGGCGAGCCTCGCCAGGATCATCGCGTGACGCTGAAGGACGCCGTGGTCCCGCTTTCGACCGTTGGCGAGGAAAGCCGACTGCAACTCGCCGTGCCGCGAGCCACGAGTTGGGGGTTGAGGCTGACGGTCCCGGTGGCGGGAGCCACTGCGGAGGTTTCGGACGGAGCCGCGCTGCTGCCCTCTTCGACCGGCGAGGGCGACAAGACCGTGTTGACCGTGCGTGGGGGCGGCGGCGGAGAATCCGACGGAGCCGATTCCAGCGATTTCGAGCTCACGTGGCGCAAGGCTCGAAGTGACCCGGACAATCTGCGGCCCGTGCTCGAAGCCGAGGGAGTGTTGCTGGCCAGAATCGACCGACGCAACGTGACGACAGAAGCAACGCTTACCGTGCGGGGTCACGGGGCGCCGTTCGATCGGTTTCGCGTTTCTCTGCCCAGGGGGGCCCAGCTAATCCCCGGCAACGGGGTAGGCTATTCCGTGACCAGGGTTCCCCGCGACGAGGCGGCGGGCGGCGAGACGCTTGTCGAGGTCGTCCGGCGCGGCGGGAAATCGCCCGAGCCGATGGAGGAGGTCCGGATCACCACGCGGCAGTCCCGAGACAAGGCATCCGAGGGGGGATGGTTCAAGTTGGGCGGCTTCGAAGTGATTGGCGCGGCTCGACAGTCGGGATACGTCGGCGTCGGCAGCGATGGCGACTGGCAGGTCCGGTGTGTTCCGGGCGGGGGCGTGCGGCAGATCGACGAACTGCCGGAACTGCTGCAAGACAGCGAAGCTCTCAAGGGCTCGGACTACTTGTTCGAGTACTTCAGTCAGCCGTTTTCCCTGGCGGCGCGGGTCGCTGAGGTCAAGACGCACGTCCGCGTGGAGCCGGAGTACCACGTCGACGTGGAGGATCGGCAAATACGGTTGGAGGCGGTGCTGAAGTACACGATCGGCGGCGCCAAGGCTTTTATGCTCAAGGTGGAGCTACCCGGTTGGCAATTGGACGAGGTGGGCCCCGACGCCGTCGTCGCGGTGGACGACGTCGAGGAGGTCGAACTGAAAGCCGACGACGCGGAGACGCCGGACGGCGACGTTCCGCCAACTCGGTCTCGCCTCGTCTCGATACCTCTGGAGCAGCCATCGACGGGTGAGATTGAGGTAACGATCCGCGCCCATCAGGAGATCAAGCCGGGGACCGAATCGCTTCGGGTGGCGCTGCCTCGACCGGAGGCCGATTCGCTGAGCCCGGCGGTGGTCGCAGTGTGGCCGGCGGACAACGTGGAACTGACCCCCGACGGGA
>DATKZH010000503.1:0-27109 GCA_035528065.1 Thermoguttaceae bacterium | reverse complement strand
GATTTCGCCTTCCCCTATAGCAACTACTGGGCGATCCGCGGCATCAACTTCGGCGCCATCGCACGGGTTTACGTCTTTCTCACCAACCTACCGCCGGGCGCCGCGGCCAAGGCGCGCTTCAGTCGGTTGGAGGCGCTCCGCGAAAATCCGCTGGCTGTCCACAATCCGGGCCTTTCGGTGAACGGAGAGTCGATTGCGTTCCCCGTCACCCTCGAGTCGGACTGGTACCTCGAGTACGAGGGAAGCGGCGCCGTTCGGGTCTTCGATCCCAACGGCCACACGATGTCGACGGTCCGCCCGGATGGGCCCCCGCCAACGCTCCGAACGGGGAGCAACGAGGTCAGATTCTTCTGCGACCAAGGCGAGGGCCGGGGCGAGACCGTGAAGGCGACCTTGATCACCCGAGGCGAGCCGCTACGCTGAGCCCGTTGCGAGTCGAGCTCGTCGGTCATGAGTCGTTGGCCGGCCGATCGGGCAGTTCGACAAAGCCTTCGGGAGCTTCTCGACTTGTTTAAACCTCGCCCCCACGTATTGCAGCTCAAGAAAGATCCTTTAGACTTGAGACTTCCCGGTGGGGTCGCGAATCTTGCCGCCGTGCCGGACGGTTGCGGTTCGCCCGAGTATCTTGACCTGACAAGGAGGAACGAGCCGATGTATCACGCTCTCGTCTCAAGGGCGATCACGGCAATCTTGGCCTTGGTGCTTGCCGGCGCCGGGACGGCGTTGGGCCAGCCTGCCGGGAAGGTGTCGCTGGAAGACCTCCGGCAGACGCGCCGCGAGCTGGCCCAGCGCCCGCGTCGGATCATCATGAACAACGATGGGTGCGACGTGCTGTACTTTCCGAAAGGGGAGAAGGCGACGGTGGAGGCGTTTCTGGCCAAGCGCACCACGCCGCTGGCCGGCACGCACGTCGGCGCCATCGCGTTCTGCCCGACCAGCTCCGGGTTCAGCAATTTCACGCACGACACGAAGGTCGGCACGCTCCTGGCGAAATCCGGGGAGGAATTCGGGATCTTGCCCGACACGCGCAACATCGCCAAGGAGCTGATCGACCAGGGGACCGACTGTTTCGAGGCGGTGGTCGAGTTCGGCCACGAGCACTCGATGGAAGTGTTCTGGTCGCTGCGGATGAACGACACGCACGACGCGGCGCACCACCCCGACAAGCCGTATTTCCTCTTCCCGCCGCTCAAGTATGAGCACCCCGACTGGCTCGTCGGCGAGCCCGTCAAGCGAACGCCCCACGGCCGCTGGAGCTCGGTCGACTACGCGCTGCCGGAGATTCGCGATCTGGCTTTCCGATACATCGAGGAAGCGTGCCGCAACTACGACCTCGACGGGATCGAGCTCGATTTCTTCCGCCACCTCTGCTACTTCAAGAGCACGGCCCTGGGCGGCACGGCGAGCGACGAAGAGCGGGCGATGATGACCGGCCTCATGCGCCGCGTGCGCGAGATGACCGAGAAGGTCGGCCTCGAGCGGGGCCGGCCGATCCTCGTCGCGGTGCGCGTGCCCGATTCGGTCGGCTTTTCGAGCGACATGGGATTCGACCTGGAGCGATGGTTGGGCGAGGGACTTTTCGATATTCTCATCACGACCGGCTACTTCCGGCTCAACCCGTGGGAGTACAGCGTGGAGCTGGGACACAAGCACGGCGTGCCGGTCTACCCCTGCCTGAGCGACTCGCGCGTGCGCGGCGAGACGCGCTTCCGCCGCGCCTCGGCCGAGAGCTATCGCGGCCGGGCGATGAACGCGTGGGCGGCCGGGGCCGACGGGCTGCACCTGTTCAACTATTTCAACCCCAACACGCCGATGTGGAAAGAGATCGGCGATCCCGAATCGCTCCTCCCGATGGACAAGCTCTACTTCGTCACGGTGCGAGACGGCGACCCGCGCAGTTGGCTCGCCGCCGGCCGCGAGCACCGCACGCTGCCCCCCTTCGGGCCGTCGCACCCCCGGCTCGTCACGACGGGCCAGCCGGTCGAGCTCGACATCGTGATCGGCGACGACCTGCCGGCGGCCGAGCGCCGCGGCCTCAAGCCCGACGTCAAGCTGCACCTGGAGGCGCCGGCCGTTCACAAAGCGGCACAACTCCACGTCAGGCTGAACGGCGCCGAGCTGACCGACGGCCTGCTGACGAAGGGCTGGGTCGACTACCCGGTGCCGCCGGCTTCCGTCAAGCGCGGCACCAACCAGATCGAGATCGCCGCGGAGCCTTCCGCGCTCGGACCCGGCGACTGGAGCGCCGTCTACGACGGCAGCGAGAAGCCGGGACGCCCCTGGAATCGTGACCGCGGCTCGACCCGCACGCACGAGGAGATCGTAGAGGACGCACTTTTGGTCGCCGACCGGGGCGAGGTCTCGGGTGATTACCTCTATTACCGGTTCCCCTGGGGCGCCGATCCCGACGGCGACGCCGTGGTCGAAGCCCGCGCCAAGGTGAAGTCGGGATCGAGCTTCGTCATCGTCACCAACGGAACGGGCGGCGAGCGACTCGGCCTGTGGCCCGATCGCATCGAGCTCTTCCACCACTCCAACCTTCAGTACAAGATGGACACCACCGACGACTTCCACCTCTACCGCATGGAGCTGAAAGGCCGGGATCTGAAGGTCTACGTGGACGGCGATCTCCGCATCGACGCCGCCGGCGTGCTCGGGCCGCGGTCGGGCTATTCGAGAAACGAAGTCGCGTTCGGCGCGGCCAATAGCGGTATGCTGGGAGAGGCCTACTGGGACGACGTCAAGGCCCGAGCCGCGGGCTCGGCGTGCACCGACCTGGTGGTGAGCGTTTCGTATGACTCCAACTGAAAGCGGTTAGCCATACAGCGTGTGCCACTGCTTGCGGACGTGCCTGAACACGCTCGACTTGCGCGACGGCACTGCTTGCCGGATCCCGTCATGGTTCGGGAAGACCGGCAAGCAGTGCAACAACGCCGCCCGTTACCGCGTTCTTCCAGGCAAGCAGTGGCACACAGCTCGTCGGCTTTCCGCTTGAAGAAGGTCAACGAGGATTCGGTAGTCGGTCACGCCGGCCGGAGATCTCGACGTATCCGCCCACGCCCACTTTCTCAAATGCCACGGTCGCGTCTCCGACCGTGACGCGGGTTTCCGTTTCGTTCTCCCGGGCGACGGCCCGGGGCACGGAATCGGTCGAGGAGTCCGTGGCAGTCAGGACGTGCAGAAAGTAGTCCACCTTCGCCGGCCGGGAGGGGGAGATCTCGACGCGGCACTCGGGCGCGGGCCCGGTGTCGCGGCGCGGCGCGTAGCTTCGCCCGCCGTAACGGTAGAGGTCCTCGCCGTCCACAAGCCTGACCTCCGGGTCGCGAGGCAGCAGGGTCTCGACGAACAGCCGCCCCTTGCCGTTGGTAATCACCAGGTTCGGCGGCGAGCCCTCGGGACGCTTCATCGCTTGCAGAAGCCACGTCTTCTCGAGCTCGGGGAGCGGGCAGCTCACGCGATCGAAGACGATGAACGTGTCCGGCCGCACGTAGACGATCTGCCGAGTGAAGTCGTCGAGCTTCGCCGGCGAGTATGCCCGACTGCAATCGCCCGCCACGTAGACGTAGGTGCCGCGGTCGTCGAAGGCCAGGAGGTCGGCCATGTCGTAGAGTCTCTCGTCCTTGTGCCAGGCGGCGGCGTCGGCGACGGCCCCGTTGTGGTGCGGCCAGTCGTGCGATTGGCCCCCGTCGTTGCCCGTGACGTTCCCGGCACGGATCCCGGGCCAGCGCTCCGACGGATCGTGGACGAGGATCGTGCTGTGGGCGATGGAGCGGAGGTGGTAGTTGACGTCGTGCGGGGAGCCGAAATCGTCGTAGTGTCCGCCGTCGCCGGCCAGCTCTTCGTGCTTGTAGATCAGGAAGTGTCCGTTATCGAGGTGCTGGTGCGCCGTGAACCGATCGCCGCACTTGAAGAAGAAATACGTGGCGTCCTCCTCCCAGGAGCTTCGCGCACAAACGTACCCGGGGCCCGGGCTCATGTGCGAAAGCCGGAAGCGGCTGAGGTCGGCTTTCTTCACGGTCGTGTCGCGCCACAGGAAATCCTTGTACGCATAGTTGCCGACGGAGGAGCGAGGCGTTGTTTCGTTGAAGGCGTGGACGGCCTGATGGTCCGGGTCGTCGCGGTAGTAGTTGACGAGGATCCGACGGGCCGAGAGCGTCTTGTCGCGGTCGCCGCCGAAGACGCGTCCGCCGCCGTCGCCCATCGGAATCGGCCGCCGGGAATCGTAGATCCCGATGCCCGGGTACGTCTCGAACATCCCGGCCACGGCCCGGTTGCGAAAGAAGCGCGGGGCCATGGCGTAGTAGTCGACGCCTTCACACGAGCGAGCGACCTCGCAGAAGAAGAGCCATTCGTAGAGCCAGTAGTTGACGTAATAGCCTTCCGCCCAGCCGCCGCCGTCGCCGGCCAGCTCCAAGGCCGCGGCCGCCCGATCGCGAAATTCCGCTTCGAGCGACCGGAGGATTTCCGGGGCCCGGGGATTCTCGTAATAGCTTGCGTAGCAGGCCAGCCCGATGCCCCAGTTCTTGTAGCCGTACCAGCCGTTGTGAAACACGTGCGGTTCGGACTGGACGTTGGCGTCGACCGTCTGGTTGACGTAGTCGTGAAATCGCGCCTGCTGCTGCGGCGTCCACTGTTCGTGGCACAAGTCGTAGACGATCGCCGTGCGGGCCAGGTCATTGGCGAACGGGACGTGCCCCTTCTTGATCGGCCCGCTCACCGTCTGCATGGCCATCTCCACCGCTTTCTCGCCCAGCGACGCGTCCTCGTCGATCGCGCAGACGAGCGCCATGGAGATCATCTTGGAATGCTCGTCGGCCTCCTGCCGGCGGGCGACCTGCACGACTCGTCCGTACGCCTCGGCACGCTCTCGGGCAAGGCGCTGGAGACGCTCGCGCGAACCGAGCAGCCGAGGATGCTCCCTCGGGACGGGATGGCGACCCGCGCGGCCCTGCTCGGCGCGGTGGTCGAGTGGCGACTGAGCCGGCTCGCCGCCGACCGCCGCGTGAAGCACGACCCCAACGAACGCCACCCCCACGATGAGTCGAAGCAGTCTCATGACATTTCGTCCTTCACCGCGTCAGTCGCCGATCTTGAACCCTTTCACCTCCCCCTTGTCGGTTGCCAGGACAGCCACCGGTCCCCCGGGCGTTTCGAGCGTCACGACGTGCGTCGGTCGGCCGGTTACCTTGCCCGTTCCGATAATCGCGCCCTTCTCGTCGAGCGCCACCACCGTGCCATCGTCGCAACCGGCCACGACCCGCGGAAGCTTCGCGCCGCGCCGGTCGACGCATTGGAGGGAGACGGGCGAGCTGGGCAAGCGGGTCGACCAGACCTTCCGACACTCGCCGGTCAGGGCGACGACCAGGCCCTCGGAGGTGCCGACCACGATCTCCTTTTTGCCGTCGCCGTCCAGGTCGGCGACGTCCATGTCGCGCATCTGAGCGCGCGGGGCGTTGCTCGGTCCCGGCCCGAACTGAGCGTTGTAGAGAGGCTCTCCTTCCTCCGAGTAGACGGTCACCCGATTCCAGGTCCCGTTGATGGTCGTTGCCACCTCCTTCTTGCCGTCGCCGTCGAGGTCGTCGAGGAACAGCCCGGTCCGATTCTGCGCGGTCCACCCACCCACGTACGAGTGCCCCGTGGGCACGCCGTGGTACCCTCGCCCCGTGACGGCCAGGGTCTTGCTGTTGACGATGGCGAGCGTGTCGCCTCCATTGGGCCAACGGGAGATGAGGAGGTTCCGGGCGCCGTCGCCGCCGGCCACGAGCAAGAACATCCGGCCCGGCCCCCAAAAGACCGGCGTGCGCTTGACCAGCTTTCCGGTCTCGTCGAGAACCTCCAGGGTGCACGCGCTGCCGACGAAACACCGGCTCTTCCCTTCGTCGAACGCGCCGGTGAAGAGCCCGTGGATGCCTTCGTGGCCCGGGGCGCTCTTGAACCAGTAGGTCTTGGCGGCTTCGTAGACGGCCGGGTCCATCTCCGAGGTGAAGACCCACTTGCGCCGGCCGTCGCGGTCGAAGGCGATGACTTTTTCATCCACGCAGCCGGCCAGGAGCAGGTTGTGCTCGTCCCACCAGCGGAGCACGCGGATCGTGCCGTCGGTTTGCAGTGTGCGGACCTCCTTGCCTTCAGACGTGAGAAGATGGATCGTGCTCCCTTCGGCGACGCCGAGTTGCGTGCCCTCGGCCGCGGGAATCGTGATCGCGTCGGCCACCTTGCCGCCAACCTGGGCGGTCATCGCGACCGGCAACTCGGGAGCCGCCGGCTCCGCCGGTGGACCGGCAGGCGCCAACGCCTCGGCACGCAGCTCTCGTCCCTGCGCCAGCAGGCGCTCGAGAGCGGCCGCGAGCTTGCCGCGGGCTTCCGCGTCCGGCGACGCGCCGCTGAGAGCGTGACGCCCTTCGGACAACTCCATGCTGTAGATCCCCTCGGCGTGCCGGGCCTTGGCCGGCTCACCATCCACGCGCAGCGCGTCCGCCGTCGTCAGGCTCAGCCGCAACGTCGTCGGCTTGGCGGCGACCACGTTCGCCACGCCGCTCGCGAAGTCCCAGTCGAGGTCTACCGGCACGTCGCTCGACACGAGCCCGTTCTCGATTCCCGCGCTGGTCAGTGCGTGCCCTTGGAGATGATCCTCGGCCAGGACGACCAGGTCTCCCTTGGTTTGGCCGTGCTCTCCGACGACTCCCAAGGCCGGCTCGGGCAGGGCCATCGCCGCGGCGTTGTCGGCCAGGCGAGTGCAGGCCAATTGGCTCGCCGCCTTGGGATCGGTTTGTCCGATCAGATAGAAGGCCACTCGATGCGAGTCCTTTTTGACGGCGCCCGTCCAGCTCATCGTGACGACCCCGCCACCGCGAACCTGCTGCACGTCGCAGGAGCGGAGCTCGAACCCGGCGGCCCGGATGCCCAAGGCCTGTTCCTTTTGGTCCCAGGCGCCGCCCGGCACCTGCCAGGTGGTCGTGACCTTCATGTTCTGACTGTCGGTGCGAAAGGTGAGGTCGTCGACGACGAGCGCGTAGCGGCCGGTTCGCTGGGACAGCGTGCGTCGCCAGTTGGCGAAGGCGGCGCGGGGCACCTCGCCCACCGCCGTGGCAGTCGGGCCGACCACGTCGCTGTGAAGAAGCGCAGCGTTCATGGCGACGGCCGGCTCCACCATGCCGTCGGCGCTGGTGAGCACCTGGTTGTGGTAACCTTGCAGGACCGTCCGGCCGGCCAGGCGCAGCTCCAGCACGTCGAACGTGTGGTAGGGATTGCGCGAGGCGCCGTTGAAGCCGTCCAGCAGGAGGTAGTCGCCGGTCGCATCCGCGGCGCTCCGATAGCTGCCGATGTAGAAGGACTGGTCCGGCGGCAGGCCGCTTGCCCGCGCGTCCCAGGCCGGCTGCGGTAAGCGGAGAATGCTCCACTTGCCCGCCAGGTCGTCGGGCATCTTCGGCTCCAGCGCTTCGTCGGGCCAGAACGACTGCCCGAGCCGGAAGACGTTGGTGTCCACGCCCGTTCGCTCGCGGTAGGTAATCCACCGGCCGTCGCCGGTCAGGTAGGCGGCCTTGTTCAGAAGGCCCATGGAAGCGGAGTTCAGGGCCCAGTCGGGCACGCGTCCGGAGATGAGGATTTCCTGGCCGCGGAGGAGCTCGGCGAGCACCCCGTTTTCCAGCGGCTTGCGGTCTCCCGTGAGCACCATGTAGGTAAAGATGGGCGCGATGCCCGTGTTGTACCAAAAAAGATTGTCGCTCTCGCCGGAAACCCAGGCGTGTTCGTGGATCGACCCGAAGGCCAGCTCGCCGCCGCGCACGCACTGCGCCCAAACGGGGTGGGGGTAGTGCTTGTTGAAGTACCGGCCGAGGCAATACAACGAGACGGCCGACCACTGGCCGTGCCGCGAGCTGACGGAGCGCCGTGGCTGCGTGAGACCGTAAACGCCCTCGTCCTTGCGGTGGTTGAGCTGCCGGGCGAAGGCGTTCGTGATCTTCAGCCGCTCCTCATCGGTGAACACGGGGCTCTCTTCGATCAGGTCCCAGAACAGGATCGCCATGTGGGCGTTGTAGTGGTAGAACCCTGCCAGCGGGTCGTGCTTGTTCTCGATCCGCTCGCCGTCGATCTCCTCGATGTCTCGGATCGCCTCCGCGTCGGGGAACGACAATCGCACGACCTCCCGGGCGCTGAATTCGTCGCCCGTCATGTAGTACATCGCCATGCGCTTGCTGATGCTGCACCAGCCGAAGTAGCCCGAGGAGCCGTAGCCTTTCGAGGCTTCCCAGGTCTCGAACTCCTTGATGTCGGTCGGCACGTCGACGCCCTCGCCGAGCTTCGTCTCCATGGTCCAGCCGATCGCCAGCTCTCCCCGGGCCGACGGTGCCTTGGCCAGGACGGCCGCCAGCGTGCCGGCGCCGGCTTCGACGCCCGCCGCGTCGCTGCCGCCGACGATCACGACGCCGTGCCCGTCGCCGAACGGATCGTGAACCGACCGGAGCACGTATCCCCCAGGCCCCGGGTACTTGAGATCCACGAGGCAGTAGTACAGGTCGTAGAGGGCACTCATCGTCCGGTTCGTGGAGCGATTGCCCAACACGATCAGATTGCCCCGGATGGGCACGGCCGCCTCCGGGGAATCATCGGAGACAATCGGCACCTTCACCCCGGTGCGCTGCTCGATCGCCCCTTGGACGGCCGCGGCCGCCCACTGGTAGACGCCCGACGCCGGTGCCACGATCGCCGCGTTCGGCTTGCCGTCTCGGACCAAGGCGATGTCGAGGTGCAGGTCCTTGAGCTTGTCGTACTGGGGCGGGACCGGCGGTGGAGGCGGAGGAGGGGGCGGGGGCAGACCGCCCTCAACCCGGACGTCGGTGACGACCACCTTCGGGGTCGGGTCTCGGTGCGTGTACAGGTAGATCACGCCTTTCGTCGTGTCGGGCGGGGCCGTCCCCTTCGCCGAGACCTCGGCGAGCTTGTCGGCCGATCCGGCCGCCAGGCCCACCTGGACCATGTGGTTCGAGGGCAGGAAACGGAATTGCAGGTAGGAGCCTCCGGTTGAAGCCCCCTCCACTGCCCGAACCTTCACCGTGGCCTGATACGTCTCGTCGCCGCTGAGTGCGAACGTCTGCGACACGCCGATCTCCGTCGTCGGGTCGCCGTCGGCGATGAGGAGCGCCTTCCCGCCGTCGGGGCCGTCCACGATCTTCAGCGATTGGTCCTTGCCGCCGCCGCCGTATTTCGACCAGCCCAGGGGCGTCCCGTGGTTGTCCACGCCCTTTGCGAAAGACGGATTCTCAATCGCCACCGGGAACACTTCCCCTGCCCTGGCCGGCATCATCGCCAGCAGCACGATTGCGCCCGCCAGCGGGCCGTGCCGTTTCATCCACGCCTTGTTCACGTTTACCTCCCCGAGTGGTCGTGATCGACCGCAAGACAACTTCGCGACTTCCGTAGCAGGGTGCCACTGCTGGCTTGTCCAGCAGTGCTCCTTGGGGCGCGGATACGGGTGGCAGCCAGCGGGCAAAAGGCAGTGCGACCAGGAGGCACCCCATGTCGCCCCACGGTGCGTCCCAGTGTCGAGCCTCGGCCGCGTTGCATCGGGTAACCCAACCGCTACAATACCGCCGTAGAGCGAGCCTTACAAGACGCGGCCCCCGAAGCAAATCGCGCCCCCTTCGTGGGCCATTCCTCTTTTGGGAAGCGTGGTGAACATGCATGGTCTCCCGCGGATTTCTGGGTGGTCTGCGTGCCTTCTCCTCGGCCTGCTCGTCGGCGCCGCTCGGGCGGGCGACTGGCCGCAGATTCTGGGGCCCGATCGAAACGGCGTGGCGGTCGACGAGCCACTGGCCGACGCCTGGCCCGAGGCCGGGCCGCCGACGCGCTGGTCGCGCCCGGTCGGAAGCGGGTTTGCCGGGGTGGCCGTCTCCGGCGACTCGGCGATCCTCTTTCACCGGCTCGGCGACGAGGAGGTGGTCGAAGCGCTCGACCCGGCCACCAGCGACCGGCGATGGAAGGCGTCGTTCCCCGCCGCGTACGTGCCCGTGATCGGCGACGACGACGGGCCCCGAGCTACACCCGTGGTCGATCGAGATCGCGTCTTCGTCTACGGTGCCATGGGCAACCTCCATTGTCTGGATCTGGCCACGGGCGAGACCATCTGGTCGCGCGACACCTACGAGGACTTCAGCTCGAAGCAGCCGTTCCACGGCGAGCCGCCCGATGGGTATTTCGGACTCGCCGGCACCCCGATCGTCGAAGGCGACAAGCTGCTCGTGAACGTCGGCGGCGACGCCCAAGGCGCCGGCATCGTCGCCTTCTCCTGCGCGACGGGCCGCACCGTATGGCAAGCCACGCGGGAGCGGGCCGGCTACTCGTCGCCGGTCGCCGTCACGGTCGACGGCGCCCGGCACGTCATCTTCGTCACCCGACTGAGCGTGGTCTCGCTCGATCCGCAGACCGGCAACGTCCGGTTTCAGTTCCCCTTCGGACGCCTCGGGCCCACGGTCAATGCGGCCAGCCCCGTGGTATTTGACGGGCATGTGTTCGTCACGGCCAGCTACGGGATCGGCGGCCTGCTGGCCCGAATCGGCAGCGACAAGGCCGACGTGCTCTGGCGCGACCCAAAGATTCTCGCCAGCCAGTACACGACCTGCGTGGAGCACGACGGCTGCCTGTTCGGCGTCCACGGCCGGCAGGACGGACGCCCCGCCGACCTCAAGTGCTTCGACCCCACGAACCGCCGCGAGCTTTGGACGCGGCCGCTGTTCGGCTACGCCACGCTCCTGAAGGCCGGCGACAGGCTGCTGATCCTCAAGACCGACGGCGTGCTCGTGCTCGCAGCGGCCAACGTCGACCGCTACGAGGAGCTCGCCCGAACCCGCATTGCCGACGCAACCACGCGGGCCCTCCCGGCGCTGGCCGCCGGCCGGCTCTACGTCCGCGACACGCGAACGCTCACGTGCCTCGACGTGGGCGCCGAGGTCCCGTGACTTGACGGCAACCGGGCTTTGTGTGAGGATACGCCGGGTGCCACGCCCAGCTTGCCTAGCAGTGCTCTCCTCCGGTCGGATCGCACTGGCACTGCTGGACAAGCCAGCAGTGGCACCCGGCGGAAAGACAACGTCAAGCGGCAGCAGAAGCTAGACGAGTGCCTCCCCTTGCTGTCCTGCATTGATTACTCTGCTAATCACCGCCGTGCGAGGAATATTTCGACCAACGTGGCGAGCACGGCCACAATCCCCGCACAAAGTGCCCTCATGGTGAACCGTTTTGCGACTATGACCTCTTTGATAACCTCGCCGACGACGGCCCCGGCGATGATAAGCGGCGCACTTCCGAGTTTGAACATCGTGCGACCAAAATACAATGCCAATGCCGTACCGGACACGGCGCCGATGGCTGCGGGCAATTCACGAAGTATCTCACGCACTGCCGTATTCGCTGCCGCCTCAGTTTTCACACTCATCGCCTGTACCGCATCTCGCCATTCTGTCTGACCTGCCGCCCATAATGTCGGAACGACTCTTGGCAGCCAGAAAAAGATGATTATCGAGATCAACAACGCCGCCGTTGAAGCCAGTTCGATCGCCAGGTCGGACCTGATCACTGCCACGAATAAGACCAAGAGCCAGGCGACGTACGTTGTCGCCACTTCAGCCAAGTCGAGTATCGTCCACGCCGGCCGTTCATCTCCTGGCCTGAGGCCGGAAGCGCACGCAATGGCGCCACCGATGCCGCCACCACAAGCGCCGAGCATTGGAGCGAGAAACACGAAAGAGCCCAGCATGGCTCGTAGGTCCGTGAAGCTGTTCGGATGAACAATGCTATTAGCGATATCCAGCCTCACATCAAACGGCAATGATGACGCGAGTACCCCAACAACGATTCCGCTCAGAACATTCCTATCGGGTGTGTAGTGAATAGCAATCAGCGCACCGCAGATTGATACAATGGCAGCGGAAGCGATCCTGTCCCAGATGGAATCGCCAATCGCAAGCGTTAGTGCAACCGCGACTAAACCGCACGGGTACACGCGTAGACTCCAATGGCGTGTTCCGTAGAGAAATCCCACGCACGCACGTACCACCGCCAAAGTGATCTGACCTGCCATTGTACCGGTCCGGAGGATATTCCGACTGATAGGAAATTCTATTTCCCAGAGGGGTGAGTCTAGAGCGAGAGGAACCGGTCGGTCAAGGGGGGTGGGGAATTGCGGACGTAGTGCTTCAATCGGTCTGTAAAATGCCGGATTGCTTTGGGGGGGGGACTTGGCCTCCTGAGTACTCAGTGGGACTCCATGGTAAGGTATTTTCGTCCACCCATCCAGGCTTCGTCGACTTTCATCAGGACGGAGCTGCACGCCACTGCTAGCTTGTCTAGCAGTGCTCTCCTCCGGTCTGATCGCCCCGGCACTGCTGGACAAGCCAGCAGTGGCACCCGGCGAGCTTTGGACGCGGCCGCTGTTCGGCTACGCCACGCTCTTGAAGGCCGGCGACAAGCTGCTGATCCTCAAGACGGACGGCGTGCTCGTGCTCGCAGCGGCCAACGTCGACCGCTACGAGGAGCTCGCCCGAACCCGCATTGCCGACGCAACCACGCGGGCCCTCCCGGCGCTGGCCGCCGGGCGGCTCTACGTCCGCGACACACGAACGCTCACGTGCCTCGACGTGGGCGCCGAGGTCCCGTGACTTGACGCCCAGGCGGCTTTGTGTGAGGATACCCGGGCGACGTGCGCCGGGGGCAACCGTTTCCGGCGTTCGATAGAAGTAGCAGGCACACGCCGTGTGCCGTCCGCGGCAATTGTGCTCGGCTCACACTGACGACGCCTCGACCCGACTTTGGCCCGTGCTCGTCGCCGGGCAGACGGCACACGGCGTGTGCCTGCTACTTCGCCGGCCGTGAAGGGCTACCGCCGGGGATCGCACCATCCGCGCTCTCGCGCCTCCTGTCGGCTTGACGGCGTTCGGGAGCGTTCGGCGCTGGCCGGCTTTTGGGGGCCGTCCCCGGCTTGCGTCGCGGTTTCTTTGGGGTTTCGCGCAAGGAGAGCAAGCATGTCGGCCGCAGCCAGTGAGTACCGCTACCACCGGTTGACCTGGGAGGAGATGAACCAAGCGATCGCGATGCAGAAGCTCGTCGTGCTGCCCACCGGCTCCGTCGAGCAGCACGGCCCGCACCTGCCGCTCGACGTCGACGTGTTTCTGGCCGAATCGGTGTGCCTCGAATTGGGGCGCCGGGCGCCGGATCGCGTGCTGGTGTTGCCGCCCGTGCCGTTCGGGCTGAATCAGCACCACATCGACTTTCCCGGCACGATCCACATCGAGCCGGAGGTGTTCATCGCCTTCTGCCTTTGCGTGACCAAGAGCGTCGCCTACCACGGGTTCCAAAAGATCCTGATCGTCAACGGGCACGGGTCGAACACCCCGATGGTCGACCTGGTCGCGCGAAAGACCGTGCTGGCGACCAACTCCCTGTGCGCGGCGGTGAACTACTACTCGCTGGGCGTCGACGCGTTTAGCGAGGTCAGAGAGACGCCCGTCATGGCCCACGCAGACGAGTTCGAGACTTCGCTCTATCTGCATCTGGCGTCGGAGCGGGTGCACATGGACCGGGCGGTGGCCGGCGACGACGTGATGGGTCAATACATGAGCTCCGACAGCACCTCGCCCCACGTCCGCTTCAACGACTTCTGGGGACGCTGGACCCGGGTCGGCGTCCACGGCGATCCGACCAAGGCCACGGCGGAGAAAGGGAAGATCATCTGGGAAGCCGTGCTGTCGCGTCTTGTCGAGCTGGTCGACGAGCTCCGCGCCTGGCCCATTGCCGAGCGAAGCGACCAGCACGAGAAACCCGTTCAATCGCAAATCCGCTGGTAACAACCTCGACATCGCCCGGCGCCGCGCGTCGCGCCCGTCCACACACGTCCCTACACTCCAAGAGAACCGTTGGTGACGACCATGAAGATCCGTGAGATTCGAGCCGTGGGGCTCCGGGGCGCAACGCCCGAGGGAGGTTGGAGCGACGAGCTGGAGCAGGAAGACTGCGTGCACACGCTGGTGGCCGTCGTCACCGACGAGGGGCCGGTCGGCCTGGGGAGCGTGTTCACAAGCGACGACCTGGTCCGGGCGGCGCTGGCCCTCTTGGAGCCGCTCTACCGGGGCGAGAACGCCCTGGAGCCGGAGCGGGTGAGCGAGAAGCTGCACCAGAACACGTTCTGGACCGGGCGCGGCGGCTCGGTCACGCATGCCATCAGCGGCATCGACATCGCGCTGTGGGACCTGCTGGGCAAGGCCACCGGGCAGCCGGTCGGGCGCCTGCTGGGCGGACGCTACCGCGACCGCGTCAAGCCCTACGCCTCGCTCCTGATGCAAGAGCCCGGGCCGCTCGCCGATCATCTCCTGCGGATCAAGGAGCAGGGCTTTCGGGCGTTCAAGATCGGCTGGGGGCCGTTCGGCCGGCGCAGCGGCGCGCTGGACGAGGCCATCGTGAAGGCGGCGCGCGAGGCGGTCGGTGCGGAGTCGCTGTTGATGGTCGACGCCGGCGCGAGCGACGCCTTCTGGCAGCACGGCTACAAGTGGGCCCTTCGCACCGCCCCGATGCTGGCCGCCTACGACGTGGCCTGGTTCGAGGAGCCCCTGAAGCCCGACGCCCTGGAGGACTACGTCGAGCTGAGACGCCGGGCCCCGGTGCCGATCGCCGCGGGCGAGGGGCTCACGCGCCGGCAGTCGTTCCAGCCGTGGCTCCAGGCGGGCGCGCTCGATATCGTGCAGCCCGACGTGACCAAGGTGGGCGGCATCAGCGAGGAGCGCCGCATCGGCTGGATGGCCCAGGAAAACGGCGTCCGCTTCATCCCCCACGGCTGGAACACGGCGGTGGGCCTTGCCGCCGACTTGCAGCTCGCCTCGGCGTTCCCCGACACGGATCTGGTCGAGTACATCGCCGGCTCCGCCTACGTCGACGAGATCGCCGCCGGCGGCTGGCAACTCGACGGCGACGGCATGCTCCCGATCCCGGAGACGCCCGGGCTGGGGCTCGAGCTCGACATGGACGCGGTGGCCCGATACAGTCGCGGAGAGCGGCTGCTGCCGTAATCGGTCTTCTTGCGCGTGTATTCGCGAAAGCCTCTCAGGCGAAGGGTCTGGCGCAGTGATGCACAAGGAATCGCGAGACAACCTGCTTGACCGGCTCGACGGGAGAAACGCGTGGCAGTTCGTCGGCGTGCTCTACTTGGCGAGGTGGGTCGTGCTGGTTCCGGTCTTGGTGCTGAGTCGCTTCCTCTTCGCCGACAGCGAGATCGCCGCGGCTTCGGTCTCGGAGCAGGTAACGAAGATGAACGCGGGCGTGCTGCTGTTGTTGCTCGTCGTCATATCGCCGTTGTTCGAGACTCTCATCGAGTGCGCGTTGCCGTACCTCGTTGTCTCCCAAGTCCGGGGCTATCGGCGGAACCGGCCGAAGCGGAGCTGGGGATTCGTGGCGATCTCCGCGTGCGGGATGGCGCTACTTCATCCGATGCTTGCGGCGATCCTGCCTTCCCTGATTACCGGCGCGTTCCTCGCCTATTGCTACGCCCATTTCGCGGCCAGGGGCGCGGGGCAAGCGATTCTCGCCACCGCGGTCTTCCACGGGGCGATCAACGTCGTCGGATCGACGATGATCGTCATGTCATGAATCAGAGCTCGCGAGAATGCGGTTCCCCGCCGCGATCTGAGAAGACGTGAACGAAAGGAACTCCGGAAATGGGCATTGTCGCAGACGTGCTCGGCGAATACCTGGGGCAACTCGTCCGCGGGTTTGAGAAGCACGGCCGATCGACGAAGCGCTCGGTGAGATCGGCCCAAGAGGTCGTCGAGCGGCAGCGAGAGCTGGGCTACGACGCCTGGTTCCAGCGCGAGTGCTACGCCGCGCACGTCACCGACCAGGGGGTGCTCGCGTGGCACAAGGGCTCCCGGCCCGCGACCGTGCGCCAGGTCTACCGGGAGGCGGCCGCCTACTACGACGATCTCCTGCAATGCTACGACTTCGAGTGCCCCGTTGCCCGGTGGATGTCCGTGCACTGGGCGGGCGACGAGGAGATCGAGTGCCAGAAGAAGTCGTTGGGCAACCGATTCCTCGAGGTGCGGGAGGGCGAGAACGGGAAGCAGCTCTGGTTTCTGGAGAAGACGGAGTTGGATGCGTATACGTCGGAGCCGGCCCTGCTCTGCGCCGTGATCTCCCAGGACTGGGATCTGGCGGTCGGACTCGCCGAGCGACACCCCCAGCCGCTTCGCGTCCAGCGCAAGCGATTCGACACCTTTCTGCTCCTGCGGCTCACGCTGCTCGGCGACAAGCGGCGAGCGAAGCAATACGCCGCGAAGTTCCCGAAACGCACGACGGGCATCGACTTCCCCCCCAAGCGGCCCGATTTCGCGCTGGCGATCGCCGACGGCGACGAAGCCTTATTGGCCAAGGCGCTCAAGGGGACGAACGACACGTTTCGCGCCAAGTGGAAGGTGGAGAAGTACATCACGCCCAAATGGCTGCACCGGCACGGCGGCTCCCGGGAGCGGCTGATGGACGCGATCCGGCGGGACCTTGTGGCGCACCATTGGCTCTATAGCCCTTGGGCCGTGGCCATGATGTGCATTGCGGGGCGCGAAGGGCTTACCGGCCTGCACGAGAAGCCGGGCAAGTTCTCGGATTTCGTGCCGCATACGATGTGCGCGGAGCGGCCGACCTGAAAACGGGATTGCCAGTGGCACGGGCGTCTCGCCCTTGCCGATCGTGGGCCGCGCGGTCAGAACACGCTCGAAAGGCGAAAACGTCACCCACACGACCCGACGCTCTCATCCATCCTATCGGTGAGTCATGAATGTCTGCCAACCGGGCACCGGCGAGACGCCCGTGCCACCCGGGCGCGAAGGTGGGGGGCCGTCGGACGAACGGCCGACGCGAGTCCGGTGGCTGATCTTCACGCTGGCGTGCGGAACGTCCTGGTTCCTCTACCTGCACCGCTACACCTGGAACTTCATTCGCCCCGAGTTGGAGAAGGAATTCGGGTTCAGCAACGCCCAGTTGGAGGGCGTCTTCACGGTGTTCAACTTCTCCTACGCCGTGGGCCAGATCCCCAGCGGCATCTTCTGCGACTATTTCGGGGCCCACCTGTTCCTGGCGGCGCTGATCCTTCTCTGGTCGCTGGTGCTCCCCACCTTCGGCATGACGGGCAGCCTGTACTCGCTGGGCGGCTGCCGCGTGCTGTTCGGAGCGGCCCAGGCGGGCGGTTACCCCAGCCTGGCGAGAGTCACCAAGAGCTGGTTTCCGCGGAGCAGCCGCACGATCGTGCAGGGCGTGATCGTCAGCTTCTTCGGGCGCAGCGGCGGAGCCATGTCGTCGATCATCATGGGCACGTTGCTCATCGGCTTGTGCGGTTTGAGCTGGCGAGGGGCGCTGGTCGTCATGTCGGCGGCAGGGGCCCTCTTCGCCGCGTTGTTTCTGCTCTTCTATCGCAACCGGCCGGAAGACGATCCCCGCGTGAACGAGGCCGAGCGCGAGTTGATCCGAGAAGACGAGGAGGTGACCGCCGGGCCGCGCGTCCTGCCGATGGGGCGGGTGTTGCGGAATCGAAGCATGCTGGTCTTCCTCTTCCAGCAGTTCATGAACGCCGGGGCCGACTTCGTCTACGTCTCGACCATGGGCAGCTACTTCATGGCTCGCGATTTCGACGTGGCCACGGCGGGGCTGCTCGTAAGCCTGCCGCTGTGGGGCGGCGCGGTGGGCGGCATCGTGGGAGGGTTCGTGAACGACGGCCTCATCCACGCAACCGGCAGCCGCCGCTGGTCCCGCCGAGTGGCGGGCTTCACCGGGAAGTTCCTCGCCTGCATTCTGATGTTCGTCGCCATCCGGCAGACCAGCGGCGTCGGGGTCGCCGTGGGGCTGTTCGTCGTCAAGTTCTTCAGCGACTGGACACAGCCGACCGTGTGGGGCGCCTGCACGGACATGGGCGGAAGATACTCGGCCACGACGTTCAGCATCATCAACACGGCGGGCAACGTCGGGGCGCTGGTGACGCCCCTGGTGTCCGGCCTGCTCCTGGACTACTTCAGCAGCACGCAAATCGTGGACGGCGCCGCGCGGACCGTGACCAACTACACCCCGATGTTCGTCCTCGTGGCCGCCATGTATCTGGCCAGCGCGTGCTGCTGGTTCTTCATCGATTGCACGCAGTCGCTCGATCGCGGGCGGTGATGGACGTCGCCGGCCGGCGCATGCGGCGCGCTTCCGGCTGCGGCGGCCCGTCTTCTTTGCAGCCCCCCTCCCTGCGCGGGACAGCACGCCCGCCGGAATGCTGGGACGGATGAGAAGTATGCGTAGTCTACGTCGAGCTTCTCGATAATCTCGATTTTTAGGGAAGTTCCGGTTAGGGAAGTTCCGATACACACGCTGACTAGGACCGCGTACTCTCCAATCTGAGTCCTCTCCAGCCCGAGGTGCTGCAAATGGGTTGCTTTCGGCAGGTTGTCTGCGCCGCGATCGTTGGCGGCTGGGCCGCGTTGATGCTCTCAGGCGAGGTTGCCGCCCAGACCGGTTCCGAGGCCACGACGCTGAAAGTCCGCTCGACCAGAGACTATTGGGAGCAGCAAGTGTTGCGTAGGTCACCCGCGCAACCCCCGGTTTTCCAGCAGGCCCCGGCATTCGAGCCCATGCCGGGGGGATGGTCGCAGGCCGTGAGAGCGCCGACTTGGGCGCCGGTGGAGACGGTTTCCGCCGAGGTCCAGGCCGACCCCTTGGCGCTCGAGAGTGACATGCTTCTGGATGACATGGAGATGATCCCCAACGGCAAGCCGCTTCCCCTGCCGGATGACGATGGGTACTACCCGCCGGGAGGGTCCGGCCAGGAGGGGTGCGATCTGGGCTGTTCGTCGTGCGGCGAGTGCTACGACGCGTGCTCGTGCGGGGAGTGCTACGACGGCTGCTCAACCGGGGACTGCTTTCACGGCGGCTATTGCGGACTCGGCTGCGCGTGGGGGAGTTGGTGGCACCGCCACTTCTGGTGGGCCCGCAATCTCTCGCTCTTCGCCGGCGTACACGGCTTCAAGGGGCCGGCGGATCAAGGGCGAAACGGGAACTTCGGTTTCCACGAGGGCCTCAACTGGGGGGCCCCGCTGGGCGGCCCGTTCGGTCTCGGATACCAGCTCGGCGTGCAGGCCACCCACAGCAACTTCTCCGGGGACCAGGCGGAGGACTCGCTGTTTCGTGACGCCGACAGAAACCAGGTCTTCTTCACCGGCGGGATCTTCCGCCGCCGCCTGTGCGGTGGGCTACAGTGGGGGGTGGTCTTCGATCTCCTCCACGACAATTACCACGGCAGCGCCAACCTGAAACAGATCCGCAACGAGACGTCCTTCGTCTTCTCCGGCTGTCGGGCGATCGGGTTCTCGGGGGCCTATGGGATCGGCGACGACACCTTCACGTACGAAGGCGTCGAGACCTACCTGACCCAACCGTTTGGCCCGACCGACACCTATACGTTGTTCTATCGCCGGCACTTCAGCGGCGGCGGACAGGGCCGAGTCTGCGCCGGCGTCTCCGGCAACGGCGACGCACTGATCGGCGCCGAGTGCACCGTCCCGCTGGGCACGAGCTGGGCCCTGGAGAACAACTTCCTCTACTTGATTCCCGAGGAGGGCCATGGCGCGGGAGGCCAGCAGGACGAGACTTGGAGCGTATCGATGCAGCTCGTCTGGTACCCCGGCCGGCAGGCCGCGTCCGTGCTGAGCAATCCCTTCCATCCGCTGTTCAGCGTCGCCGACAACTCGCAGTTCCTGCTCGATCCGCGGTAGCGATCCGTCGATTCTCACCTGGCAGGTTGGGTGGCACTGGCGTCTCGCCAGTGCGGCCCGCCGACTCGCGGTGGGTCCACCAGCGCACGGGCAAGATGCCCGTGCCACCCGACGGGCAACGGTTGACACGCCAAGAGTCGCGTGACGAGCAGTCCTTCTCCCGTCTTGCTGGCCGGCCAGAGGGCCGGTACAACGATGCGGTAGGCTTTCCGTCGTAGCCCTCGCCCTCCGAAGGTTGACGTGTGCGCCGTGGAGCAGGACTCTGCCATGTCGTTGCGGGGCCACACGGCCGTGGTCACCGGCTCGTCCCGCGGGATTGGCCGGGCGATCGCGTTGGAGCTGGCTGGCGCCGGGGCCGACGTCTTGGTCCACGCCCGACAGAGCCGCCAGGCGGCCGAAGCGACCGCCGACGGGGTGCGGGCCCTGGGACGTGAGGCGGAGGTCGTGCTGGCCGATCTGGCCGAACCGGACCGGCACGAGCGGCTCGTGGAGCAAGCGTGGAACTGGCGACCGGGAGTTGATATCTGGATCAACAACGCGGGCGCGGACGTGCTGACGGGAGCGGCCGCCGGGTGGTCGTTCGAGCGGAAGCTGGAGATGCTCTGGCGGGTGGACGTGGCGGCCACGATCCGGCTCGGCCGGCTGGCCGGGTCGCGGATGAAGGCGGCCGGCCGTGGCGTGATCCTGAATCTCGGCTGGGACGGGGCCGAACGCGGCATGGCCGGCCCAAGCGGCGAGTTGTTCGCCGCGGCCAAGGGCGCGGTGATGGCTTTCACCCGCAGTCTGGCCCAATCGCTGGCCCCCCAAGTTCGCGTCAATTGCCTGGCCCCAGGCTGGATCAAGACGGCCTGGGGCGAGAAGGCATCTGAGGATTGGCAGGATCGGGTGCAACGGGAGACCCCGCTGGGCCGCTGGGGCACGCCCGAGGACGTCGCCCGGGTCGCCCTGTTTCTCGTCTCCCCGGCAGCCGGTTTCGTGACGGGCCAGATCGTCCACGTCAACGGGGGCTTCAGCTCGTGAGACCTTGGCGCGGGCTTCGGGAAGGGGGAGAGTCCGGTGGTCGCTGCGCGGAAGTCGGGAGACTCTCCGAGTGGTCTGTCCGGATGGACATCGTCCGTCGGGTGCCACTGGCGTCTCGCCAGTGCGTCGACGAAAGCACGGGCAAGATGCCCGTGCCACCCGTAGACTCAGTGGACAGTCCATGAGTCTCTACCAAGCCGAAGTCGGCGTGGGAGGCGTGTGATTGAACGCATCGGACTGCCCGCTGGTGGAGGAGCTGAGCCCGGCGCCCGGGCCGGAGGAGGCGTTCCTGCGGTTGTGCGGCCGGCCGCACTGTCTCTTCCTCGATAGCGCGCTCTCGCATCCGGTCCTGGGACGCTACTCGTTTCTGGCGGCGGACCCGTTCGACTACTTCGAGCTGCCGGCCCGCGCAACCGACGGCCTGGGCGAGCTGGCCCGCCGCTTGTCGAGCATGCAGGCGGCCACGGTTGCGGGGCTTCCTCCGTTTCAGGGCGGTGCGGCCGGGCTGTTCAGCTACGACTTGGGCCGCCAACTGGAAGCGTTGCCCGAGCCGGCGGTCGACGAGTTCCAGATCCCGGCGTTGGCCATCGGGTTGTACGACGCGGTGGTGGCGTTCGACCACGTGGAGGACCGCGCCTGGGTCGTTTCGCAGGGGCTCCCCGAAGTGGAACCGCGCGAGCGGCGACGCCGAGCTGCCGAGCGTCTCGAGCAGCTCCGCCACTGGCTGTCGGTGCCCCCGCAGTCCGCTGGCTGCCCCACGCCGGGCAAGACGCCGCTTCCGATGGTGGTGCGCGATGAGATTGCGCCGCAACACGCGCTTCCGGGGCTTGACGGAGTGACGAGCAACTTCTCCGAGGCGGGGTATTTGCGGGCGGTGGAGCGGGCGATCGAGTACATCTTCGCCGGCGACGTGTTCCAGGTGAACCTGGCGCAGCGACTGCTTCACGCGGCCCACGACGATTCCGTCTCGCTCTACTTGCGTTTGCGGCGTTGCAACCCGGCCCCGTTTGCCGGCTATTTCGACCTGGGAGACTTTCAGATCGTCAGCTCCTCGCCGGAGCGGTTCTTGAAGGTGCGGGATGGCTTCGTGGAGACGCGGCCGATCAAGGGCACCCGGCCGCGAGCCGCCGGGCCGGAAGCCGACCTCTCCGCCGGCCGGGAGCTTTGCCAGAGCGAGAAGGACCGCGCCGAAAACGTGATGATCGTCGATCTCTTGCGAAACGATCTCTCGCGGGTCTGCCGGGCGGAGAGCGTGTACGTCAGCCAGCTCTGCGGGCTGGAAACGTACGAGTACGTGCAGCACCTGGTTTCGGCCGTCTGCGGCGAGCTGCGCACGCGATGTACGGCGATCGACCTGGTGCGGGCGGCGTTTCCGGGCGGCTCGGTTACGGGGGCACCCAAGGTTCGGGCCATGGAGATCATCGCCGAGCTGGAGCCGACGGTCAGGGGCGCCTATTGTGGCTCGCTCGGCTACCTCGGCTTCGACGGTTCGCTCGACCTGAGCATCCTGATCCGCACGATCACCGCCGGCCGCGGCTGGTGGCAAGCACCCGTCGGCGGCGGCATCGTCGCCCAAAGCGTCCCGCGTCAAGAGTACGAGGAGACTTGGGACAAGGCCGAGGGGCTGATCCGGGCCCTCAAGTGAGCCGCTTTTCGGGGCCTCCACCGAGCCGCTCGCGGCTTCGCCCGGCGCGATTGCCTTACTCGCCTCTCATCCTCAACGGAACCCTCGTTGCACCGGCGCGCTCACTCGTTGGCGTCCGGAACGCCGACCACGTACTCCTCCTCCAGCGACGCCGTCAAACCGTCGCACTGGGCGGTGTAGGAGAGAATCAGCCGGTACGGGCCTGGCTTGAGCCCCAGGGCATCGTGGCTGAGGAAGTGCAGCAGGATTTGGGCCTGGTCGGCGGCGACGTCCGATTCGACCGAATGCTGAACCGGCTTTCCGGCCCCGGTTTTCGGGTCCTTCCGCAGGAGCGGCTTGCCGTCCTCGCGTTTGAGCAGGAGCTGCCCGACGATCTTCGAGCGTCTCAGCCCTTCGGCCGCGACGTAGCCCTCCACCAGCAGGCCGCGCTCGTGCCCGGCCGGGCCGCGCGGGCCGTCCTTCTGGTGAGCGTCATCGGCAGCGGTCGTTTCCTCGGGCGGGGGGCTGTTCGGAAACGGGTCGATCGCCAGCAGTCGCAGGGCCCGCTTCACGCCGGGCGCCTTGGCTGGCGGAACCGTGATCTCCGCCTCGGAGACGCTCGACAGACCTTCGCAGGAGGCCCGGAACGTCGCGATAAGTCGCCAAGGCCGCGTGGCCGGCAGATCGAGGACCTTCTCGTACGGGATCGAGGCGCGGAGCTCCGGCCACTCGAAGGGGTCGTCAAACACGGGGACCCGAGCCGACATGAAGAACCGTCCGTTCTCATCGACGTAGCCTTCCGGCGCCCCTTTGGCCGCTCGCACCGGCTTGCCGTCCGGCGTGCGAAGGCGGACTTCCACGACCAGCGACCGCCACTTGAGTCCCACGGCCTCCACGTGGGCATAGAGTGAGAGCCCGGCTTTGGGCTCCGAGTCCATCCCCGGCTCGCACCAGATGCGGTGCACTTGCACGCGACGAACCGCTTCCATGACCCCAGGATGCTCGGCCGCCTCGCCGCTCAGCACCAAGCCGGGCACGCCCGCAACACCGAGAACCACGAGCACCGCCAGGCCCGCTGCCCCGAAGAGCAGCCGCGAGAGGCTTGATCGTGGACGGTTCATGGTGTCAAATCTCCCTTTAACTCCCGACCAATCGCGCGGGCCGTGCCGGATGGACGGCTGGCGCAAGTATACGTCACACGGCCCGCCCCAGAAGCCTCACGCGGCGAATCGACCTCGTGCCGGACCGAGAAGCGTGATCCTGCTGATCGACAACTACGACAGCTTCGTCTACAACCTGGCCCGGTACCTGGAGCGCCTGGGGCAGGAGACGCTGGTGGCGCGCAACACGGCGATCGACGTGGCCGGCGTCCGCGCACTCGGGCCGGAGGCGATCGTCCTTTCGCCCGGCCCGTGCACCCCCCGCCAGGCTGGCTGCTCGCTGGCCGTCGTGCGCGAGCTTCACCCGGAAGTGCCGATCCTGGGCGTTTGCCTGGGCCATCAGGCGATCGCAGAAGCCTTGGGCGGACGGATCGTGCGGGCCGCCGAGCCGGTGCATGGGCGCACCTCCGAGATCCGGCACGACGGCCGAGGCGTCTTCGGGGGTCTGGCGAGCCCGATCGTGGGCTGCCGCTACCACTCGCTAGTGGTCGAAGAGAGGTCGCTGCCCGAGTGCCTGGAGGTCTCCGCCCGGACCGACGACGGCACGGTCATGGCCCTGCGTCATCGCCGATTGCCCACGGTGGGCCTCCAGTTTCACCCCGAGTCGATCCTGACCGAGACCGGGTATCGCCTCCTTGCCGGATTCCTGCGGCTGGCCGGATTGAGGATGCCCGCGAGCCTGCCGAGTATCGACAGCGAGCTCCGCCAGCCCATGCACGGGCCGATGGGCCGGGCAAGGCGAGTGAGGCTCGGAGCCCCGTCCCAGGTGGAGAAGTAGGCCCGCGGTCGCCGGGGACGGCGCAACTTGATAGAATGTCCGGCAGGCCGGTTCCGAGGACGTTCGCTGCCGTTGAGGGGGCCCTGCCATGAAAGGGCACGTCGTGGCCGAGGAAGAGTTCGGCTCGCGCTACGCAACACCGGTCCAAGATGTCTACGACTCCCTGGAAGGCACGGGGCTCACCGCCAACCAGAAGTTGGTTTCGGCGCTTCTGTTGAACACGCTCCGCGGGTATCGAAGGGGCCATTTTCGCCGCTCCGAGGCCGGTGTCGGGCTGCTCCGCCTGCTCGTCGTGGTGTTCATCGCCATTAGCATCCTGGCGTGGGTGCTCATGGCCCGGGGCGCCCGAACCGTCTACCGTCCCACGTTCAATACGGACGTCGGCTTCTACTCGATGACCCTACTGGGCGTGATCTGCCTGTTGGCAATCCGGCTCCTGTGGAGCTTTCCCGGGACCGTCACCCTCGCCAAAGGGCGGGCCGGCCGGGGCAAGGAGACGTCGATCAGCGGGTTGCGGCTCGGCCAGATCGACCACTTCCTCGACCCCAAGGACCTGAACCTCGTCGTCTTCTCCTTGACGTTCCTCATCGTGATGCAGGTAACGCTCTTGAGCTTCACCCGCAATCATTGCGGCATCGCCTTCGACGGCAGCTTCCTCACGTCGCTGCTATTGACGCTCGACAACGTGTTCCACGGGATCTTCCTCGACGTGTGCGAGCTTTACGGGCTTCGGCTGGCAGGCAAGATCGAGCACAACTACTGGTCGGCGTCGTTCTTCCTCTTCTTCCGCCTCGGGTACGACGCGATGTTCCTGCTCCTGGTCTACCTGGGCTGGCAGAAGTGGTCCACGCGCAAGCTCTTCCGAGAGTTGCCGAAGAATTCGGACGAGCTGGTCGCCTGGCTGGACACCGGTCTGGAAAAGACGTGGTTCAAGAAGTTCCCCACCGAGTACACGTTCCTGACGCTGGCGAGGGAATACCTCTCGGGTCGCTACGACGTGGTCCGCACGATCAGCTCGGAGTTCCCGCAGCTCGGGATTCACGACGAGGTTCGAGTGCTTTTCGTCGACGATGAGGGCAACTCGGTTCTGCTCCCCGTTTCGACGACGGCCGGCTAGGAGCCAAGGGAGATGCCCGTCACCGGGGTGAACGCCATCGCGACCGTGGACGGAAACGGTTTGCAGGACCGCGACCCCCGGCAAGGGCTCGGCCCGGTCACGGGGGCGACGCTGCCGGGGGCTACTCCGGCAACTCCGGTCGCTCGTTGCGATAGCTCAGGTCGAGAAGCTCCATCGGGTGCATCACGGCAAGCGGCTGCCGCTGCCGGCGGACTTCCCGCATGATTTGCAGGAGACAGCCGGCGTTGGAAGCCAGCACGATCTTGGCCTTCGTGCTGAGGACGTTCTCCAGCTTGCGGCGGCTGAGCCGATCGGCCATCCCCGGGTGGTTGAGATTATACGTGCCGGCGGAGCCACAGCAGATCTCCGTCTCGGGCAGGTCGCGGAGCGTGAGGCCGGGGATCAGGCCCAGGAGCCGCCGCGGCGGGTCGGTGATCTTCTGGGCGTGTCCCAGGTGACAGGCGTCGTGGTAGGTGGCCACCGCCTCGATGCGGCCGCTCGGCGGGACCGGCCCGAGCTGGTCGAGAAACTCGTTGACGTCCTTGACCTTCTCGGCCAGTGCCGTTCGGGCTGGCGTGTGCTCGTCCTTCCAGTGGAGCGGGTACTCTTTCATCATGGCCCCGCACCCGGCGTGATTGACGACCACGGCGTCGATCTGGTGCAGATCGAAGGCTCGGACGTTGGCGTCGGCCATTTTTCGCGCCCCGTCGCTGTCGGCGGCGTGGTAGTGGATGGCGCCGCAGCAGCCCTGCCCGTCGGGAATGAGCACGTCGCACCCGTTGTGCTGCAAGACGCGCAGGGTCGCCCAGTGGACGTGGCGGAACATCGCGTCGGCCACGCACCCGACGAAAAAGGCCACCCGGGCTCGCCGCCGTCCGATCGCGGGCAGAAAACTCGGCAGCTTGGGTCCCGGGTCGACCGGCGGGGGCACCAGCGTGATCATCTGCCCCAAACGCCCCGGCACCAGCTTCAACAGCCCCAGCCGCTCCGCCCACTCGTAGATTCCCAGGCGCTGGGCGAGCCAGACGGGCGTCATCGCCAGGCGGACGCGATTGCGGTAGGGGAACAGGTGGAAGAGGATCAACTGGCGGAACCAGTCGAACCGATTGATGAGGCTCTTGTCCGCCTCCTCGATCGCCAGGCGAAACGGCTCGATCACCCGGCCGTATTGCACGCCGGAAGGACACGCCGTCTCACACGCCCGGCAGTCGAGGCAGAGCTCCAGGTGACGGCGAAGTCGCCCGCCCACGCCCAACTGGCCTTCGGCCACGAGGCGCATCGCGTAGATCCGGCCGCGGGGGCCGTCGTTCTCGTCGCCCAGCTCCGTGTACGTGGGACACGACGACGTGCACAGCCCGCAGTGCACGCAGTCGTAGAATAGCCCCGGGTCGACCGCCCGGCCGGGGTTCTCGCCGTTCTGTTCGCTCGGCTTCTGCACGTTCTTGCGACTCATCGACTGCTAGTACACGAAACGGTCCGGATTCAAGATTCCCTTGGGATCGAATTGGCGCTTGATCGACCGCATCACCGCGATGCCGTCCGGCATCGGGCCCCACACGTCCCCCGGCCCCAGGGGAGCGCCGCCCGGCCACGACAAGACCACCATCGAGCCGCCCGCCTCCCCGACGGCCGGCC
>DATKZH010000502.1:0-21602 GCA_035528065.1 Thermoguttaceae bacterium | reverse complement strand
TCGGCGATTTCGAGCAGCCCCGCGTTGTGCTCCATGATGCACGGGATCCACCAGGCTCCGTCCGGATAGAAGGCCACGACGTTCTTCATGGAGTAGGCCATGACCGGCACCGTGCCAAGATCCTTGAGCGTGCCGACCAGTGTTTTGCCCTCTTCACGAGCCTTCCCGAGTCGATCCTCTTCCGTAAGGAGGAAGTTCCAAAGCCGCAGCGAGGCTGCCGAATTGTCCATCCTCAACCGAAGAAGACGCGTGTCTCCGTCGCCAATATGCCGGCGCAGGCAGCCTCCGTAGTCGGGTTCCTGGAGCCCCGAACTGCTGAGCTCCTCATACCGACGATCCCACTCGTCGAGAGTGATTCGGCTTGGCGAATCCGTCATTGAACCATCTCCAGATCCTACTCGACGAGAGTGATCCGGCTTGACACATCGATCATCAGAACATCTCCAGGAACGCCTCGATTCGTCCGAGGGTGCGGCTCGACTCGCCTTCTTCCCCGGTGGCGACGTCGACGTCCAGCACCGGCACGTCGCTCCACTGGCGCAGGCGATACAGCTCGGCGTGCCAGAGGTCGCAGAACGGGTATCGCCGGAGGATGATGCCGCGCACCGAGTGAGCCGACAGGTGCTCGCCGAGCCACTCGTAAAGGCGCGTGTTGGGGCGGCGAAACACGTCCGGAATGGTGTCAAAGTAAATCCGAACCAGTTCATCGAGCGGGTCGTCTTTCAGGTGGCGGCGGTCAACGAGCGCCGGCAGCGTGCGCTCTCCGCCTTCGCTGGCATCGACGACGATCCGCCCGCCGGCTTGGGCGACCAGGTCCAGAAAAGCATCGTCTTCTGCCGGAAGAGGGCCACCGATCACGCCCAGAGGAATGCCCTCGGCGGTCTGCTCGGCGCCGCCTTCCACGGTACCAGAGGTCAAGTCGCCACGCAAATCGACGAGCATTTCGGCCCATCTTCGGGCAGACGTTTCCGGGCGCAACTTGAGAGCGGCCGTCCGTCGATCATCGTACCGTTCGATCATCGAATCGAGTTGCCGGTCGGTCGGCTTGCGACCGCCGACCTGCACGAGAAATCGGCCCAGCCGTTCAAGCTCTTCGCGGTAGAGCCGGCGCGCCTGGGGGCTCTGCCAGGTCGAAGGAACGTTGAGCAGAAACGCGGGCACGTCGCCTCTCGTGTCCAGATACGCCGACGCGTAACGCATCTGATCGCAAACGGTCGTCAGCACGAGGGCCTCCGGGGTGGTCTTACTCATCGCATTCGCGACCAGTGCCGCGGCACATGGACAAATACCGCGATGGGTCGCGTCGTGGGTGTGGGCCGTTGTCCGATCCAACGTCAACCAGACGGGACGCACTCCGTGCGCGGCGATCCACTCTGGAGGTACGAACGGGCTGAAGTAGCCGACATTATCCATTGGTTGCCCCGGCGCGTATCGTTTCAAAGAGGCCTTCGACGCGGACGGCGATTCGTGCCGAGTCGGACGGCGCGTAGTCGGTTTCGATGTGCAGGTAGGGAATGCCCAACTCCTCTTCCGCATAGCGTCTCACCCGGCGCGATTCCACGTCGTAGGTGAGGCAGGCCTGCCAGATCAACTCGATCACGCAATCGGGACGGTAGGTTTCGGCCAGCCGGCCAAGCGATTCGAGCCGCCGGTCGTTCAAGGTCATCACCGAACAAGGCAAGTGGAAGTACTTGTCGGCGAGCGCGTCGATCGGATCCGCCGCGTCGAGATCGACGTCGTCAAGAATCGGTTTCAAACCGCTGCACGTTTCCATGGCAACCACAAGGCCCCCGCTGTCTTCGATAATCTCGAGGACCCGTTCCGCACCGTGGGCCATAGGCACACCGGTCATCAACACGCGCACGCGAGGATCGGGTGTGCAGCACGGCGCCTTTTCGCTGAGCAAGTCGTAAGCCTTCGAGTATTGCTCAAAATCGGCCGGAAGCCCGGAGATGCTGCTCTTGAGGTCGAGCAACTGGCGCCCGGTGAGCGGCGGGTTGTCGGCCGCCATCAACCGTGCCAATCGACGCCGCAACGAGCGTTCCTGGTTCATCACACCGGTCGCCTTGCGAATGCAATCGTCCGTGATTGTGACTCCCCAGCGCTGCTCCAGGAAAGCGCGAAACTTGCGTAGTTCGGCACGCCAATGGTCCAGAGCATCGGGGTCGTCGACCTTTTGAGGCAGTTCGAGCACGTAGAGCGGTCGGGTCTCGGCGAGCAGCTCGTACATCTTCTTCTTGCCGTCGCAGGTCGTCTCGGCGACGATCAGATCGGCCATCTCGAGGAAGGGGTTGCTGCCCTCGACGTGGTATCCGTACGTCGACTTGATCAGCGGGCAGAGATTGGCCGGCAACTGGGTCTCCGCGGCGGGGATCGTCTCGGCAGATCCACCGCACAGGCAGACGGGTACACCACCGCCGGCAAGAATCAGCTCGCGCGGCGTGTACTCGCAGAGGATCCCCACGATCGGCCGTCCCTCGGCCTTGGCCGCCCGGGCGTATTCCAAACAGTTCGCGATCATCCGGCCAAAATGCTCGCAAGGAGTGCCGGCGGCACCGGTCGGCGACGGCGAAACCGAGCGGCACGGGCTCGGTTTACATGGGCTCTTCTCGGCCGGTTCTGAACTCGAGTTGCCGCCGCAGGATAGGTCGGTCATCGTCGATGTCCCTACGTGGTGAGGTGACTCGCGGAGATCAGTATACCAGGGCGGCAGGGCCGCCGGGCAATACGAGTTCCCGCTCGGCCCGAGTAGTCTGCTCCCGTTGGTCGCCGATCCTTGTAATGAACTTCACGATCCTTGGGAGTGGTGGCCCACCCACTCCGTTATCCCGTCTTTCTGGCAACGAACCGGCCCTGGATGATTTTTCCCTGATGGGCAAGGCTTTGCATGAACTTCATTTCTTCAGCCACGGCGCCAAGCATATCCGCGTCGAACCCCAGGATGCGCAGGGCATCGTAGGTCAACTGACGATCGACCATCTCCAGGTAGAGATCGACGCAGGGTGCAAACTGCTCGGTGTTCCCGTTGACGACGACCTCACACCCATTTTGAGTCAGCAGCTCGGCATAACCGGCAAGGGTCTGGACGTCGGGGAACTTCATGAATTTCAGGAAACGTTCCATTTCCGCGTCGCTCATCCCGGGCGCGCCCTCGACCCAATCGGTAAACGCGATCTTTCCCCCGGGCTTCACAAGCCGCGCCGCTTCCGCGATCAGGGCCGGCTTATTGATCACGTAGCACCAGGCATCCTCTCCCCACACGAAGTCGGCGAAGCCGCTCTCCAAACCCGTCGCGCAGGCGTCGGCCAGAGTGAAATCGACGCGATCGGCAAGGCCCTCCTCCCGGCAGCGGATGCGACCTCTCTCGATAACGGCGTCCGTGGCGTCGACGCCGCGCATTCGGCCCACGTCGCGAAACCGCACGAGGAACCGCATGCCTGCACCGGTACAACAGCACAGATCCACTCCGGTCGTGCCGGATTCGATACCCGCTGCTTCCGCAAGACCCGTCGAAGACCGGAGTCCACCGATGTGAATCTGCTGGCCCATCAGCAGTTCCCAAAGATGCCACTCGGGTCCACGGTAGACCGCCTGGACGTCACTCAACTGGATGTTGTTTTTGGATTGCATGTGTAGGCCCTCAAAGAAGAACTGACGGACGACTCGGTAGCTACTGACTCCGTTGCCTTCCACCGCCGGATGGAGAACGGCATTCATGGTAACTGCAAGGGCCTCTCCGTCAAGTCATCTTAACACATCCTGGAGCCTCGCTACCCCCTTCTACGCCGGTCGGCTGAAATACTTGACCCCATCTCAGGGGAGCGGTAGAATGCCGGAATTGTCCTATTGAGCCTTACATAGCCAATGCACCGAGGGCTTCCACCGGAAGCCCGGCAACGAAGGGTCCGGTCCACGTCGGGTGATCCTTGGCAATGCAAACATCAATAAGCCGGTTTGCACGGAGCTTGCACGGTTTTCGCTCAGGAACCGCTGCACGGACGCAACGGTCAGCACGCGATTGTCTCTATGCCTCGCTTAGCGACGTTCTACTTCAGACCGGTGCGGGTTCGTCGGGCGAAACTTGACTCAAACGCAACAACGTCCGCATACGAAGAGCGTGTCGGACAAAGTCCGCCGTCGGGCGGTGGTGGTTCTGTCGACGTCTGCGCGGACAATGCCCCTTGGATGACGACTCGGCGAGATCCAACGATGTCTGCCTCAAAGCAAAGCCTCCTTCGGAAGATTCCCGCCGTCGAAGTCCTGCTCGGCGAACCGCCGCTGCAGCAACTCATCGAGACGGTTCCTCGCAAGCTTGTGGTCAATGCGGTTCGCGCAGCGGTCGAGCACGCGAGAGATTCCATCCTGCACGGAGGCTCGGAGGACGTGGACGAGGAAGCACTTCGTCGTTCGATTGTGGCTGATGCGATGGACGGCGTGCAGTTCGCATCGCAGCCGCAATACCGCAAGGCGGTCAATGCCACGGGGGTGATTCTTCATACCGGCCTGGGACGCGCCGTTCTGGCTCAGGAGGTGGTCGCCCGGATTGCCACGGAGCTGGCGGGATACTCGCTGCTCCAAATCGACCTGGAAACCGGACGGCGCGGCGCGCGCACGCCTCGCATCGAACGGCTTCTTCACGAACTGACCGGAGCGGAAGCGGCAACCGTCGTCAACAACAACGCGGCGGCGACTTCGATCGTGCTCAACACGGTCGCACGCGGCAGAGAGGTGATCGTCTCGCGCGGGCAGCTTGTCGAAATCGGCGGCTCCTTCCGACTGCCCGAAGTTATGGAAGCCAGCGGTGCAAAGCTCGTCGAAGTGGGAACGACGAACAAGACCCACGCACGAGACTACGAGCAGGCCATTGGCGAAAACACCGCCGCGCTGCTCCGCGTCCACCCGAGCAACTACAAGATCTCCGGGTTCACCTCGGAAGTCCCGCTGGAAACGATGGTCAGGATCGCCCGTGCCCACGATCTCGTGATGATCGACGACGTGGGCGCCGGATCGTTGATCGACGTGACCCGATTCGGTTTCGAGTCGGAACCGACCCTGGCCGAATCGGTTCAAATGGGCTCCGATCTGATCACGTGCAGTGCCGACAAGTTGATCGGTGCCGGGCAGGGCGGGATTATTCTAGGGCGCACAACCCTGATTGACGCGGTCCGCAGGAATCCGCTTGCCAGGATCTTGCGTCCGGGGAAGTTGACCCTGGCGGCCTTGGAGACCACCTTGGCCCTGTTCCTCGACCCCGAGGAGGCGATCCGCCGAGTCCCCACGTTGAGAATGCTGGCGCGACCCTTCGACGAGATCGCCGCTCAGGCACAGCGGATTGCCGCCGTGCTGGCTCAGCGTGGTGTTGCGGTCCAGGTCTCGGTTGTCGACGGCTCCTCCCAAATGGGAAGCGGCTCCTTGCCCACCCAGAATCTGCCGACCCGGCTCGTGGCCCTTTCGCCGGGCACCGACTCGGCCGCGACGATCGCCCGAAAGCTGCGGCAGGGAAAGCCGTCGGTCGTCACTCGCGTCAAGACAGACCAGGTGCTGATCGATCCGCGAACGCTGTTAGACGGCGACGAACCGTTACTGATCGAAGCGGTGATCAACGTGTGCACTTGACACGTTGAAACGTATCCCACGCAGGAACCTGTACCGTCATGGCGGTCGAACAGATCAACGTGACCTTGGGAACGGCCGGGCATATCGACCATGGCAAGACGGCCCTGGTCAAGTTGCTCACCGGCTGCGACACCGATCGACTCAAGGAGGAGAAAGAGCGGGGGATGTCGATCGATCTCGGGTATGCCCCCTGCAAGATCGCCGACCTGGAAGTCGGCATCGTCGACGTCCCCGGCCACGAGAACTTCATCAAGACGATGGTGGCCGGGGCGACGGGGATGGACGCCGTGCTGCTCGTGGTCGCGGCCGACGACGGCGTGATGCCGCAAACACGGGAGCACCTCGATATCCTCACCTTGCTCGGAGTGCAGCGAGGCTTCGTCGCCCTGACCAAGATCGACCGCGTCGACGAAGAGCACCGCGAACTGGTGCTCGAGATGACTCGCGACTTCCTCCGGGGAACCTTCCTCGAAGAGGCTCTCATCTGTCCGATCTCGAGCATTACCGGGGAAGGCTTCGACGGGTTTTACGCGACGCTCTGCAATCTGCTGGAGTCGGTCCGGCCTCGACGGCTCGACGGCGTGTTTCGTTTGCCGGTCGACCGGGCGTTCTCGGCCCGAGGCTTCGGTACGGTCGTGGCCGGCGTTCCCGTGTGCGGATCGGCCAAGGTGGACGACGAAGTCGTGCTCCTGCCGCAGGGCTTGCAGGGAAGAATTCGCCAAATCGAGGTCTACGGGCGCGCGAGCGACCTGGTGAAAGCCGGGCAATGCGCCGCGATCAACATGCGGCACTGGGACGCCGGCCAGATACACCGGGGCGAGGTTCTGACCCTGCCCGGCTATTTTGAGCCGCACGAGTGGTATGCGGCTCGATTGCGGCTGCTCCCCGAGGCAAAACTCGTCTTGAAGAGCGGAACGCATCTGAAACTTCACACGGGCACGGCTGAGGCACTCGTGACCATCTACCTTCTCGAACACGACCCGATGGCCGCCGGGGATGAGGCGTTGGTCCAGTTTCGTGCGCCCGGGGGCCTGGTCGCCGGCCCGGGCGATCCGTTCATCGTTCGCCTGCCTTCCCCGGCAAGGACCATTGGCGGGGGCATGCTTGTCGAAGGAGGCTCGCGCAGATTGAAGCGAAACCGGCCGGGCGCTGTCGAGGCCGTCCGCCGGTGCGCGGCGGCCGTTCGCGACGAGCAGCAGTTCGTTACGTTCTCGTTGCGCACTGCTTCCTCGGGCGCGATCGGCGAAGCGGAACTGTCCGTGCGAACGAAGATCCAACCGGAACCTTTGCGGAAGATACTTTCCGGCCTGGCTCGGCAGGGCACCGCGGTCGAGTTGCAGCCGGGATTGCACATTCACCGCGACACGCTCGCCGACCTCCGCGACCGTGTACTCGAATGCGTCGACCGGTTTCATGAAGAGTCTCCGGAAAGTCCCGGCATGCCAATCGACGATTTGCGGGAGGCCGCCCGGCTCGATCGGACGGTGTCTGGCGCGATTGTCGCGCGGATGCAGGCGGAAGGCCGGCTGAGCGACACCAAGGGACGGCTGGCCCGGCCCGAACACTCGGCCAAGTTCCAGGGCGCCGATGCCGAGCATTCGCAGACAATCGAGAGGTTGTTCCGAGAGCAGTTGTATCATCCACCCGGTATCGAAGAGCTTCGCGAAAAAACGAAAGCCGACGAGGCCACCGTGAGGCGAATTCTGGACGCCTTGCGGCAGCGGCAGAAGCTGGTTCGCGTCGAGGGCGGCCTCCTGTTCCATCGCGACGCGATCGAGCAGGCTCGGGACCTTCTCGTCGAGTATCTCCAGCGCGAAGGCCGCTTGGAAAGCGTGAAATTCAAGTACCTCCTCGACACAACCCGCAAGTTCGCCCTTCCTTTGCTCGACCATTTCGACCATGTGGGGGTCACGCGCCGAGTCGGCAACACACGCCACCTCAAGGAGCCGCGCCGTACGGGCGGTCCGTGACTCGTGCCGAAAGGACAGAGTGATCAACTCCAACGCGGTCTTCTTTCTCATCGCCGCGTTCGTTGGACAAACCGTATCGCCCGGGCTGCGGGAAGGCTCCGAAGTTCCCAGGAACGGAGCCGAGCCTGTGGCGGCTGATGGTCTCCGAGAGTGTTATCGCGGTAGATGGAGGGAAAAAGGCTCCAGTATTGTGCTCTTCACTCTTGCCTCGCCGTGACATACGGCGGTCGGTCATCGCTATAGTCGGCAATGTCAATCAGGGCACGCAGGTGGACGCAAGTCGTTCATGCACAGTCAGTTACGACTAAATGGCGAATCCGTGGTTCACTCATTCGAAGAACCGGTTGACACCCGGAGAAGGTGGCAGTATATTAACACCTAGCAATAAATTGCCATACTGCATCGCATTGCGGCAAGCTTAAATGCCTATCAGTTGGCTCGACATCCAAACAGAAAGGCGGTGCTTATGCGAAAATGGTTTCGCTGTCTTGGGGGTGTAGTCGCTGTGGTCGGTCTGCTGGGGCTCGCCACCAACGCCAACGGGGAAAGCTGTTCGCTCGAGTTGAAGAAGGTGGACACGAATTCCTCGAGCCGCGCGGACTACATCTTTCGAGCAACCTACCCCCAGCACTTCTCCGTGCCCATCACCGAAGGAATCCGGTTCGGCAGACAAAATGACCTGCCCAAGTTCGCCGATGTCATTAAGAAAGAGCCGGAAAAGTACCAGGCCAAGCATCCGGTCCGCGGCGTCATCAAACTGGGCTCGCAGAGCTTCGGCTATGTTCTCGATTCCTCCGCGAAGGGGACCGGCGACGAAAAAGAGAAAGAGGCCGAGGCCGAGGCCGAGGAGTCGGGCGGCTTGCTGTCGAGCCTGAGCAGAATGTTGACCGGCGAGAAGGCGGAATCAAAGAGACCCAAGTCGTTCCAGGTCGTGCCTTACGACCGGCTCTATTTCGACCGAGACCACGACGGCGACCTCACGGAGGAGAAGGTCATCGAGGCCCGGTCGACGAGTAGCTACGGCGACCGCAATTACTTTGCGACCTCCTTTCCCCGGATCGACGTGGCGATCGAGATCGACTCGACGAAGTTGGAGTACGCCTTCACACTGAGGGTCACCGCGCACGGATCGGGCGCTTACGGCTACCTCAGCGGTTCGGTGAATTCGGCCGTCTATCGGGAAGGCGAGATCACGCTCGCGGGCAAGAAGCACCGCGTCGTCCTCATCGACTTCAACAGCAACGGCCGCTTCGACGACGAGCCGGCGATCAACACCTCGATCCGGATGCCCGACGGCAAGGTCTATGCAACCCCGGCAGACCGGCTCTACGTCGATCCCGACCTGAACGCTGCGTCGCGCGACGCCTACGACGTCACGACCGGCGACGATGCCTATGCCGTGAGCAAGTTGATCCACCTCGATGAGCGGTTCTACGAGTTGACCGTATCACCCGCCGGCGACAAGCTGACTCTCGAAGCGTCCGACGTCGCGGTGGGCTACGTCTCGAACCCGAACCGGAGTTTTCGCGCCGTCGTCTACGGCGACCAAGGCTTCCTGAAAATCCGCAGCGATGAGTCGGGCAAGGCTCCCCTGCCGATCGGCTCCTGGAAACTCCAGGCCTACCGCCTCGACCGGACGGGCATGGAGGAGCCGAAGAAAACCGATTCGGAATCGGAGCCCTCCGTACTCGGCCTCCTCACCGAAGCCCTTGGCCCGACGATGGCGGCCCGGGCGCCTCGCAGCACGATCGTTTCGGCCACGGCAACGGTGAAATACGAGGCGGTCGAAGTGAAGGAGGGCCAGACGGCCGAATTGCCTTTCGGTCCACCCTATCGCCCGGCAGTCGACGTCCAGTATCCGCAGGGCGCGAACCAGGTGTCGCTGGGCATGTCGCTGATCGGCTCGGCCGACGAAGTCTGCACCGACATGCGAATCAACGGCAACCGGCCCGGCAAACCCAAGTTCACGATCGCGACCGCCGACGGCAAGACGGTGGCCGACGGTGAATTCGAGTATGGATGAGGCTTCACCTGCCGGTACTCGTGGCGAGTACCCTCCGACCCGGCCGATGAATACTTCGTCCAGGTTCGCATGAACGGCGGCCCTTTCGAAATCGATAGCGACCATAAGAGCATCTTGCGGAAGAGTGATCTGAAGGGTGCCGGCAACGTGATCTTCGAGATGGCCGACTAATCCACACCAACCGACGCCGGGAAGTCGACACAGTTCGACTTCCCGGCGTTTTTCATGGGAGCTTCATCATGCGATCAGGTTTCTTGCTATTCAACATTTCGTTGGCGGTCGCTTCGGCCGCGCTGATCCTCGTCCCCGGCTCTTCCCGTGCCGAAACGCCCGGCGACCTGCCCCTTCGCGACGAGTTCGACTCGAAACTCACACTCGACTGGGAAACGATCCGCCCCGACCCGACCCACATGTCCCTCGAAACACACCCGGGCAAGCTGACGATCACCACCCAATACGGCTCGTTCCACGGTTCGCAGACCTCGGCCAAGAACCTCCTTCTCATCGACGTCCCCCAAGGCATGGACGACTTCGTAATCACTACGTGTATCGAGGACTTCCTGCCGGAAACAGACTGGCAACAGGCAGGCCTGCTCGTCTACGATGGTGACGACGACCACCTGAAATGGGTCCGCGACCACCACGGCCTCGGTTTCCCCGTCCTCAACGCCGTCACGGAACTCAAACAGGAACGGTACGCGTCCGTCTGCCCAGCCGAAGTCAGCAAGGAACGGTTCTGGCTTCGCGTGACCAAACGGGGCGACCAATATCAGTGCGCCGCAAGCGTCGACGGGAAGAACTTCATCACCTACTGCGTCCTTCCATGGCCCAACCGTTCTCCGAAGCGGGTGGGCCTGGTCGCCAAGAACGGCCCCCGCGAAGGCGACAAGGAGGCCCAGTTCGACTTCTTCGAACTCCGCAACCTGACCGATGCGGAACGCAAGGATCCGGTCTACGAGATGCGTCGTGCCCTGCTCGGCAAGTGGAAGGCCGTCGACAGGCAGTTCAACGGCAAGGCCCTCACCAAGGGCCCGGCCACGCTCCTGATCGCGAAGCCCGGTACCCTGATCCTGCAAGAGAAAAGCTCCCTTGTGGTGAGCTACACGGTCGACCCGACCACGACCCCAAACGGCATCACCCTGATTCCGCGGCAACATGGCGTCGGCCAATTACTCAACGGTGTCTTCTCCCTTGATGGCGACACGCTGACGCTTTGTTTGAATCCCAAGCTGAACGGGCAGGCCCCCGACTCGCTGGAATCCGTCGAAGGCGATGGCCACATGTTCCTGAGGCTGGAACGGTATGAGGACGGACAATAGCCCGGGCGGTCCTTCCCAAAAACTCCATCCGGCAATTGTACCCGCCGACCGGACACACGTCGAATTGGGTGACGACCGAGAAAATGGCCACGAAGAAGCCCGGAATCCCTCGCGAATCAGGCTGTTTCACCGTGGCACGCAGACCGGTAGCGGCGAACCACCCAGGCAAACCGGTCTTTCCGATCACGCAGCGCGCGAGTATCGGTGATGCAATCCGCCGACTTGGCCGGTGGAGATGACCTCACCCTGCGACGGCGGTTCCACCTCACGCGGTGTCGGCGAGTTGCGATCCAGCGATAGATGTGGCCTGGAAGTGTGATAGTAGTCGAAGTAGTCCGTAAGGATGCGGTCCAGACGCGTTTCGTTCAGCACGATCACGTGGTCGAGGCACTCCCGACGTATCGAGCCGATGACGCGGTCGCGGGGACGCAGCTTCGGCCGTTTGACCGACTGCTTGAACACCGCCACCTGCCGTCGCAATGCGAGGTTCTCCACGGCGGCAGCAGCGCGGCCCATGGTGAATGCCCTGAGGAAGAGAAAGATGGATTGGACGATGCCCATGGTCTGTCGCTCCCGCCGTTGCGAAATGGGCAATCCTACGGGGATGCGTCAGGATGAGCAAACGATTGGCAGGGTAGTCTTTTCACGCCCGCCGCAGAATTCCCAGCTTCGCGTCTTCCCTGGACGGAAGAATGCGTTATCCTGATGCAGGGCGCCGGTTTTCCCCAATGCCGTAAGTCCTTATAGGGCAAGGCGGACGGAGTTTTTAGCAGGGACACCTGGATTGACGGCCATGCGAAAGACTACGCCCTGGTGCAAGGCTCGCCGGATCAATAGGTTATCGAAAACTCAGGAGGTTCCGATGCAGACCAATCGTCAGGCAAGACGTGATCAGGGGACAAGCCGCCGTGAATTCTTGAGCCGCGCCGCGCTGGCCGCCGCAACCGTGACGATCGTGCCGCGGCACGCATTGGGCGGCGACGGCCAGCCGTCGGCTAACGAGAAGCTGAACATCGCCGGCATCGGCGTGGGAGGCATGGGGCAGAATAATCTGGCCAAGTGCGCTGCGGAGAACATTGTCGCCCTGTGCGACGTCGATTCGGCCTTGGCGGCGAAGACGTTCTCACAGTATCCGCGAGCCAAGACGTACAAGGATTTTCGCGTCATGCTGGATCGGCAGAAGGACGTCGACGCGGTCATCGTGGCGACCCCCGATCACACGCACGCCGTGATTGCCGTGGCAGCCATCCAGCAGGGCAAACACGTCTACGTTCAGAAACCGCTGGCGCACGGCGTCCATGAAGCCCGCGTTCTGACCGAAGCGGCTCGCAAGCACAAGGTGGCGACTCAATTGGGCAACCAGGGGCATTCCGGCGACGGCGCCCGGTTGATCTGCGAATGGATTGGGGACGGCGCGATCGGTCCGGTGCGCGAAGTGCATGCCTGGACGAACCGGCCCGTGTGGCCGCAGGGAATCGAAGTGGACCGGCCGCCGGAAACACCGCCGGTCCCGGCATCGCTCGATTGGGACCTGTGGCTCGGACCGGCCCGGGTGCGGCCCTATCATCCCACGTACCACCCGGGACTTTGGCGGGCGTGGTGGGATTTCGGCACCGGATCGTTGGGCGATCTGGGCTGCCATATCCTCGACGCCCCCTTCTGGGCGCTGAAGCTGAAATACCCGCTCAGTGTCGAGGGCTGCATTTCGACGTACTGGCATGCCCTGTGGCAAGAGACCAAGGCCAGGAACGAAACCTATCCCCGCTCGACCATCGTGCGTTTCCAGTTTCCCGAACGTGACGACATGCCGGCAGTTAAGCTGACCTGGTGGGATGGCGGCATGATGCCGCCTCGCCCGGACGATTTGGAGGAAGGCCGCCGGATGGGAGACAGCGATGGCGGTGTCCTGTTTATTGGAGACAAAGGCAAACTGATGTGCGGCTGCTACGGTCGCAGCCCCCGGTTGATCCCGGAAACCAGGATGCAAGCCTTCACACCGCCGCCCCAGACGTTGGATCGTATCCCGGGTGGCCAGGACGGACACGAGCAGGATTGGATCCGCGCGTGCAAGGGAGGCCCGCCGGCCAGCTCGAACTTCGACTTCTCCGGCCCCTTGTCCGAGATGGTGCTGATGGGCAACCTGGCCGTGCGGTATCCTAATCGGAAACTGCTTTGGAACGGCGAAAAGATGGAAGTCACCAACGATGCAGAAGCCAACACCTACGTTCGGCGGCAGTATCGCCAAGGCTGGACGCTGTAGTCATTGGGCGCTGTCGGTGAAGAAAGTTGCCGAATCCGAGTACTCCCACGGCGTCCGGCAGGAGCATCGCGCGACTCGATACTCTCAAACAGGATCGGACCAATTCCATGACCAGCCGAACCGCCCGCGATCGCAGCCGCATTCACTCGCGGATCGTTTTGTCCCTCGGCCTCCTGTCGCTGCTGTTTGTCGCATCGGCGGTGTCTGCCGCCCAGACGCTTGACCTGTCGGTGCCGCTGCCGCCGGGCGAGACGCTGCTGGCTGACGTCGGCACGTATCGCGTGTTTTGGCAGTCGTACGGCCAGGAGCCCGTCGCCATGCCGGTCTCGTGGTCCGGGCACTTCGAGCCGCGAGCGGGAATCTCGTATCAGGACTGGGGCCGCGTCCTGGGCCGGCGGGCCCTGCTGTTGCACTCACCGTGGCACGTGCCGCCGGGCAAGACGTGGGCGGACTATGAGCTCGCGCTGCCGCCGGTGACGCCGATCCGCCTGAAGTTCGGCATCGCGATGGGACCGGACGTGGCGCGGCCCGACCGCAGCGACGGCGTAACCTTTTCGTGTTCCTTGACGGTCGACGGCCGCGAGCAGGAGTTGTTGCGCCGGCACCACGCCGAGGCCCGCTGGCTGGACTTCGATTTCGACCTGGCGCCGTACGCGGGCAAGACGGTCCTCGTCCGACTGCGGGTCGAACCGGGGCCGGAGAACAATTCCGCGTTCGATTACTCGTTCTTCGGCGACGCTCGAATCACGGTCGGCGAGGGGACGCCGCAGCGATCGGAAACCCTGCGGCGGCTGACAACGACCCGAGCTTATCAGGCCACCGCCCAGGCCGACTTGACCAAGCTGGCCAACCGCGCGGATCAAGGCGTACTACCCGGCAATCTCCTGCCGTACAAGAACGCCCTGGAGCAGTCGGGCACGGGATGGCGGTTCACCTACGACGGGGACGATTGCCGCGTGGTCTACGATTGGACGCCTGCAACCGGCACGCTGGATGACTTCCGCGCCCGGGTCGATGACGGTCGGCCGGTGGCGCCGGCACTGGGCGGCGGCGCGACGGCCGCGGTCAAGCACGCCGACAAGACCGAAGAAGTCCCGCTGCGGGGCGGCCGGGCCGTCGAGGTCAAACGCGGCCAGGAACAACTGCACGTGCTCTGGGAGTACGATGTGCGAGGCCAGGCCGTGCGCGTGGCCTGGACCTACCGGATTCTCGGCAAGGCCCTGGCGGTCTCCGTACGCTGCGACGAACCGCTGGTGAGCCGATTCTCACTGGGCGACGTCGGCCTGGCGCCGTTGCGCAGGACGTTTCCCGTGCCCTACCTGCCGGGCCACGTCGTGTATCTGCCGGCGCAGAACCTGTTCGTCGGCCGCTATCTGGATTGGACCGCGTCCCACTCCTCACGCTGCCCGCAGGGTGTGGCCGATTACGACCCGAAGACCGACGGCACGCGCAATCCATTGGTCGAGGCCGGCTACGTCGCCGTTTCGCCGGACCTGGGCGAGGTGTTGCCGAACGTCCCGCACCCGCCTTCGCCCTATCGGGCTCTCTTGGGCCCGCGCATCATGCTGGACGTCTGGGGCCATCATCGGGGCACGTATCAGGGCGACGCGGAAAACCTGTTGGCGCTGAAAGACCATGGCGTCGACCACCTGGCGATCATCTCGCACGTCTGGCAGCGGTACGGCTACGACGTGAAGCTGCCCGATCATCTGCCGGCCAACCCGGCGTATGGCGGCGACGAGGGCATGATCGCCTTCGGCAAGGCCGCCGACCAGTGCGGTTACATCTGGTCCCTGCACGAAAACTACATCGACCTGTACCCGGATGCCCCCTCGTACGATCCTGCGGCCCGCGTGCTCACAGCAGACGGAACGCCGTCGCCGGCCTGGTACAACGCGGGCACCCAGGTGCAAAGCTTCGGCCTGAAATGCAGCCGGGCGCTCGGCTACGCCGAACAGAACGCGCCCGAGATCCACCGGCGGTTCAACACCACGGCGGCGTACTTGGACGTGCACACCTGCGTGCCGCCGTGGCACCAGTTGGACCACGAGGCCGACCAGCCGCTGGCCGCCATGGCCCTGGCCAAGGTGCAGTCCGACACCGAGCTGTTCCAGTTCATGCGGGACACGCACGGCGGACCGCTGTTCGGTGAGGGGTCCGGTCACTTCTATTGGGCCGGCCGGTGCGACGGCGTGGAAGCCCAGGTCCGCGGCGGCGAGGACCACGCGCCGCTGGTCGACTTCGACCTGCTGAAGATCCATCCGCAGATGGTGAACCACGGCATGGGCTACTACGAACGCTGGTTCCGCCGCGGCTACGATCATCGCTGGGGCGACGACACGGGCAGCATGGAGCAGATCGACAAGTACCGAGCCCAAGAGCTGGCCTACGGCCACGCCGGCTTCGTCGGTGCGGCCCAGGTGGACAACCTCCCGTGGGTCGTACGCGAGCATCACCTGGTGCACCCCGTCCAGCGACTGTACGGCACAGCCCGGCCTGCGGAAGTCCGCTACGAAGTCGACGGCCAATTCGTGACGGCCAGCGCCGCGCTGGTCGCCGGCGACACCTCGCGGCAGCGTATCCGTTACGAAAGCGGGCTGCGACTGTGGGTGAACTGGCGCGCCGAGCCGTGGCAAGTCGAAGGCCGCGTGCTGCCGCAATGGGGCTTCCTCGCCCTGGGGCCGGAGACCGAGGTCAGCACCACCCTGCGCGAGGGCAAGTGGGCCGACTACGCCGACTGCCCGGAGTACGTCTTCGCAGACGCCCGCACCTACTTCCCCATGCCTTACCGCCAATCACGGAAAGACATCGAACCGCGGCTGCGCGAGTTCAAGCACCTCGGCGGGAACCGAGCCCAGGTGACGTACGAGTGGCTGGTAAACGACACTTTGGATCAGGACTATCACTGCTTCGTGCATGGAGTTCACACGGACGGTGCCAACCCTGAAGGCATCGACTTCCAGCAGGATCACGCCTTGCCCAAGCCGACCGATCAATGGCGCAAGGGGGACGTTATCGTGGACGGGCCGTACGACCTGTCGGTTCCCGACAAGCATGACGTCTACGACCTGGTCATGGGGCTGTACCGCGGCGAACGCGTGAGGCTGAAGGGGGTCCCAAGTGGCGGCGACCGCATCCTCGTCGCGCGGTTGAAGCTCGAGCGGCAGGACGGCAAGATCACCAACATCACCGCGGAGAAGATCACGACGGACAATCAGCCGAAGACCGATGCGGAAGTCGATTTCACCGCTCACCTGAACGCGGCCGGCACCTGGATCGATTTCGGCAAAGTCGCCACGGACGGTTCCGCGAAGATCCAGCGAGAACGGGAGCGGCTGATCGTCTTTCCGTATCCTCGCGACAAGCGCTTTCGTGTGAGTCTCGACTTGCAGGCCCTGGCTCCCTCGGCGGATCCCCAGCACCTCCAAATCCTGGCGCTGGCGGCGGGCACCCAGCAGCCACTCGGCGCGGCCGATTTCGCCTGGGAGAACGGCCGCTTGGTGTTGACCGTCGGAACGCCCGGCGCCGGCCGCTACGTGGTGAGCTGGAAACCGAACACGGCAGCCGAGTGATTTTCTTCTCCCAGCCAAGCGTTTTCCATGGCGGCCGTACAGGCCGTCTCGGAGTATTGCCGGTCGTGTCTTGCTGGAAGACGGGTCAGGGATCGATTCTGGTGGCGAGTTGGGATCCTGTGGGCAGGCGGGGAATGTCGGATGCCTTCAGCCGCAAGTGCAGCACGCGCTCCCAGCGGTGCGGGAGGAACAAGTGCAGATTTTCGCCGTCGACGATCAGGTCGGCGTACGAGCATTGATGATCGTACCAGGCGATGCTCTTCTTGGGAGCCAGCGCGTTGGCCAGAACAAAGCGAGGTTCGCTCCACGTGCGGCCTTCGTCGATCGAAGTGGAAACCCACAGTTCCGAGCGGTCTTTCTGTCCTTCCATATTCGCCGTCAGCCCGACGTACTGGCTCTTCGCGTGGCGATTGTGATGAAACGCGACGAGTGTCTTGCCATCCGCCAGCAGGAACAGCATCGGCGGGGCGTCGGGATGCACGAGCGGCGTGGGAGCGGGGTCCGTCCACGTCTTCCCGTCGTCGTCGCTGCGAGCCGACCACAAATGCCCCTCGGGCGTTCGGAACATCGCCAGCACATTTCCGCCGCCGAGGCTGATGGGGCGGCCTTCGTCCATGCGGCCAAGATCCTTCACGCACCAGCCGTCAGGGCGAGGCCGCGGCAGCACGGTCCAGGTCTTGCCCTGGTTTTCCGAGCGCAGAATGTATTGGCGGGTCTGGAGCGGCTTCTTCGACCAATCGCCTTCGTGCGAGCCGATGAGCCAAGCGCCGGACGCGGTTTCTGTCATGCGCATGACCGACATGCCCAGGAAGCCCGGGTCATTGACCGGTTCCATCAACTTCACGTCGGACCACGTGTGCCCATCGTCGTCCGACCACCGAAAGCCGATGGGCGCGTTTTCGTGCAGTCCCTTCTCGGGCGACCACTTGCCGGGAATCGGTTGCGTGCCGAAGGCGTAGATGCGTTTCGACCCGCGCGGGATGAGCGGCACGAAGCCGTGCTGGCTGTAGTCGACGTCGAATGCCACTTCGGGCCCCGTCCAGGTCTCACCCTTGTCGGACGAGCGGCAGGCGATCATGTCGTTGACTTTCTCTCCCTTGCTGCTGCCGTAGTGCTTGCCCTCCGGGAACATGAGTAGGAAATCGCCGCCGGGCGTGGTCACCGCCCGCGTCTCGTACACGTCCTTACCCGGTGCAGCGCGATGGACGATCCGGCCGCGCACAGCCTCGGCTGTAATCAGACCGAGTTCCTCGTGGAGCTTCAACCCGCGCGGCGGCGCGGCGGGGGAGATGCTCTGGCCCCCGACCGTGATTTCCTTCGCGATCCGGTCCTGGGCGGCTCGCTTCTGAAGCTCGGCCTTGGTAGGGAAGCCGGCCAGATCGGATTCGCGAAACGTCAAGTGCAGAAGCTGCGAGCCCAGTTGACCGAGAAACAAGTGCAAGTCTGGGCCGTCCGCAAACAGATCCACGTACGAGCAACTGTGGTACGGCGCCAGCCCGCCTTCGAGAATTCCGGCGAAGACGAAGCGCGGCTCGCTCCAGGTGTGCCCGCCGTCGTTCGAAAGTGCGGCCCAGATCTCGTTGCGGTCGGAAATTTTGAAATGCGGCGAGCGCGGGTCGTGCCGGTTGTGAATCAACGCGATCAGCGTGAGCCCGTCGGCCAAGTGAAAGACCATCGGCGGCGCGTCCGGATGGACCAGTGGCGTGGGCTGCGGCTCGCTCCAAGTGCGGCCGTCGTCGGTGCTGCGCGTCTCCCAAATGTGTCCTTCAGCCGTGCGAACGAACATCGCGGCACTGCCGTCCGCCAACGCCAGCACGGTGCCCTCATCCATCCGGTCGAACGGTTTCACGAACCAGCCGTTGGGACGAGCTCCGGGCGCGAGGGTCCAGGTCTGGCCCCGGTCCGCGCTGCGCAGGACGTATTGCCGCGTGGTGACCGGCTGTTTCGGGTCGCGAGGGACGCTCCAGATTCCGTCATGGCTGCCAATCAACCACGTCCCCGCCTTGGTCTCGCACATCCGCACGCACGACATGCCTCGGAACTCAGGGTCGTTGACCGGCTTGATGAGTTCGACCGGGGACCACGTGTGGCCCTCGTCGTCGGAATAGCGGAACCCGATGGGCGCGTTCTCGTGCAAGCCTTGCTTGCGGTCGCCGACCAGGCCGGGAATCGCCTGGGTGCCGAAAGCGTAGATGCGGTTCGAGCCTCGCGGAACGAGCGGCACAAAACCGTGGTGTGATTGCGAGGCATCGAAGGCCACGGTCGCGTCGGACCACGTGCGCCCCTTGTCGGCCGAGCGCAAAGCCAGCATCTCCTTGCCCTGATACCACGGGCCTTTTCCGAAGGGGAACAGCACCAGGTAATCGCCTTGGGACGTGATCGTCGCGCGCGGCACCCAGACAATCTCACCGCTCTTGTGAATCACTTGGCCTCGCACAGCAGGCGTCGTCAGCACACCCGGATCCGACCGCACAACGAGCCCGTCCGGCGGCGAGCTCAGATCGATCTTCACGCCGCTGACGTCGACGCTTTCGGTCTGCCGCAGCTTGAGCCGCACGTTCAGGAGGGCATCGCGATCCTCAACGAGTTTTCCGGTTGCCGCGAATTCGTAGATCCGCATCGTGCCCCGCCACGGCCGCAGGCCCACCAAGCCGACCGCCCCACTCTTGAACGGGACCGACAGAATCTCCTTGCCAGCCAACCGGAACGTGAGACGCGTCCCACGCCGGGTCACTGCCGCGTCCACCGGCGGCCGCGGCTGGATATGGTCGGCGCTTGGCCCAAGCAGGCGAGTTGGCCCAAGATCCGGCCCCTCGATGAACAAGGTTTCCCCGCGCCCGTCGAACCCGAAATGATTGCCGCCAAAGACGAGCGAGGCCGCAGTGCCGTTCAGCTCTGCCAGACTGAATCGAGCCGTAATCGTGAAGTCGCCTTCGCCGACGAGCCGGCTGCCATACAGGTAGTTGCCCGTGCCGGAACCCTCCAGCCAGCCTTCGCCGGCCTCCCAAGGTGAACCGTCCTGGACGACGCTTTTTGCCTTTCCGTCTTCCACGAAATGCGATTCAGAGAGACTTCCTTGCTGCCGAACGGCCGCCGCGAGTTCGTCTGCAGCCACGGATGACGCCAGTCTGGCTGGGACGCCGATCAGCACGAGCATGGCCACTGTTGTCGCCCGGATCATGGTTCTTCTCCCTGTGTGAAAAGTGGATTGCGCACGGGTTGTTTGACTCGCGCATCGCCGGAGCCAGGCCGTTCTCGATACTCCTCCGACTTTCCCGGCCATCCGCCGTCTTGGTTCCCTTCACGCCTGTTGCATGCGCCGCCTTCGGATCGGACAATGACGTGAGTCTCGAGGGAGGACATCGTACCATGATTCCGGGTCGAAAACCGCTGCTTTGCGTTGCTGCCATGGTTACCGCGGCCCTTGGAGCCAGCGCGGGCACACCGCGCTGCATGGCGGATGAGAACGAGCCGGACACCGTGCAGGCGACGGTCCCCCTGCTGGCCTACACCCGAGGCCGGGCGGCCAACAGCCCCAACTCCCGCATCCGACTGAAAGCGGAGTTGGACTGAGCCCTTCAACAGAGCGTTCGGTTGCGCGAACAACTCCGCATCCATAAGCTTCGCATGGCCCAACTCCCGCCTCATCGTAGACCATACTACCGGCCCACCGAGCGAATGAGCATCCTCCAGCTCAAAGCCGCCTGCGGCTGGTCCCTGGCGCGGACGGCCCAAGAGTTCCCGGTCACTCAGACTGTAAGCCATCAGCGGTCGGCAATCAGCTTTCAGCCTGGATTGCCCGGGAACCGAGCGGCGCCAAGGGGCTGATTGCTGAAAGCTGACGGCTGATTGCCGTTCGCGTGGTTCCATGCGGTTTTCGGCGTCATCCGCAGACTGGCTTACCGTTTGAGCTGGTCACGGCCGACGCGATCCGCACCTGGCTGAACCGCGTCGACGAGGAAGGCCCCAACGCCCTGATCCAGCTCCGCGAGCCGGTCAACAAGTTCCCACAGTTCGTACGTTACGTCGTCCAGCAGCTCAAAGCACTTTGCCCCATGCATTTTGCCCCATGCTGGGAAAAGTGAAGATCGCCCGGATCCTGGCCGGGGCCGGACTCCTCGGCGCAACCACCGTCGGGCGCATGCTCAAGGAGAAGCCAATCCCCAGGCCGAAGGACGACCAGGACCAGAAGACGGATGGGAAGAAGCGTGTCGTCACTTCCAAGTATCCCAACCACCTTTGGCAGATCGATTTGACGACGGTGCCCATCGCGCCCGGGTTCTGGACGACGTGACAGCCCTTCTCTTTGCCGCAGTGCTGGCCGTTTGGCTGGTGGATCGGCGCGATCATGGACCATCACTCGCGGCGGATCATGGGCATCGCGCTTTTCGAGCGAGAGCCGACCTCCGAGGCGGTGCGTGCCTTCCTCGGCCGCGTGATCTACACGGCAGGAGCAAAGCCCAGGCATCCGGTTTGTGACCAGGGCCCCCAGTTCTCCTGCAAAGAATTCAAACCGTGGTGCCGGCGGAAGGGCATCCACCCGCGGTTCGGCGCGATCGGTGAGCACGGCAGCATCGCCGTAATCGAGCGATTGATCTTGACGCTCCAGCAGAGCATCGCATGGCTGACGCGGGTGCCGCTCCGGCGACGAGCGTTTCTCGGCGAGCTTCGATACCTTGCGGCGTGGTACAACGGCCATCGCCCCCATGACGCTCGGCGGCAGAACGCCCGATGAAGTCTACCATCGCCTCTGTCCGATGAACCGTCAACCGCGGCTCGAACCACGGGCAAATTGGCCGCGACGGTCTCCCTGCGCGAAGCCGGTGACGCTGGTCAAAGGCA
>DATKZH010000501.1:0-7310 GCA_035528065.1 Thermoguttaceae bacterium | reverse complement strand
CTCGTGCACCGGGGCATCTCGCCCGGCCGCTTCGTCGATGGCCTTCAGAACGCCCAGAAACCGTTGGGCCGCCTTGGCAAACCGATCTTCCACCTCGATAATCATCCTTGGGGCTCCGGGGGTGCAACATGGGAACATGTAAAAACCGCTTCCATGTTCTACACCGGGCCCCTTTTCTTCGCACCCCAGTTTACGCAAATACCTCGCAATCGCGTTAGCCCGGATAGACTGGGTAACATGCGGGGGCGCGCGATGGGGGTTGCAACCAAGTGATTTTCGGCGAATTCAGATGGGTCCGCGGCGACAAAAACTCACTGGAGATTTGCCCTTTCCCTGCCACTTGCCAACAGAAGGGGCAGTCGCTGGGATAAGGACGTCAGGAGAGTACCAGACATGAAACCAGATCACGCACTCACTCTTTTCGTCACGGTCATGCTTCTGTCGCTGCCCTCGGTTTCGGACGGCGCCGACTACGACCCGAACGTTCTGCCGAAGGGACATGAGTACCACGAACTGCGTGACGGCCTCGCGAACTGTTATCTGAAGTTCGAGCGGGAGAAGACCGGGCGCGTTGCTTTTCTTGGCGGTTCGATCACCGCCGGCGGCGGTTGGCGAGATCACGTCATCCGCTATTTCCAGGAGCGTTTTCCACGGACAAAGTTCGACTTCCTTAGCGCGGGCATTGGCTCCCTGGGATCCGTGCCGCATGCGTTCCGGCTGGAGCGCGACGTGCTCTCGCGCGGACCGGTCGATCTGCTGTTCGTCGAGGCGGCGGTGAATGACACGTCCAACACGGCGGACCCCAACCACATGCTGCGCGGGATGGAGGGCGTGGTGCGGCACATGCGTCTGGTCAATCCGCTGACCGATATTGTCCACCTGCACTTCGTCATGCCCTCGCACATGGATGACTATAACAAAGGCGACGTGCCGGTTTCCATCGCGCAGCATGAGAAAGTGGCCGCCGCGTATGGCAACGTCACACTGAACCTCTCCCTGGAAGTCACCGACCGGATCAATGCGGGCGAGTTCACCTGGGACAAGGATTTCAAGAACCTGCATCCGTCGCCCTTCGGCCACCAGCTCTACGCCAACAGCATCACCCGCATGACCGAGGCCGCCTTCGCCAGATCGCGCCCGGCGGCCGCGAGACCGCACCCACTGCCCGCGCCGGTCGATCCCAGGAGTTACTTCCGCGGCCGATTCGGCAACATCTCCGAGGCGCGGATCAGTAAGGGCTTCGCCCTCCAGCCGTCGTGGAAGCCGACCGACAACCAACGCACGCGCGCCGGCTTCGTGAATGTACCGGCACTCGTCGGCGGCAAGTCCGGTGCGGCATTTGAGTTCAGCTTCGACGGCACCGGCGCGGGACTTTTCATCCCCTCCGGACCCGACGCCGGCCGCATCGAGTGCAGCATCGACGGCGACGCCTACCGCGAGATCGAGACCTTCACGCGATGGAGTTCAGGTCTGCACCTGCCTTGGGCCGTGATCCTCGACGACGGGCTGGAAGACGGCCATCACACCGTGAAGATACGCATCGCCGAAGGCCACGACGCCAAAGCCGCCGGCACCGCACTCCGAGTGTTCCATCTCCTGCTCAATTGAGGAAGAAAGCGTCCCCATGAAACCCATCCCATGCATCTGCGTCCTCACCGCCCTGCTGCTGGCGTCGCGGGCCGCGTTGCACGCCGCCGAATCGCCGCACGCGGGTTCGGTGGCAGCGGAAGAAACGGCCCCAAGGACGGCCACCTTCCACTACCAGCCGCCTGACGCAGTCTTCGGCGATCCGATCCCGTTCTACCGCGACGGCGTGCACCATGTCTTCTATCTGCATAGCCAGAAGACGTTGGACTGGCATCACCTTGCCTCGCGTGATCTCGTGCACTGGGAGGAGCTTCCGCCTGCGATTGTGGTCGACGAGAATGATCGGATGATCGCGACGGGCAGCATCGTGGAACACGAAGGCGTGTTTCACGCGTTCTATACCACGGCCAGTCGAAACGACGAGGGCCCCGGCTTACCCTCGGTGCGAGTCGCCACCAGCCGGGATCTGATCCAGTGGACCAAGCAGCCCGGACCGCCGCTGCTCCTGCTCAAGCGGGACGTCCCCGCCGTCGGCACCTACGACACCTCCGAGCACTGGCGCGACCCGCACGTGTTCTGGAACCCGAACGTCAAGCAGTGGTGGCTCGCGATTGCCGCTCACGAAAAGACCGGCATCGGTTATCCCTACGCAGGCGCCGTCGCGCTGGCCACCAGCACGGATCTTCGGAACTGGACGGTTCGTCGAGAACCGTTGCTCGCAACGCGCGAGATCGTGGCCAGCGAATGCCCGGACGTTTTTCGCCTAGGCGACGGGTGGGCGCTGGTCTATTACACCGACACCACGCGCATTCGACTGGCCGATGATCCGCGCGGCCCGTGGCGTCGCCCACCCAACGACGCGCCCTGGGGACTCCATTTCCAGGCAGGCAAGACGGAGTTCGATGGCAAGCGGCGCATCATCCATGCGTATCTCCAGCGGGCCGACGGCGATTACGCCGAGCATGTCTACGGTGGATGCATGGCGCTGCCGCGCGAGTTGTTTCTGGATGAACACGGCGCGGTCGGCACACGCCTCGTCCCGGAAGTCATCACGGCGTGCCGGGAGGATGCCACCGACGGGAAGGGCGCAGCGGTACTCATGCCCACGCAAAACGATCCTGTGGCCGTTAGCCAAAACGCCATCACCCTCACCGCCAAAACGGGCACTACCGCTCTGGCCCTCTGGAAAGACGCCCCGGCCGACTTCCTTTTCTCCGCCGACCTGGAGTTCGCTTCCGAGGCGACGCTCAGTCTTCTGTTGCGCGGCAATACACACGAGAAGCATCCTGGACGCGCCAGGCCGAATCCGCTCGACGACAGCTACGTTCTAGCCATCGACACGCACGCGCGACAGGTCACCCTGAGCCGCCAGTATGCATGGAACCGAATGCCCGCGATCCGCACCCAACCGCTCGTGATCCCCACGGACCGCCCCTGCAAACTCCACCTCATGCTCCACGGTGACGTGCTCGAAGCTTTTGTGGATGACCGCATCAGTCTCTGCGCTCGCGTGCAGTTGCCTACCGGGTCTCTTGCTCTGCTCGCAAGAGACGGTCAAGTCTCGCTCAACAACCTGCGAATCACACAACTTCCATGAAACACCCCCTCACACTCATCGCCGCCCTCCTGCTCGCCCCGCTGGCCGTCCTGCACGCCGCCGATGCGCCGAAAACGATCACCAACTCCATCGGCATGCAGCTCGTTCGCATTGATCCGGGCACGTTCACGATGGGGCAGGACGGGCCTCCCATCGCGGGCAATGGCAACATGGCGACGCATCACGCGGAGTTCCGATCGGCGGATTGGGATGAGAGGCCGGCGCATCGAGTGACAATCACGCAGCCGGTTTACATGGGCGTCACGGAGGCCACGCTGGGGCAGTTTCGGCATTTCGATCCGGACTTCCGCAGGGGTAAAGGCGCGGACGATGATGCGGTGCATGCGATCACTTGGACGAAGGCCGTCGAGTTCTGTGACTGGCTGACAAAGAAGGAAGGCTGCACCTATCGCCTGCCAACCGAGGCGGAGTGGGAGTATGCCTGCCGCGCGGGCACGACGACGCTTTTCCACACGGGCGACACGCTGCCGGAGGGACATCAGAACTGGTTCGGCCGCCTGGGTTGGCGCGAGCTGTATTTCCCGGACGGAACGATGCCGCGCGAGTATGCCCGGCAGGACGGCAAGCCCTCGCTCCGCATCGCGCAGAAGACTCCAAATGCCTGGGGCCTGCACGACATGCACGGCAACGTCTCCGAGTGGTGTCTCGACTGGTATGGGCCGTATGAAGCGCAGGATCAAACCGACCCGCTCGGGCGCAGCGAGGGTGATTTCCGTGTGTTTCGCGGTGGCAGCCATTCCATGCTCACACGGATGCTTCGCTCGGCGAATCGCGGTGCGTGGATTCCGGAGTCGATGTGCAACACGATCGGTTTCCGCGTGGTGCTCGGCGATTTGCCAAGGGGGACGCCGCTTCCAGCGCCGGCTCCGCCGTTGAACGCGCAAAACGTCAGCCAGCAGGCCGGGAAGATCGTGGCAGCGCCGGCGGACGTCCCCTTTTTCGAAGGCCCGAAGCTGTATCGGCAAATCCCGGCCGGCTCGGTCGGGCCGTTGTTTGCGAGGCACAATCACAGCCCCGCGATCACCGAGTGCCCCAACGGCGATCTCCTCGCGATCTGGTATTCCTGCATCAGCGAGCCGGGACCGGAGTTGTGCAATGCCGCCAGCCGCCTGCGTTTTGGCGCGAAGGAATGGGATGCGCCCTCGCCCTTCTGGGACGCGCCGGATGTGAACGATCACGCGCCGAAACTGTGGTGGGACGGGGACAGGACGCTCTACCACTTTGCGGTGGGTCACGCCGAGAACATCGTTCGCACCTCCACGGACAACGGCGCCACGTGGTCCAAGGCGAGGATCGTCCAGCCGAGGGGCGAGTTCGGCAACAGCATCATCCGCACCCGCGAAGGCGTCCTCGCGATCTCGCTCGATGGAGCCTCGCTCGTCATCAGCCGCGACCACGGTCAGACATGGACGCAAACCGGCAGGACACGCGGCAAGACCGAGCTGCGTCCCGGCGGCAGCAGCCCCTGCATCGCCGGCATTCACGCGCCTCTCGTGCAACTCGCTGACGGACGGCTCATGGCCTTCGGACGCTTCGACGACGTCGCGGATCAGGAGCGCTTCGGGTTCCACCTGCCGGTCAGTTACTCCAGCGATCTCGGCAACACCTGGACCTACGAGGCCAGCGAGTTCCCGGTCATCAGCAACACGCAACGTGCTGTCCTCCTCCGCCTCCGCGAGGGGCCGATCCTGCTCTGCTCTTTCACCGATCAAGCCCGCGAACTGAAGAAGGACAATCGCAAAGGCATGACCTTCAAGTCACAAAGCGGCGAGTTCACTGGCGTCGGCCTCTTCGCCGCCGTGTCCTATGACGAGGGCAAAACCTGGCTTGATCGCCGTCTCGTCACGCCCGGCAACTCCACCACCGCCGACACCAACGGCTATCTCGCCGCCACGCAAACGCGCGATGGTCGCATCCAGCTCATCACGAGCAGCAGGCATTACACCTTCAACCTCCCCTGGCTGAAGCAACTGCCACCCGGACCGAAGCAATGAAACACACGCTCGAGATCATCCTCACAGTCCTGCTACTGGCCCCGCTGGCCGCGCTGCACGCCGCCGAATCGCCGGTGCCCACGACCTACGACGAGCCGCACCGTCCCCAGTTCCATTTCACGCCGCCGAAGGGTTGGTTGAACGATCCGGTCGCCATGTTTCACCACGCGGGCGAGTATCATCTGCACTATCTCGGCGCTCCCGACAAACCGAACGGCAAGGGTTGGGGCGACACGTGGATTCATCTCGTGTCGAAGGACGTGCTTCGCTGGGAGGCTCTGGCTCCCTCGGTCGCCGCTGAGAAGGACGGCACCATTGGCGGCGGCTCCGTCGTCGTGGACGAGCGCAACCTCAGCGGGTTCCAGACCGGCAACGAGAAGGCCGTCGTCCTGTTCTACAACACCATGAAGAGAGTAAAGATCCCCGAAGACGGCTTTGTCGCCGGGCCGAGGCGGCAGGATCAAATGGTCAGCCTCGCTTACAGCAACGACCGGGGCCGCACCTGGACGCCATATTCGGGCAATCCCTTCCTCAAGCCCGACGACGGCAACTGGCACTTTCGCGATCCGAGCGTCTTCTGGCACGAGGCATCGCAGCAATGGATCATGCTCGTCTGCCGGGGCTACACGGAGTTTTGCGATATCTTTGCCTCGTCCGATCTCAAGGCCTGGAAACGCGTGGGCAAAGCGCCGAACGGCGAGGAGCCGCGCATCTTCCAACTGCCCGTCCGAGGCACGGGTGAAACGAAGTGGCTCTTTCTCGGCGGCGACTATCCCATGACTCCGCCGCAGCTCGGCGGGAAGTACTTCATCGGCGACTTCGACGGCAAGAACTTCACCCCTGAATCCGGAGCCCGGCGTCTCGGCGGCAATCACTTCGTCGGTCACAGCTTTGCCAACCTTCCCGCGCAGGATGGACGGCAGATCTGGATGGGCTGGAAATGGCTCCGGGACGAGGGCACTCCCGGACCGTGGACCGGCGGCCCGTTGACGATCCCCGCCGAGCTGACTCTCGGCAAAGACCCGGAAGGCCAGCTCTGCCTGTTCTACAGCCCGGCGAAGGAACTCCAGTCGCTGCGCGGGCCGGCGATCCAGCTCCGTGACCAGACGATTGACGCGTCCTGCTCGCTGCTGACCGACCAAGGCATCCGGGGCGAATTGTTCGAATGGGTGGCGGAGTTCCAGTTGGACACCGCCAAGGAGTTCGGCCTGGAGTTCCGCAAAGGGCCGGAGGGCGGTTTCACCGTGGGCTACGATGTCAAAGGCCGGAAGCGCGTCCTCCGCGACCCCACCGGCGCGGAGGTACTTTCCTCCCAACGCCTGCTGGCCGATCGCGGCCGGGTAAAACTGCATCTCCTGCTCGACCGCTCCCTCATTGACATTTTCGGCCATGGCGGCCTGACATGGAATTGCGCCTACTTCGAGGCCGACGCGAAAAACCAAGGCGTCGAGCTGTATGCCAGACAAGGCAGCGTCACACTGCTCTCGATGGAACTGTGGTCGCTGAAATCAATCTGGAAATAAGACATGAGAACGCAGACCCTCCCCCTCCTCACCGCCCTGCTGCCGGCATCGCCGGCCGCGCTCAATGCCGCTGGCGCGCCCGCGAAGAAACCCAAAGATGTCCTGTTCATCGTCATCGACGACATGAACGACTGGGCGACGTTGTTCGATCCGGCCAATCCCATCAAGACGCCGCATCTCAAACGCCTCGCGGCGCGCGGTGCGTTCTTCACCCGCGCCTATTCCGCGGTGCCGTCCTGCAATCCTTCCCGCGTCGCCGTTCTGACCGGCCTGCTGCCCACGAGCAGCGGTATTTACGACAACGGGGCTGATTTCCGCACGGCGCTCCCGGATGCGGTGACGCTTCCCCAGTATTTTTGGGCGTCATGGCTATGCGACGCGCGGCGCGGGCAAGGTCTTTCACCCGGTCGGCAGCGACGGCACCGTCGGCTTTGGAGACGAAATCAATCGGTTGCAACCCCCATCGCGCGCCCCCGCATGTTACCCAGTCTACCCGGGCTAACGCGATTGCGAGGTATTTGCGTAAACTGGGGTGCGAAGAAAAGGGGCCCGGTGTAGAACATGGAAGCGGTTTTCACATGTTCCCAT